>JBJMVV010000228.1:0-5401 GCA_045810505.1 Massilia sp.
CGGCTGAATCGGGCGCCGGGGCCGGCTTGGTAAATAGTTCGCTGCATGAGAGGCCTCGTGTAGATGAAGATGGCCGCGCGGACGGGCGGCCGGACGGGTCCGCTTTGCTGCGGTCGAAATGGGCGTGCCGCTTGATTTTACGTAGCGACAAGAGATCCAGTACGCCTGCCCCGGCAATTGAGCATTTCTCGGCCACTGCACGGGGCCCGTGCCACGCCCATGCAAAGCGACGCCATTGTTTGCTGTGTCCGCCGCAATGCTCAATTGCCAATAGCGTCATTCCGTCAATCTTTTCCCTGCGTACAATCCTTGCAAGTACTCATTGTCCTTGTCCAGGACGCATAGCCACGCCAGGCTCGCAGCGCTTTCCCAGGAAACTATCCATGAAGCTCAAACTGACCATGCCATTCACGGCAACTGTACTGTCGCTGTCGATCGCCCTGTCCCTCGCCAGCCACTGGGCCGATGCCGCCGGGGCCCGGCCCACCATCATCCTGGTGCACGGCGCCTTTGCCGATTCCACCAGTTGGGACAAGGTCAGCCGCAGATTGATCGCCGATGGCTACACCGTCATCGCCGCGGCCAATCCCCTGCGCAGCGTGGCCGGCGACAGCGCCTATGTGAGCAGCATCGTCAAGAGCATCCCCGGTCCCGTGGTGCTGGTGGGCCACTCCTACGGCGGCAATGTCATCAGCGACGCGGTGGCCGACAACAAGAATGTCAAGAGTCTGGTGTTCGTCTCGGGCGTGGCGCCGGACGTGGGGGAGAGCGCTGGCGACCTGGTCGGTAAATTCCCCGGCAGCACCCTCGGCCCGACCCTGGCGCCGCCCGTCGCGCTGCCTGATGGCGGCAAGGACATTTATATTGAGCAGTCCAAATACCACGCCCAGTTCGCCGCCGATGTGCCGGCCAAGGACGCGGTGCTGATGGCAGTCAACCAGCGCCCCGTCACCGACGCGGCGCTCAATGAAAAGGGCAAGGGGGCGGCGTGGAAAACGCTGCCGTCCTATTTCGTCTACGGCACCCTCGACAAGAATATCCCGCCAGCCGCGCACGCCTTTATGGCCAAGCGGGCCAATGCGAAGCAGACGATGGTGGTGATGGGGTCCTCGCACGTCGTGATGCTGTCCCATCCGCTTGAAGTGAGCAAACTGATTGAAAAGGCGGCCACCGACTGAAACACCGCGCCTGCATCCCACCCATTCACAGACCAACCCGGCTCGCCCGGACTTGAACGAGGAACTTGCCATGCGTTTTCATACCGGCTCTCAGACCCGCTTTCAGACCCATCTGTCCATTGCCATCACCCTGCTCGGCGCCGCGCTGGCTGCGAACAGTGTCGCTGCCGGCGCCAAGCCGACCATCATCCTGGTGCACGGCGCTTTTGCCGACTCCACCAGTTGGGACAAGGTGAGCACCCGCCTGATTGCCGACGGCTACACCGTGATCGCCGCGGCCAACCCCTTGCGCAGCGTGGCCGGCGACGGCGCCTATGTCGCCAGCCTGGTCAAGAGCGTGGCCGGGCCGGTGGTGCTGGTCGGGCACTCCTATGGCGGCAGCGTCATCACCGCCGGCGTGGGCGAGAACAAGAATGTTAAAAGTCTCGTGTATGTCGCCGGTTTCGCGCCCGACAAGGGCGAGAGCGCGGCGACCCTGAGCGGCAAGTTCCCCGGTGGCACGCTCGGTCCCACCCTGGCGCCGCCGGTCGCCCTGGCCGATGGCGGCAAGGACCTGTACATCCTGCCCGCCAAATTCCACGCCCAGTTCGCCGCCGATGTGCCGGCCAAGGCCGCCGTGCTGATGGCGGTCAACCAGCGCCCCGTGACCGACGCGGCCCTGAATGAAAATTCGCCCGTCGCACCACCGTGGAAAACGCTGCCCTCCTACTTTATTTATGGCTCGCTGGACAAGAACATTCCCGCCAAGGCGCACGCGTTCATGGCCGAACGCGCCAAGTCGCGCCAGACCGTTGCCGTCGCCGGCGCGTCCCACGTGGTGATGATCTCGCACGATGCCGAAGTGGCCAAATTGATTGAAAAGGCGGCCGGCGACTAGCCGCCGGGCCCTCACCGATGTCTCCGCGGTACTTGCGGCGCCCACGTGACGAGGACGGGAGCGCCGCTTTTTTGCGCTTTTCAGCGCAGCGCCGCCAGGGTGGCGTCAAGGCTGGGCCACGTTCCACACATGCCGCTCGATAATCTGCGGCAGCATATCCATCACCACGTCCTTGCCCAGCATGTCCGCATCGGCCAGTGCGCCGCGCAGGACGGCGGGCTCGAGGCGCCGTTCCAGGCCGGCCGATTCGGGTGCGAAGCTCAGGTGCCAGGGCTCGGGATACATGCCGCCGGCCGCCTCCTGGTAGGGACGGAAGAAACCGAAGGAGCCCATGTGGATGTCGAGCCAGCGGTGCAGGGGGTGAAACAGGCCGCCTTCGCCCGCTTCCGATGGCAACAGGCTGGGCTTGTAACCTTCCGGCATGACGGCCTGGTCGACCACATCGATGTCGGTGCCCCAGTGGCGCCGGCTGGCGCCGGGCAGGGAATGCCAGTTCAGGATGGCCCAGACCAGCTCCTGCGGGCCGAGGGCGGCGAAATCGCGGCCGCGCTCCTCGTAATCGAACAGGGTTTTCTTGCCGGCGAACTTCTTGTTCCAGATACGCAGTTGCGCATTGAAATCGCGAAACGATGCGTAGGGCACCAGGTCGATGCCGTCGGCTTTGGCCGCCGCGCGCATGGCCATGAAGGCCGACGCGGTCGCCGCCGTGGCCGCGTAACGAGGGTGCTCGTACTGGATCACATGGGTGCGGCTGCGGCCGGTGAGTTCAAGGTCGGAAAACATGGCTTACCTGTGGGCTGAAACGGCCAGCATCCCCTAATATGATAGGTTTGACAATTGCTTGCCGCCAAAGACTGCATTGCGGCACGCAGGCAGTGAACGGCTGCGCCCCGTCAGCGCAAGGCGTAGTCGGACAGATCGATCGACACCAGCAACTGTTCGCGCTGCGGCTGGCCGTTGTCCAGGCGTGGATACGCCCGCCGTTTGCGCGGAAACATCAGGCCGTCGACCTCGTGCATGCCATCGATGTACTGGGCGGCCGCAAAGCCCCCGGCGACATCGACCTGGTAATCGTGGCGGCGCAGCAGGTAGTCGCTGTCGAAATAAAAATCCTGCTGGCGGCTGTGGCTGGCGATCGAATCCGGGAACACGGCGCGCAGCACCCGCCAGCTGTCGCGTCCTTCCAGCCACGGCGCCACTTCGCTGACCGCCACCCCGGGCAGCGCCAGCAGGAACGGCGAGGTCAGGTAGGTCCACAGGGCGTAGCCGTTGAAGTAGGCGCGGTGCATCGGATCCCACGGCGTGAAGCGGCCGTGGCCGGCGAAGGCCGCACGGGGATGGTCGCGTTCTGCCACCACTTTCTGCTGTTCATCGAGCACTTCAATTCGTTCGGGCACGAAGTTCATCACCCAGCCGGGATTGCCGAACGGGGTCACGCTGGACCATTCCCGGCTTGTGGCGGCGGTGGCGCGGCGTTCGAAAGCGTCCATGACAATGCCCTTGCTTTCCCACAAGGCACCGCCGGTCAGCACGGTCACGCTGACGGTTTCATGACGGTTGAAACGCGCCAGCCCGCCGTGGGCTTCCAGCACAGCATCGAGCAGGGCGTTCATGGCTGGCCCTCGCTCACCACTTCGCCACTTCGATGACCGCATCGGCAAAGGCGCGCGGCGCCTCCTGGGGCAGGTTGTGGCCGATCCCGCCCGTGATGAGGTGGTGGGCGTATTTGCCCGTGAACTTCTTGGCGTAGGCGCTGGACTCCGGATGAGGCGCGCCATTGTTGTCGCCCTCGAGCGTGACGGTGGGCACGCTGATGACCGGGCCCAGCGCCAGGCGCTTTTCCAGTTCCGCGTACTTGGCTTCGCCCTCGGCCAGGCCCAGGCGCCAGCGGTAGTTGTGAATCACGATGGCGACATGATCGGGATTGTCGAAGGCGGCGGCGCTGCGGTTGAAGGTGGCGTCGTCGAACTTCCAGGATGGCGAAGCCAGTTTCCAGATCAGCTTTGAAAATTCGCGGCGGTATTTTGTATAGCCGGCGCGCCCCCGCTCGGTCGCAAAATAATACTGGTACCACCACTGCAGTTCCGCTTCCGGCGGCAGCGGCGCCTTGCCCGCCTCCTGGCTGCCGATCAGGTAACCGCTGACCGAGACCAGGCCATTGCAGCGGTCCGGCCAGTTGGCGCAGACGATGTCGGCGGTGCGGGCGCCCCAGTCGCAGCCGCCCATGATGGCGCGTTCGATCTTGAGGGCATCCATCAGGGCGATCATGTCCACCGCCAGCGCCGCCTGCTGGCCGTTGCGCGGCGTGTCCGGCGAGAGAAAGCGGGTGCCGCCGTAACCGCGCATGAAGGGTACGATCACCCGGTAGCCGGCCGCGGCCAGCATGGGCGCGACGTCGGCATAGGTGTGGATGTCGTAGGGCCAGCCGTGCAGCAGCAGCACAGCCGGCCCGCTGGCCGGCCCCGCCTCGGCGTAAGAGATGCTCAGTACGCCCGCATTGACCTGCTTGAGCGTGCCGAAACTGCTGGCTGCTCCACCGGCGGCGCCGGCGGCGGCCTGCGCCGGCGCCGTGCTGCTGCCCAGTTCCGCGGCCGCGAAGGCCATGAGACCGGTGCCGAGGAAGCGGCGGCGGTCGATTGTTTGCCCGGACATTGTTTGCCTCCTTGAGATGACTATTGCGCACTGGCGCGCAGGGAACGGAAAGCGGCGCGCATTTCGCTGCTGAACAGCTCGGGCTGCTCCCAGGCGGCGAAGTGGCCGCCCTTGTCGACCTCGTTCCAATAGATCAGCTTGTGGAAGGATTGTTCGCCCCAGCTGCGGGGCGCCTGATAAATTTCGCCGGGGAACACCGTCACCGCGACGGGCACCTTGGCGATATCGATGGCCGTGAACGGGCCACCCTCGCCCTGGGCCGCGTCCCAGTAGGAGCGCGAGGAGGAGGTGCCGCTGTTGGTGAACCAGTACAGTGAAATATCGTCGAGCATTTCGTCACGGCTGAACACAGTTTCCGGCTGGCCGCCGCTGTAGGTCCAGGCGGAAAATTTGTCGTAGAAGAAGGCCGCCATCGCCACCGGCGAGTCGGCCAGGGCGTAGCCGATGGTTTGCGGCACCGTGTTCATCATTTCGGCGTAACCAAAGCCCTTGTTGTAGAAGATGTCGAGCTTGGCATAGGCGGCTTTTTCGGCCGCCGAGAAACTGGCCGGCACAGGCGTCTTGGTGCGGACCTGCTGCACCACGGCGGGCGGCACCGTGCCCGGCATATTGGTGTGAATGCCCAGCGGCCCCGGCGGCGCCTGCACGGCCATCACCTGGGCAATGATGGCGCCCCAGTCGCCGCCCTGCGACA
>JBJMVV010000229.1:0-7877 GCA_045810505.1 Massilia sp.
ACATTGTTGCTCCTTGAAGGTGGCTGGGGACGGACGCAGGGAGTATTGATGATATGCAAGTTGGCTGGGGGTGGTCAAGCGCAACACTCTGCCGGACGTGAGCGGGTCGCGAATGAAAACAACCGGCGTGTTATTGCCCACCAGGTCCCAATTGGCCTGCTCTGTATAAAATTTGAGCGCGAAGCCGCGAATATCGCGTTCCGCATTAGCAGCACCGCGTTCGCCGGCGACAGTGGAAAAACGCGCAAACATGGAAGTTTGCTTTCGCTTGCTTATTGCACTCTCGCCAGTTCCGCCAACAGAAAATCCGCGCCGCGGTCGATGAGGGGTATCGACGCCGGATCCGGTTCACGCGGAGCAGCAAGTCGGACAACTGGACAGGTACTCGGCCCGCGCAGCGCAAACGACTTGTTTATCTGACGATGACGATTATTTCTAAGCAATGCAAGAGGTGACTGTCGTTGAATTCTCTCCGCTATCAGTGCGGCATCTGCCGCGCAGTGCCGGAGACGCGGATCGAACTGCCCTTCTCCCGGGGAGTTTCGGCGCGCAGCCGTGACGGAACGCCCATGTCGTCGCCCTGCAGAATGTCGATCACGCCGCCGTGCTGCCATCCGAGGTCACGCAGGTAGCCCGCGAACGCTGCCGCTGCTGCGCCGGTCGCCGGATCTTCCAGCACCCCCCCGGAAGCGAAGGGATTACGGGAGTGAAAGGTCTGCTCGTTTTCGACAACCATCAGCGCGATCGTCGTCAGTCCCCAGCGCCGCATCAGCGCACGACCGGTATCGAGCTCGTACGTCATCGCCGCCAGCGCGCTGCGGCTGCCGAGCGCAAGAATCAAATGGCTCGCGCCCGCGTTGGCGACGGCAGGGGGAACGCGCATGTCGAGATCAGCATGCGCATAGCCGAACAGCGCAAGCGCTTCGCTTACCAGCGCATCGGGGGCAAGGGCAGCTGTGGTTGGAGGGGACTGCAAGGCGGCGACGATTACATCGCCCTGGCGACGGCCTTCGACGGAAACCACAGCGTGATTCGTGGAAAGCGAAAATACCCCGCCGCCGCTGCGCGAACATACTTCTTGTACGACCGCCTTGAACCCAGATCGTCTTTCTGCTGGGCGTCAAAGTCTCGCATGTGCTTGCGTAAGCGGTGGGATGCGCGGCTGACTTGGGACAACAAACGGCCTCGTCCATGCCAAATATCAATAGCCTTCCAGCGCCCGAACTTACACTGACCTTGTTGCGTTCATTCAACAACTTTCAAACAGTCAGTAAATGCTGACGCAAGCGAGGCACCGACCATGCATTCCAAAAAGGGCATTACGCCGACCGCTCCGCACAACGACGCTCTGCGCCATCGTGCAATAAACCGCGGGCGAAGGTCTGCCCGACAAGGCGGTGCGATAGCCGTGGTTTTCGGGGTGATGATGATCCCCCTGTTGGGTTTTTGTGCCTTGGCGATCGATGTCGGCATGGTGCACAACCGCGGTGCGGAGATGAAAAACCTGGCAGAAACAATCGCCCTGAGTTCAGCGAGAAACCTCAACGGTACCGCAAGTGGCGTCGACAACGCTATGACCGCGGCCCAAGCTATCGTGTCTACTTTCAAATACAAGAACTACACGTCGACAATCAGCTGGTCCGCGGCCTCGGTACGCTTTAGCGATTCGCCCGACCGCAACGGAAGCTGGATCGATTCCTCAGCGGCGAGAGCGGCGCCACAGCGGTTTTTCTATGTCAAGGTCGATACCGGCGAATTCGCGGACGCCGGTACGGTTTTTCCCGCGATAATGCCTGTGCTCGGCTCACAGTTCAGCATGTTGAACATCAGCACCGATGCCGTGGCCGGGCGTACCGGCATGGAGGTGACGCCCCTCGCAATCTGCGCTATGTCCGACCAGCCCGCGACCTCGCGTAACAACGCCGCAGGCTACGACGAACTGGTGGAGTACGGCTTTCGACGCGGCATTGCTTATGACTTGATGCAGCTTAATCCTACCGGTACATCGCCGCTCAACTTCGTTGTCAACCCACTTGCCATGCCTGGAACTGCGGGCAATGCGGCCGACATGACTGGCTCGGCCATCGAACCGTACGTCTGTTCCGGTACGATCAGCATTCCCCGGGTGACGGGCGACGCCATCGCTGTGAAATCGCCGTTTCCGCTGGGCGCGCTATACCACCAGCTAAATTCCCGCTTTGATGAGTTTGACGTGGTGCCGTGCACCTCCCACGGGGCGCCGCCGGACTACAACATCAAGGCTTACGACTACACCAAAATTCCTGCCACCTTCCCCTGGTTTGCCGCCGCACCCACTGGCCAGACTGCGGCCAAAAGCACGGTCGGCAGCCGACTACAAACGGTGGCCGATCTTTCGCCCGCGTATTTGGCCACTGCCGGCATCCCACCTGCCGATTTTGGCCCCGTGTGGACCTATGCGAGGGCAGCGAAGTTCTCGGCCTACAAGGCCGGTGCTTTGGAGCCGGGCACGGGCTACGCCACCTTCGATACGACAGCATGGCCTTCCCTCTACGGCGGCCAGACGGTGAATAAATATCCCTCCACGCTTACCATCACCGGGACGCCCTATAAACCTGGCTCGGGAAACAACCTTGCATACCCCGCCTCGGCGCACCGGCCCGGGTTGCGCGACCGCCGCGTCTTGAACCTCCCCTTGATCAGTTGCGCCACGGCACCAACCAGTAGTGCGGACGTGGTTGCGATAGGGCGCTTCTTTATGACGGTGCCCGCTACAGCGAACGCGCTGGCCGCCGAATTCGCCGGCGTGATTCCCCTTGAACGAATCGAAGGCTACGTCGGACTATTCAAATGAAACGCCCACTGTCCCCCCTTAGCCGCCAGGCCGGTATCGCCGCCGTGGAATTTGCCGTCATCCTGCCTGTGATGACGCTGTTAATCGCCTTCATTCTTCTGTTCGGCCGCTTGACCTGGAGCTACACGGCGGCGCAGAAAGCGGCGCACGACGCGGCCCTCACCGTCGCCATGGCAAAAAAAGCAGAAATCGCGACGAGCGCCCTTGACGGCGACGAAATCGCAATCGTCCGACTCGCCAGAACAATCGCCCAGCTGGAAGTTGCCCAACTCAACCTGGGCAGCGATATCAATGGCGTCGCCCAGAAGGTTAAGATCGACATCACTTGCGACGGCGTTACCTGCTTGGGCGACGCGGTGCCTGCGGAAATCAGCGTCACTGTCAGGATGCGGATCTACGATATTTTCCTCACCAACTACACCGACGGCATTTTCGGCACTGAAGGGCTGTGGCTGCGCGCCGATGCGAGGATCAGATATGCCGGCAACTAACTGTCCATGCCCGCGCGCACTGGCGCGCGTGAATGCCTGCCAAGCCCGCCAATCCCGGCAAGCTGGCGCAACCATCGTGGAATTCGCGCTGCTCATGGGTATGTTCTTCCTTGTGATGTTTAGCATCATTGAAATCGCGAGGGTGATGTTCATTTTTAACGCAGTCTACGACGGGACTCGCCGCGCCGCGTCCGCCGCTTCGGTCACCGATCCGGCCGACACTGCCGCGCTCGCACAAATTCGGCAGGGCGCCGTGTACCGCACCAGCGCCGGCACCTTGGCCTTGAGTCCGGAAATCCGCGACGACGCCATCCGCATCGATTACCTATGGATGGAAAAGGGAACCGACGGCAACTTCACACTGAAACCAATCTCATCCGGCTCATCGTGGAATGCGAACCAAAACCGCAAGCAGTGCGTGATCGACCCTTACAGCGCAGACTGTGCCCGCTTCGTCCGCGTTCGCCTGTGCGATCCAGCCGTCGCCTCCAGTTGCGATCCGGTTCAGTTCAAGACCTTGACCACCCTACTCCCTTTCACCTTACCAATTAATTTCAGCACTACAATCACGCCGCTGCAATCGAGTGGATTTACGAGTAATTAGCGGGACTATCGCGCCGGGCCGTCCAACGCCAATGCGACATGTCAGCTGATTTGCACCCGGCCTAAGGCATCGAAAACGTCAGGCCCGCAAAGGTGTCCAGGTAGCTGGCCGGGGTGCTCTCACCAAACGCCGGGTCAGACGCGTCCCCATCTGTCCGCTTTTACGGCATTCAGCGCGCGGAGCGCGGCTTCACTTTGGGCGCCGGAGGCGCTGCGCCCGGGGGGGTGCGCTGCCACGCAGCGGCAGCAGTCAGAAGGCGAGACGAGGCGCCTCAGGCGCCCTGCCGCGCAGCGGCAGAAGATGGGCGATTCGGAGAGGGTTGGGCCGGTAGGCCCAACCCTTCGAATCCCACTGTCTCCGTCCGAAATAAAAAAAATGGCCTCCCGCAGGGGAGGCCATTTTCTTTTATTTCTGGCGGAGACGGTGGGATTCGAACCCACGATACAGGTATAAGCCGTATGCATCCTTAGCAGGGATGTGCCTTCGGCCACTCGGCCACGTCTCCATTCTGTTGCAGCAAATTGCTACATCAGAAGACCGCGATAATACCGGTTCAGCAGCACTTCGGTCAATGGAACCGCGCAAAAAATTCGAAAAATCTATTCTTTTTCGAGTTCAAAGGCTTTGTGCAGGGCGCGTACTGCCAACTCCATGTATTTCTCGTCGATCAGCACCGAAATCTTGATTTCGGAGGTGGAGATCATCAGGATGTTGATGCCCTCTTCCGACAGGGTGCGGAACATCTGGGAGGCGACGCCGACGTGGCTGCGCATGCCGACGCCCACCACCGACACTTTCGATACCTTGGCGTCGCCGATCACGCTGGCGGCGCCGATGTCGGCCTTGACGCCTTCGAGCACGGCCATGGCTTTCTGGTATTCGCCGCGGGTGACGGTGAAGGTGAAGTCGGTCTTGCCGTCGACCGACTGGTTCTGGATGATCATGTCCACTTCGATGTTGGCGTCGGCGACGGGGCCGAGGATGTGGAAGGCGACGCCAGGTTTATCGGGCACGCCCAGGATGGTGATCTTGGCTTCATCGCGGTTGAAGGCGATGCCGGAAATGACGGCTTGTTCCATATTTGTATCTTCCTCAAACGAAATCAGGGTGCCCGAGTTGGCTTCTTCTTGCAGGGGCAGCAGGGGGTCGGTCAGCGAGGACAGCACGCGGGTGGGCACCCGGTAGTTGCCGGCGAATTCGACCGAGCGGCTTTGCAGCACTTTCGAGCCCAGCGAAGCCATCTCCAGCATTTCCTCGAACGTCACCGTTTTCAGGCGGCGCGCTTCTTCCACCACGCGCGGGTCGGTCGTGTAGACGCCGTCGACGTCGGTGTAGATGAGGCATTCGTCGGCCTTCAAGGCAGCGGCGATCGCCACGGCCGAGGTGTCCGAGCCGCCACGGCCCAGGGTGGAAATATTGCCATCCTCATCGACGCCCTGGAAGCCGGTGATGATCACCACCTTGCCGGCGTCGAGGTCGGCGCGTACCTTCTTGTCGTCGATCGACTGGATACGCGCCTTGGTGAAGGACGAGTCGGTCTTGATGGCGACCTGCCAGCCGGCGTAGGACACGGCGTCCTTGCCGATCGACAGCAGCGCCATCGCCAGCAGGCCCACCGAGACCTGTTCGCCGGTGGCGCAGATCATGTCCAGTTCGCGTGGATCAGGCTGGGCCATGATGTCCTTGGCCAGGCCGATCAGGCGGTTGGTTTCGCCCGACATGGCCGACGGCACCACCACCACCTGGTGGCCCGCATCGTGCCACTTGGCGACCCGTTTGGCGACGTTCTTGATGCGTTCCGTCGAGCCCATCGACGTGCCGCCGTATTTGTGGACAATCAAAGCCATAGGGTGATTCGCTGTTGTAGGTAAAAGGAGGGCTTTACTCTACATGCTGCAGTGCAAACTGACAAGAAGCGGGGGGGCATAAACCTATACCTTCTGGATATAAGGGTATGCGGATTTCGAATTAGCGGCGACGTATGCAGCATCGGGGAGCTTTAGGTCTGGGGGACCCAAAGCAAACCTTGCAGGGCATTAGGTCTGGGGGACCTAATGCGAGCCGAAGGCCTGTCCCCATTCTCAGTTCAAAAGCAAAGTCAAAATGGGGACAGGCCCGCAGGGCCAGTCCCCCCTGCTGTTTATTTCGCCGACGATTCCCAGCGGAGAGAAATACGATCAGCCCCCTCCCCTACCATCCCGCAATCCATCCCGATCCCGGCCGCGAACAGCAGGGTCTTCCCAGCTTTGACCACTGGCAGCCGCAATCGTTCCCACGCCGGCACATCGAAGGCCTGGTAGTGATATTTCAGACTGCGGGTGGGCCGGTTCGGCGCCAACTTGAGCTTTTCGCCGCCGACGCGGAAGTCGATGGCCAGCTTTTGCTCGCGCAGCCAGGCCGGGTCGAACCCTGTCCCGGCCGCATCGAAATGCAGCACGCCGCCGTAATCGGGGAACGCCATCGACGTCTCGCCCTGCCAGCGGAAGGCCTGCGCGGCGCGCTCGATGACGCCTTCGTCATCGGGATCGCGCATGCCGGCCAGGTCGTCCAGCTTCGGGGTGATGAACAGGCGGTCGCGGTGGCGGCGCAGGTGGCAGTCGGGATGGGTGACGAGCAGCTGGGCGCCGGGGCGCGCTTCGATCAGCTGGGCGACCAGTTCCTGCAGCCACGCCGTCGAGGGCATGCGCACGCCGCGCAGGGCGAACCAGTGGCGGATCAGGTTTTGCACCCGCTCGCGGCTCATGGCGCGCAAGGGGGCAACGTCGAGTTGCTCGCCGTCGAGCACGCGGGCGAGGTCTTCGGCGGCCACCTCGGTGAGGATGCGCTGGGCCGACTGGGCGTGCTGGGCGCTCCTGGCAAAGCGTTCCTGGTAGCCCGGAAAGGCCGCGGCCAGCACCGGCATCACTTTCAGGCGCAGGGCGTTGCGGGCGTAGCGCGCGTCCAGGTTCGATTCGTCGTCGACCCAGGACAGCCCGTGCTCGCCGGCATATTGCTCAAGGCCGGCGCGGGGCACCGGCAACAGGGGCCGCGCCATCACCAGGTCGGCGTTACCCAGCAGGCTAGGTGCGCTGTTGGCCGTGTCCATGCCGGACAGGCCCGCCATGCCGGCGCCGCGCAGCAGTTGCAGCAGCACGGTTTCGGCCTGGTCGTCGAGGTGGTGGGCCGTCAGCAGCAGGTCAACGCCGTGCTCGCTGCACATGGCGCCAAGCGCCGCGTAGCGCAGTTTGCGCGCCGCCGCCTCGACGCCGGACTTGTCCTTGACGAGGCTGATGGCGCGGCTGTCGAACTGCACGCCGAGCGCGGCGCACTGGGCGCGGCAGTGATCGAGCCAGGCGTCGGCATTGCCGGACAGGCCGTGGTGTACGTGGAAAGCAAACAGGGGCGCGCCGACTTGCGCTGCATACGCGTGCGCGAGATGGAGCAGGACGGAGGAATCAAGTCCGCCGCTGAGGGCGACAGCAAGGGGTGCGGGAGCAGTTGCAGCGGCAGACGCGTCAGCGCGCAGGGCGGCCAGCGCCCCCGCGAACACGTCCGGCAAGCTCGTGGGGGATGGCCGGGTCACTTCGTATTAACTTTCTACCTTTACTCTTCCGCTGGCAGGGTTTCCTTGAATTTGCCGTAGCTCATCAATTTTTGGTGGCGGGTGTCGATCAGCTCGCGCGTTTTCATGCCCTGGAACTGGCGCAGCGAATCGGCCAGCGCGCGCTTGAGCATGGTGGCCATGGCTTTTGGATCGCGGTGGGCGCCGCCCAGCGGTTCGTTGATGATCTTGTCGATCAGGCCCATGGCTTTGAGGCGATGCGCGGTCAGGCCCAGGGCGTCGGCGGCGTCGGCCGCGCGCTCGGAGGTTTTCCACAGGATCGAGGCGCAGCCTTCCGGCGAAATCACGGAGTACGTTGCGTATTGCAGCATCAGCACGGCGTCGCCCACGGCAATGGCCAGCGCGCCG
>JBJMVV010000230.1:0-4138 GCA_045810505.1 Massilia sp.
CAGCATCATGTCGGTGAACTTGTCCATGCGGGTGGCCGTGGTCGGGCCGGCCGGACCGACCGCTTCGTCGCGCACGGGATCGACCGGACCCACATAATAGATCACGCGGTTGGTGAAATCGACAGGCAGCTTTTCGCCCTTGGCCAGCATGTCCTGGATGCGCTTGTGGGCGGCGTCGCGGCCGGTCAGCATCTTGCCGTTCAGGAGCAGGGTCTGACCCGGCGTCCAGGACGCGACCTCGGCCGGCGTCAGCGTGTTCAGGTCGACGCGCCGGCTCTTGTTGTAGTCGGGCGCCCACTTGACGTCGGGCCACAGGTCCAGGCTGGGCGCTTCCAGGTAGGCCGGGCCGGAGCCGTCGAGCACGAAGTGCGCGTGGCGCGTGGCGGCGCAGTTCGGGATCATCGCCACCGGCTTGGAGGCCGCGTGGGTCGGGTACATGTTGATCTTCACGTCCAGCACGGTCGTCAGGCCGCCCAGGCCCTGGGCGCCGATGCCCAGCGCGTTGATCTTGTCGCACAGTTCGATGCGCAGTTCTTCCGTCTTGTTCTGCGGGCCGCGCAGCTTCAGTTCGTACATGTCGATGTCTTCCATCAGCACTTCCTTGGCCATCAGCATGGCTTTTTCGGCCGTGCCGCCAATGCCGATGCCCAGCATGCCGGGCGGGCACCAGCCGGCGCCCATGGTCGGCACCGTCTTCATGACCCAGTCCACCAGCGAGTCCGACGGATTCAACATGACGAACTTCGACTTGTTTTCCGAGCCGCCGCCCTTGGCCGCGACTTTGACGTCGACGGTGTCGCCTTCGACCAGCTCCATGTGCACCACGGCCGGCGTGTTGTCCTTGGTGTTCTTGCGGTCGAATTGCGGGTCGGCCACGATCGAGGCGCGCAGCTTGTTGTCATCGAAGTTATACGCGCGGCGCACGCCTTCGTTGACGGCGTCGGTGACGGTGCCCGTGAAACCCTCGAAGCGCACGCCCATGCCGATTTTCAGGAACACGTTGACGATGCCGGTGTCCTGGCAGATCGGACGTTTTCCCTCCGCGCACATGCGCGAGTTGGTCAGGATCTGGGCAATCGCGTCCTTCGCCGCCGGGCTTTGCTCTGCCTCATACGCGCGCGCCAGGTGCGCGATGTAATCTGCGGGATGATAGTAGCTGATGTATTGGAGGGCGGCGGCGACCGACTCGATGAGGTCGGCTTGCTTGATGATGGTCATGAGGTTCTCGCGGGTTCGAAAAAAATGTTAATGCGGCTTCGATTGGTTCTGGGTGACGATCATGATGCGGTCGGTGTAGGCAATGGCCAGGGCCGACAGCAAAAAGACAATATGGATGATGGTTTGCGCCGCGAGCGTCTTTACATCGTAGGCATTCGCATTGATAAACGTTTTCAGCAAATGAATCGACGAAATGCCGACGATGGCCATGGCCAGCTTGGTTTTCAGTACCGAAGCATTCACGTGCGACAGCCATTCCGGCTGGTCCGGATGCACGTCAAGGTTCATGCGCGACACAAACGTCTCGTAGCCGCCCACGATCACCATGATCAGCAGGTTCGAGATCATCACCACGTCGATCAGGCCCAGCACCACCAGCATGATAGTGGTCTCGTTGAGCTTGGTCGGCGCAGTCGCCCCCGGCACGGCGACGGCGGCGATGATGTGGTCCAGCGCCTCCTTGTTGCCCAGCACGGCGCCGATCAGGTCGGAGAGCTCGACCCAGAAGTGATACACGTAGACGCACTGGGCCAGGATCAGGCCGAGATACAGGGGCAGCTGCAGCCAGCGGCTGGCGAAAATGAATTTGCTTAGAGGGCTGATGGTGCGCGGACGCTCGGATTGGCTCATCGAGACTGGACTCCGTAGAAATTGACTGCCGTCATTTTACACGCGTGGCAGCTCGCTGCAGCCTCAGGGCGAAAGGTTGGTAAAATCGACAGCAAGCCTTGTAAGGGCTTCGTAAGCGGCAACGGTTACCGTTTAAAAATAACAGTCAGGAGACCACCATGTCCGAAACCACCACCCAATCCCAGGGCCAGGAACAGCAAGGCCCCCAGGAAAGCCGCGTGTTCAACCCGCCGGCCGCATTTTCCGCCAGGGCCGCCATCGGCAGCATGGCCGCTTATGACAAGCTGTGCGCCGAAGCGGCCAGCGACTACGAAGGTTTCTGGGCCCGCCTGGCGCGCGAACACCTCGACTGGCAGACCCCGTTCACCAAGACCCTCGATGAATCGAATGCGCCCTTTTATGAATGGTTCGCTGACGGCAAACTGAATGCCTCCTACAACTGCCTCGACCGCAATCTGCTCAACGGCAATGCCGAAAAAACCGCCCTGATCTTCGAGGCAGACGACGGCGCCGTCACCCGCGCCACCTACCGCGAACTTCACGAGCGCGTCTGCAAATTCGCCAACGGCCTGAAAGCGCGCGGCATCAAAGAGGGCGACCGGGTCATCATCTACATGTCGATGTCGATCGAAGGCGTGGCCGCCATGCAAGCCTGCGCCCGCATCGGCGCCACCCACTCCGTCGTCTTCGGCGGCTTTTCCGCCAAGTCGCTGCAGGAGCGCATCATCGACGCCGGCGCCGTGGCCGTCATCACCGCCGACGAACAACTACGCGGCGGCAAACAGCTGCCCCTGAAAGCCATCGTCGACGAAGCGCTGGCCCTGGGCGGCTGCAACACCATCCGCGACGTCATCGTCTACAAGCGCACCGGCGGCAATGTCGCCTGGACGGAAGGCCGCGACCTGTGGCTGCACGAGCTGGTCGACGGCCAGAGCGCCGCCTGCGACCCGGTCTGGGTCAGCGCCGAACACCCCCTGTTCATCCTCTACACCTCCGGCTCCACCGGCACCCCGAAAGGCGTGCAGCACTCCACCGGCGGCTACCTGCTGTGGGCCGCGCTGACGATGAAATGGACCTTCGACATCAAGCCCGAAGACGTGTTCTGGTGCACCGCCGACATCGGCTGGATCACCGGCCACTCCTACATTGCGTATGGTCCCCTTGCGGTGGGCGCCACCGAAGTGGTGTTCGAAGGCGTGCCGACCTACCCCAACGCAGGCCGTTTCTGGGACACCATCGCCAAGCACAAGGTCAGCATCTTCTACACCGCCCCGACGGCAATCCGCTCGCTCATCAAGGCAGCCGACGTCGCCCCCCAGGTCCACCCGAAAAACTACGACCTGTCGAGCCTGCGCCTCTTGGGTTCCGTGGGCGAGCCGATCAATCCGGAAGCCTGGATGTGGTACTACAAAAACGTCGGCAACGAGCGCTGCCCCATCGCCGATACCTTCTGGCAAACCGAAACCGGCGGCCACATGATCACCCCGCTGCCCGGCGCCACCCCCATGGTCCCCGGCTCCTGCACCCTGCCACTGCCCGGCATCATGACCGCCATCGTCGACGAAGCCGGCGCCGACGTGCCGAACGGGCAGGGCGGCATCCTGGTCGTCAAAAAACCGTGGCCGTCCATGATCCGCACCATCTGGAACAACCCCGAGCGCTTCAAGACCAGCTACTTCCCCGAAGAACTGGGCGGCAAATACTACCTCGCCGGCGACGGCGCTATCCGCAACAAGGACACCGGCTACTTCACCATCACCGGCCGCATCGACGACGTGTTGAACGTCTCCGGCCACCGCATGGGCACGATGGAAATCGAATCCGCCCTGGTTGCCAATCCCCTTGTCGCAGAAGCCGCCGTGGTCGGCAAGCCGGACGACACCACCGGCGAATCGATCTGCGCCTTTGTCGTGTTGAAGCAGGCGCGGCCGACTGGTGAGGAAGCCCGCAAGCTGGCGCTGGAGTTGCGTAACTGGGTCGCCAAGGAAATCGGCCCGATTGCCAAGCCGAAGGAAATCCGCTTTGGCGACAACCTGCCGAAGACCCGCTCGGGCAAGATCATGCGGCGTTTGCTGCGTGTGTTGGCGAAAGGGGAGACCATCACCCAGGACGTTTCAACGCTTGAGAATCCCGCCATCCTGGAGCAACTGAAGGAGGCATCCTGATTTTCTTGGTGCTGAGTTGAATCCTTGCTATAATCTGGCGCTTCGCGTTTTGTTGTAGCGCGAGACCATCAGGAGAGGTGGATGAGTGGTTGAAGTCGCACGCCTGGAAAGCGTGTATAGGTTCA
>JBJMVV010000231.1:0-18300 GCA_045810505.1 Massilia sp.
GCCCGCCGTTTCAAGTCACGTCCGCTCGCGCTTGAAGCTCGCGGAGTGGCTGTTGCAGAGTCGGCGGCGCTCTCGCGTTGCCGGCGTCGTCGGGCCCAAGTCTTCGTTCACGGGGCCTGACGAAAAAAAGCCATCTTCCCGGTCCGGGAAGATGGCTTTTTTATGTGACGAACCGTACTGCTTGTTCGCCGCGGGCTTAGTTGCCGAAATAGGTCGGGTTCGGCGCCACATACACGGTGACATTGTCAGCCGCCGCAGCCAGCTCCGCCGGGGCGATCGCCGCCAGCTTGAACTGCGAGCGGCCGGGGAAAATCGACACATGCCAGGTGAAGGACTGGCCGGCCAGTTCGACGGTAACGGTTTCGCCATCGGTGACATTGAGGTAACGGGCGCCATCGCGCAGGGCGACGGTGCGGTCGGCGGCGCCTGCATTGGCGGCCTGGCCATAATCGGCGGCGGTGTTGGTCAGGCCGGTCGCGCCGGCAAACGCGCTGGCGGCGAGCAGGGTGGTGAACAGGACGGCGGCGGCGGTTTTGGACGTGTTCTTGATCATGGTTTTCTCCAGAGTGGTAACGCAGGACTTGCGTCAATGGAGCCATTAGACCCGTCCGGTGTATCGCAGCCATGTCGATTAACTGCCCCGGTGCAATGTTTTGTATCAGTGCAAGCGGCAGATACACTGGCATACAAAACATCGCGTGCTGCCGAATAAGCGCGCGTGCGCGCACCGTCGCCGGCCTTGCTTCCGCAGGGCCGGTCTTTCAAGCACACTCCTCCCGCCGCCTCAGTGCCCCGGCCGATAATCCAGGCTGATCCTCAATACCTGGCCGCCATCTGGAAACGCGCCCGGAATCCGGCCCGGCACGATGCCGAAATTGGTGACATAGGCGTGTCCGTCCCGGCCGATTTCCACCCCGCCCGGATAGTACAACTGGTCGTAGATGACGCTGTGGGACTGGTCATGGTTGACCCGGACCAGGCGGCCAGGCGGCTTGAGTGGCGGCCCGCCTGGGCCGGCAAAGCCGCTGCCGATTTCGAGCACGTACAGGCGGCCCAGCACATCAAAGGCGAGCCCGACGATGTTGGTGAAGCCGCTGGCGAACACCTGGGGCGTGCCGCCGTGCGGGGGAATACGGTAGACATTGGCGGCGCCGACGGGAAATGGAAAGCCCGTCAACTGGCCCACGTACAGCGAGCCGTCCGGCCCCTGCTTGACGGCAGTAGGCACGGCCTGCATGGGGATCATCGTGCCGGGCGGCAGGCCGAGGAAGGGCGGCGCCTCGATCAGGCGGCTGGGAAAGGTGGCCAGGGTCCGCATCTTGCCGGTCGGCCCCACTTCGGTCAGCGAGTTGCCGCCGGCGTCGGCCACGATTTGCCGGGCGGGCAGGGCGGCGACCGAATAGGGATTGCTGTCATTGCCACCGGGGACAGGATTGTTCAGGAATTCGAAACCTGCAATGTCTGCGCCCAGCTTCCATTTGCCCCTGGTGGTCACGGTCAGCAGGTGGCCGAACAGGGCGGATTTTGCGCCCAGGCCCGGCCTCACGCTGGCAGCAGCGCCGAGCCCGATCGCCAGCTGGCCATGCCCGGCCCAGGGAAAGTCGATGCCGCTCGGGCCAGCCGCGCCGAAACCACCAGCGGGCGCCAGGGAAGGCAGGCCGCTGATGATCTGCACGGGCGCCTCGACGCCGGTCGGATCAATGCGGGTCAGCGCGCCCGTCTCGCCATAGCAGGCATTCTGCCCGTCGCCCAGCAAAGCGCAGTTGCCGTTGCCGCCCCGTCCCGCTTCTGCCACGAACAACTGCCCGTTCGGCGCAAACGCAATGCCGCGCGGATTGGACAGACCCGTTGCAATCACTTCCACTTTCGGCGCCGCCTGAACAGCCGCCGCGACAAGCAAACCCAGAATCAGGGCCAACCGCTGGTACGCATGCATGGCATTCCCCCTTGAAAGATCGTCAATCAAAAAAGACAAGCCCTCAATATAGGACAGCCAATAGCCGGGTCAAGCGCTGTTCGTCCTGTGTTTGATGCGTTACGGTTGGCGGCGAAAAACAGCGTTTCGCCGCGTGAACTAATTGGATCGGACAAGAAAGACCGTGGCGCCCGGGTCTGGCGATTGGTCGGCGACCGCGCTTTCATCGTCAGTGCGTCCTGGGGATCACGCCAGCAAAAAGCGCGCTTTGGCGACAACGGCGTCAATGGAGCTGAGGCAATAAAACTTGTCTTTTGCCGCGATTTGCTGTGTACTGGGTTTGTAACTATTCCTACAACAATTTAATTAATAGCCAATTCCAATTCAGGGGGATCACATGACTTTGATCGGTGCTTTGCTGTTTGTTACGCTAATGGTTTGTCTCTACACCTTGCACAAGGTTCGCAAGATTCACCTTATGTCGCACTCCCTGCACGACAGCTCGGAACGCAATACCAATGATCTGTATCACCAGCTCGAAATACTGATTGGCTTGTATGTGGACCTGGGGCTGACGAAAAGTTTAAGCGGGACGCGCGGCTGGGCAGCATCCCCGGATTTCCTCATGGAGCTGGTCAAATACGCGCGCAGAGAAAAGCCCACGACCGTGGTGGAATGCAGCAGTGGCACCTCGACCCTGGTGCTCGCGCGCTGCATGCAGCTCAATGGCGGCGGGAAGGTGTACAGCCTGGAGCATGATCCGGTCTACGCGCAGCAAACCACGCTTAATTTGGCCCGACATGGGCTGTCGGAATTTGCTGAAGTTATCCTGGCGCCGCTGGAGTCTTTGACGGCGAGTGGTGAATCGTGGTCCTGGTACGAGCATAAACTCTTGCCCGATACGGGGCCGATCGATATGCTCGTCATTGACGGGCCGCCAACCGCGACCGGCCCGCTGGCGCGTTATCCCGCCGGCCCGGCCTTGTTTCCCCGATTATCCGGCCACGCCAGCGTGTTTCTTGACGACGCCGCGCGTCCGAGTGAACAGTCAATCCTGGCGCGCTGGAAAACCGAGTTTCCCCAACTCTTGTTCAGCAGCGCCTTCTGCGAAAAAGGCTGCGCGATATTGCGTCGAAGCGCCGCCGCTTGATTGTCTGACTTGCGGGCCTGCGCCTAAAACAAGCAGGCAAAAAAAGGCCATGTTGCCCAAGCTTTGGCGGGCAGATGGCCGTTTGCGTTTTTGGTGTTCAGTGCGCTTGGTGCCCGGAACCGGAATCGAACCGGTACGCCCTTTCGAGCACGAGATTTTAAGTCTCGGGTGTCTACCAGTTTCACCATCCGGGCAGCGCGCCGTAGTTTAGCACAATGGACAACAGTCGGGCCAGTGGCGCGCGGGGGAATGGCGGGGCAAAAAGGTGAAAAGGGGCGGGGCGGATGGTGTAGCATGCTGGGCGGCGCCGGCAGCGGCGTCGTCGATTGAATTTCCGCTTCACGAGGACCTTTTGAACATCACCATCAACGAAGAACTGCGCGCTTTTATTGATCCCCTGACGGCCATTGAACAGGCCGCCCTTGAACGCAGTCTGCTGGCCGAAGGCTGCCGCGATGCGCTGGTGCTGTGGGGCGAAGTATTGATCGACGGACATAACCGCTACGATATTTGCACGCGCCACAATATTCCTTTTCGCACCGTGCAGAACAGCAGTTTCAGCTCCATCGACGACGTCATGCTGTGGATGATCGACAACCACCTGGCGCGGCGCAGCGTGTCGGATTTCCAGCGCGGCGTGCTGGCCCTGCGCAAGAAGGAGATCGTCACCGCCCGTGCCGCGGCCGAGCCGAAGCCCGAGAAAGCGGCCGAGGACGAGTCGCCTGATGCCAAAGTCGCGCCCGCCAGTCCGCCCTGGAACACCCGCGAGGACGTCGCCAAGGCGGCGCGCGTGTCGAGCAACACCATCAGCCAGATCGAGCGCATCCAGAAGGCGGCCGCCCCGGAGCTGGTCGAGGCGGTACGCGCCGGCACGATTTCGATCAATGCCGCGGCGAATGTGGCTTCGCTCCCGCCTGAAGTGCAGGTGGCCGCTGTCGCCGGCGGCAAGAAGCAGTTGCAGGAAGCCGCGCGCCAGGTGCGCGAACAAAAGGCTGGCGCGCGGCCACCGAGGGAGAAGGACGAGCCGCCCGGTGAAGTGACGGCCCTGCGCGCCCAGGTGGCAGCGTTGCGCGAAAAAGTCGACGCGCTCACTCTGGAAAATACCGAATTGAAAGCTCTCCTGGAACTGTCATGACCGAACCCCGCCTCCGCCTTTCCTTGCGCGCCTGCGCTTTCATGCTGGCCCTGGCCGGCGCCACCCTGGCGCCAGTTTCCCTTGCAGGTGTAGCAGCGACAGCAAAGGCGGATGGCGCGGAACACGCGCGCTGGCGCGACACCGCAAAGCGGGTCACCATTTTGCGCGATACCTGGGGCATTCCCCATGTGTTTGGCAAGAGCGATGCGGACGCGGTGTTCGGACTTTTATATGCGCAGGCCGAGGATGATTTCAATCGCGTTGAACTCAATTACATCAATGCGCTCGGTCGGCTGGCAGAAGTCGAAGGCGAAAAGGAAGTGTGGCGCGATCTGCGCATGAAAATGTTCATCACGCCGGCGGCCATGCAGGCGAAATACGCCGCCAGTCCTGAATGGCTGCGACAATTAATGGTGGGCTTTGCCGACGGCCTCAATTTTTACCTGGCCACGCACCCGCAGGTCAAACCCAAGCTGATCACCCATTTCGAGCCGTGGATGGCGCTCGCCTTTAGCGAAGGCTCGATTGGCGGCGATATCGAATCGATCGACCTGAAACAGCTTGAAGCCTTGTATGGCAAAGCCAAAGCTGCACCAAGCAAAGCGCTTGCCGATGCCGGTTTCGATCCCGAACCGCGCGGCTCGAACGGCTTTGCCATCGCGCCGAGTCGCAGCGCCTCCGGCCATGCTCTCCTGCTGATTAACCCCCACACCTCGTTTTACTTCCGGCCCGAAGTGCACATGGTCAGCGAAGAAGGCCTGAATGCTTACGGCGCCGTCACCTGGGGCCAGTTCTTCGTCTACCAGGGTTTTAATGAAAAAGCCGGCTGGATGCATACCTCTGGCGGCGGCGATGTGATCGACGAATACCTCGAGACGGTCGAAGAGGGCACTGGCAAACAGGCCGGCCGCTATTTTTATCGCTACGAGGGAAAACTGCGCCCGATGCGCGCCATGCGCATCAAGCTGCCGTATAAAAACGGCGAGACCATGGCCAGCAAGACCGTCACCGCCTACTTCACCCATCACGGTCCGGTGGTGCGCGAGGCGGGCGGCAAATGGGTGGCCGTCAAACTGATGGAAGAACCCCTGAAGGCGCTGATGCAGTCGTATGGGCGGACCAAGGCGCGCAATTACGCCGATTTTGTCCGCACCATGGAACTGCGCACCAATTCCTCGAACAACACCGTGTACGCGGACGCCGACGGCACCATCGCTTATTTCCACGGTAATTTCATTCCCCGCCGCGATGCTGCTATCGACTGGAGCCACCCGGTGGATGGCAGCGTGGCCGCCACGGAATGGCAGGGCCTGCACGCGATCAGTGAAACCATCACCCTGCACAATCCCGCCAGCGGCTATATTTTAAATACCAATAACTGGCCGTTTGCAGCTTCTGGCGCCAGCAGTCCGCGCCAGGCCGACTTCCCGAAATATATGTGGGCGCTGCCGGAAAATGCGCGGGGCCTGCACGCGGTGCGGGTGCTCAAGGACGCCAAATCAGTGAGCCTCGATGGTTTGATCGCGCTGGCCTACGACAGTTATCTGACTGAATTCGAGCCACTGGTGCCGGCCCTGCTGGCCGACTGGAACGCCTTGCCCGATGCCGATCCCCTGAAGGCGCAACTGGCCGAACCGGTGGCGGCGCTGGGTGGCTGGAACCTGCGCTTTGCGGCTGATTCGGTTCCCACTTCGCTGGCCGTGTATTGGGGCCAGCAACTGGTGGCGCAGGCTGCGCCCGCGGCGCGCGCGAAAGAAATCCCTGTCGCCGATTACATCCTCACGAGCATCGATGCCAATGCGCGTTTGCAGGGTTTGTCGAAAGCCGTCAATAAACTCAAGAGCGATTTCGGCAGCTGGCAGACTCCCTGGGGCGATATCAACCGTTTCCAGCGCTTGACGGGTGACGTCGAGCAGCAGTACGACGACAGCAAACCGAGTCTGCCCGTGCCGTTTGCGTCGGCCACCTGGGGTTCGCTGGCCTCGTTCGGCATGTCAGCCAAGCAGACTAGCAAGCGCATTTATGGCGACCGGGGCAACAGCTTCGTGGCGGTGGTGGAATTCGGGCCGAAACTTCGGGCCAAGAGCATTCTGGCCGGCGGCGAAAGCGGCGATCCGTCCTCCAAACATTTCATGGACCAGGCGGAGATGTACAGCCGCGGGCAGTTCAAGGATGTGCTGTTCTATAAAGCCGATATTGAAGCCAATCTCGAGCGAAAATATCACCCCGGCGAGTAATTCAAACTGCCCCGTTCTGTATAATTTCGCTTCTTTCAAGTATCAGGCGCGCCCGTGGCAAAACTCTATTTCAGGTATTCGGCGATGAACGCCGGTAAATCCACCGCACTATTACAGGTGGCGCACAATTACGAAGAGCAGGGTCAGCGCGTCAAGCTCTATACGGCCGTCATCGATGACCGCTATGGCACCGGCAAGGTGACTTCGCGCCTCGGGCCCCAGCGCGAAGTCGATACCTTCGATGCGGAGACGGATTTCCTCGCCGTGGTGCCGAAAGTGGCTTGCGTGCTGATTGACGAGGCCCAGTTCCTGTCGACCCGCCAGGTGCAGCAATTGCACCAGCTGGCCCAGGTCCATGGCGTGCCGGTGATCTGCTATGGGCTGCGCAGCGATTTCCGCGGTGATCCTTTCCCCGGCTCGGCCTATTTGCTGGCGCTGGCCGACGATATCGAGGAATTGAAAAATATCTGCAGCTGCGGCAAAAAGGCGACCATGAATGTGCGGGTCGATGAAAACGGCCGCCGCATCCGCGAGGGCGAGCAGGTCAGCATTGGCGGCAATGAGCGCTATCGCCAGGCTTGCGGGCGCTGTTTTTACGCCTGATTCGCAAGCCTGATTAGTGCCCGCCGGATAAACCATGCACCTGTCCTGCACCGCCATCGCACCCGCGCTGTTGTGCAGTCATCTTGATATGCTGGTCTATCTGCTGCCGTCGGCCGCGCTGGCGGTGGTGATCGGCATCCTCGCCCGCATCCACCCCTTCTTCTTTCTGTTGACCGTGGCCGGCACCATCTGCCATGAACTGGCCCATTTTGTCGTGGGCGCCATCGTCGGGGCGGGGCCGGCGTCGCTCTCGATCATCCCGCGCCGGCTGGTGCACAAGGATGGCCGCACCCAGTGGCGGCTCGGTTCCGTGACTTTGACCGAAGTGCGCTGGTACAACGCGGCGCCGGCGGCGCTGGCGCCCTTGCTCATACTCCTGGTGCCGCTGGCGGTGGCCTGGTGGCGCACGCGCGAGCCGTGGCGCTTCGGGCCCTGCGACCTGCTCATTGCGCTGGCGCTGGCGCCCCAGTTCCTGTCCTTCTGGCCTTCGCGCCCTGACTGGATCATCGCCGCGCGTTCCTGGCCTTATATAGCGATCATCTTGGCGGGGCTGGGCGCCTTGCTGCTATGGCATGGCGGCGTGTTTCAGCATGTAAAAAGCTGAGTCAAAGACTGAACCGAAGCTTAAATTGGCGGTATCTTGCCAGGATCAAGCGCAGGGCTGCGCGTATTGGTCCGCCAAACTGTTAGAATCGTTTGGAAAGCTCCGCATCATTGGCGGCGCCCCTGCAGCATCCCTGTTCCACGCATGGAGAGTACCGAATGAAGAAGCAGATGTTGATTGCCATCGTTGCAGCGTTCAGCGTTGCCGCCGTCGCCGCCCCCGTTTCCATGGCGCAGTCGGCGGCGGACAAGTCGGCCCTGGTCGTCCTCAAGCCCGATCCGGCGCAGGCCCAGGCGGCCCTGTGGGCATCGAAATTCCTTGCGCGCTATCACTACAAGGCCAT
Organism: Massilia sp.; assembly: GCA_045810505.1. Lineage (GTDB taxonomy): Bacteria > Pseudomonadota > Gammaproteobacteria > Burkholderiales > Burkholderiaceae_D > JAFCUW01. The sequence continues at coordinate 7,988 of JBJMVV010000231.1, forward strand.
GCCGCTGGACGACGCCATGTCGGAGAAGATTTTCGACCGCTACTTCAAGAATCTCGACGGCGAAAAATTATACTTCGTGCAATCGGACATCGACCAGTTCGACGTCGGCCGCGCCAAGCTCGATGATGCAATCAATAACGAAAACCTGAGCCTGCCGTTCGCCATCTACAACGTCTACCAGCAGCGCTTCGCCCAGCGCATGGCTTACGCGCGCGAATTGCTCAAGGGTAAATTCGAGTTCGCGTCCGACGAAACCTTCCAGATCGACCGGGAAAAAGCCGCCTGGCCGAAAACGGAAGACGAGGCGCGCGACCTGTGGCGCCGCCGCGTCAAGAATGACTGGCTGCGCCTGAAACTGGCCGGCAAGGACGACAAGGCGATCCGCGACACGCTCGACAAGCGCTACGAAAACTACCTGTCGCGCGTGAAAAAGCTGAACAACGAGGACGTGTTCTCGATGTTCATGAACGCCTACGCCACCGCCATCGAGCCCCATACCAATTACCTCGGTCCCCGTTCGGCCGACAATTTTGATATTGCCATGCGCCTGTCGCTGGAAGGCATCGGCGCCGTCTTGCAAACCCGCGACGAGTACACCGTGATCCGCGAAATCGTGCCGGGCAGTCCTGCTGCGCTGTCGGGCAAGCTGAAAGTGGGTGACCGCATCGTCGGCGTGGCGCAGGGCGACAATGCCCCGTTCACGGACGTGCTGGGCTGGCGCATCGACGACGTCGTTGTGCTGGTGCGCGGCGCCAAGGATTCGACCGTGCGCCTGGACGTGCTGCCGGGTGAATCGGGTACCGACGGCAAGCACCAGTCGGTCTCGCTGGTGCGCAAGAAAATCAGCATGGAAGAGCAGTCGGCCAAGAAATCCATCATTGAAGTGAAGGACGGCACGGCCAAGCGCCGCATCGGCGTCATTTCCCTGCCGACCTTCTACCAGGATTTCGACGCCCGCCGCCGCGGCGACAAGGATTACAAGAGCGCCACCCGCGACGTCGCCCGCATCCTCGGCGAACTGAAGAAAGAGAAGGTCGACAACGTCCTGATCGACCTGCGCAACAATGGCGGCGGTTCGCTGACGGAAGCGGTCGAACTGACGGGCCTGTTCATCGACAAGGGCCCGGTCGTGATGCAAAAGACCACCGATAAAGTGGAAGTGGAAAGCGACACCAATCCCGGCATGGCCTGGGATGGCCCGGTGGGCGTGCTGATCAACCGCGGCTCGGCCTCGGCCTCGGAAATCTTTGCTGCCGCGATCCAGGATTATGGGCGTGGCCTGATTATTGGCGAGCCCAGCTTCGGCAAGGGCACCGTGCAGACCATCGTCAACCTGGACCGGTTCGCCCCCAGCGAAAAAGTCCATTATGGCGAACTGAAGATGACGATCGCCCAGTTCTTCCGCATCAACGGCGGCACCACGCAGTTGCGCGGCGTCACCCCGGACATCAAGTTCCCCGTCACGGCGGATGCCGATGTGTTTGGCGAGTCGACCTATGACAATGCTCTGCCGTACACGACCATCAAGCCAGCGACGTACACGGCCGCAGGCGACCTGAAGGAACTGTTCTCGCCCCTGCAGAAGCGCCACGAAGCGCGCATTGCCAAGGACAAGGACTTCCAGTACCTGCAGGAAGATATTGCCGAGTTCCGCAAGATCCGCAAGGACAATGCGCTCTCGCTCAACGAAACCGTGCGCCGCAAGGAACGCGACGCCCAGGAAGCCCGCGCCAAACTGCGTGAAGCCCGCCTGGCCGCCCAGTCTCCGCTCGACGATGCCGCCGCCGGCCCCGAGGGCAAGGAAGCGCGCAGCAAGGTGCCCGTTCCCGTCAAACCTGTAAAAGCCGTGGCCATCAAGGGCTCGACCCGTACCGACGACGGCCTGCAGGCCGACGAGCGCAACCTCGCCGCCGAACTAGCCGCCGAAAAGGCCGCCAAGAGCGCCAAGGATGTGCTGCTGCAGGAAGCAGCGCATGTGCTGGCGGATGAGTCGGCCATGCTGAGGACGGATGTGCGGATGGCGTCGCGGACGATGCCGTACAAGCCGGCGACGAAGGAAGTCGGTAACTGATCCGGTGACGGCTTGATGAGCACCGGGACTGGCACCGCATTCGCATGCGAATGCCCTGTCCCCGCTCTTTTGGCAGCAAACAAAAAACAGGGACAAGCACTAAGTGCCAGTCCCTTTTTTTCGCTTGCCGCGGCGCTTCCTTCATGTACAATCCTTAAGAACGACCGTGCTTTTTTAAGCCGGCGAGTCTAAGGAGACAGCATGGATCTGCACTACAGCGGCGAAGACCTGGCCTTCCGCGACCAGGTGCGCGCTTTCGTGGCCGGCAATCTGCCGGCGGACCTGCAGCACAAGGTGAGGAACCACAAGCGCATGCAGCGCGACGATTACGTGCGCTGGCACAAGATCCTGGCGAAGCAGGGCTGGGTGGCGCCTGGCTGGCCGGTCGAATTCGGCGGCCCGGGTTGGACTCCCGTGCAGCGCCACATCTGGGAAGAAGAGTGCGCGCGCGCCGGCACGCCGCCGATCCTGCCGTTTGGCGTCAACATGGTGGCGCCCGTCATCATGGCCTTCGGCAGCGAAGAACAGAAAGCCCATTTCCTGCCCCGCATCCTGTCCTGCGAAGACTGGTGGTGCCAGGGTTACTCGGAACCGGGCGCCGGCTCCGACCTTGCTTCTCTGAAGACCACCGCCGTGCGTGATGGCGACCATTACGTGGTCAACGGCCAGAAAACCTGGACCACCCTGGCCCAGCATGCCGACATGATCTTTTGCCTGGTGCGCACCGACACCGGCGTGCGCAAGCAGGAGGGCATCAGTTTTCTGCTGATCGACATGAAAACCCCCGGCATCACCGTGCGCCCGATTGAAATGCTGGACGAAGATTTTGAGGTCAACGAAGTCTGGTTCGACAACGTGCGCGTCCCCGTCGCCAACCTGATTGGCCAGGAAAACCGCGGCTGGACGTATGCCAAGTACCTGCTCGGTCACGAGCGCACCGGCATTGCTGCCGTGGGCCGGTCCAAGCGCGAACTGGCCTTCCTCAAACGCTACGCCGGCAAGCAGATGGTCGACGGCCGTCCGTTGCTGCAGGAGCCCCTGTTTGGCGCCAAGGTGGCGGCGCTCGAAATTGAATTGATGGCGCTGGAGATGACGGTGCTGCGCGTGCTGGCCCAGGCCAACAAGGCCCCCGGCGCCGAGGCCTCCGTGCTGAAGGTGCGCGGCACCGAGATCCAGCAGCGCCTGACGGAACTGATGGTGGAAGCGGCCGGCCTGCTGGCGCTGCCGTTCGATTCCGCCTACCTGGAAGGCGAGACGGAGCACGCCGTCAGCGGCGACGACGATGCCGCGCCATTGGCCGGCTACTACTTCAACTTCCGCAAGACCTCCATCTATGGCGGCTCGAACGAAATTCAGCGCAACATCATCTCGCAGATGATCCTCGGGCTGTAAAGGAAACCACATGGACTTCAATTTCAAGGAAGAGCAGCTGCAGTTCGCCGATGCCCTCAAGCGCTGGATGGAACGCGACTACCATTTCGAGGCGCGTAAGAAGATCATCGCTTCGCCCGAAGGCGTCTCCAGCGCCGCCTGGGCCACCCTGGCCGAACTGGGCATGACGGCCTTGCCCGTGCCGGAAGAGCAGGGCGGCTTCAATGGCAATGCCGTCGACATGCACGTGGTGATGAAGGAGCTGGGCCGCGGCCTGGTGGTCGAACCGTATTTCGCCACCATGCTGGGCGCAGAATTTTTAAAACGGGGCGCGTTTCAGGCCGCGCTGCTCGAACAGGTGGCGGCCGGCACCCTGAAGCTGGCCTGCGCGCTGCACGAGCGCCAGTCGCGCCACGATCTCGCCGACATCATGACCACGGCGGCCGCCGATGGCGACGGTTTCGTCATCAACGGTAAAAAGGCCGTGGTGGTGCACGGCGCGGAAGCAAACCAGTTGATCGTGTCGGCTCGCAGCAGCGGCGGGCAGCGCGACCACGGCGGCATCACCCTCTTGCTCGTGCCATCTGACAGCGCAGGCTTGACCATCATCGGCTACCGCAGCCTCGATGGCCAGCGCGCCGCCGACCTGGTGTTCGACCAGGTGCGGGTGCCCGCCAGTGCCGTCATCGGTGAAGCAGGCGCCGGCTGGGAGCTGCTCGACGCCTGCGCCGATTACGGTGCGGCGTTGTTGTGCGCGGAAAGCGTGGGGGCGATGGAAGCCCTGTTCGACACCACCCTCGACTACCTGAAAACGCGCCAGCAGTTTGGCGCCCCGATCGGCAAATTCCAGGCCCTGCAGCACCGCATGGCCGACATGTACGTCCACCTCGAGCAGGCCCGTTCGATGGCGCTGCTGGCCGCCGTCAAGGCCGACGCCGCCGACCCGCAGGAACGCCGCAGCGCCGTCTCCGCCGCCAAGTACCGGGTCGGCGAAGCAGGGCGCTTCATCGGCCAGCAAGCCGTCCAGCTGCATGGCGGCATGGGCGTGACGAACGAACTGGCCGCCGCCCACTACTTCAAGCGCCTGGCCATGATTGAACTGACCCTGGGCGATGGCGACCATCACCTGCGCCGCTTCATGGCGCAGCCGGGATTTGCGGACACCAACAGCCAGGGAGCAGCGGCATGAGTCAGACCAGCTGGTATTTCGAGGACTTCCACCAGGACCAGGTGATCGAACTGGGTCAGCGTCACGTGACGGAGGAAGAGATCATCGCCTTTGCCACCCAGTTCGATCCGCAGCCTTTTCACGTCGACCGTGAGGCGGCGAGCAAATCCATCTACGGCGGCGTGATCGCCAGCGGCTGGCACACCTGCAGCATGATGATGCGCCTCGTCGTGGACGGCATGATGGCCGCGTCCTCCAGCATGGGTTCACCGGGCCTGGACAATGTGCGTTGGCTGCAGCCCGTGCGGGCCGGCGACACCTTGAGCGTGCGCTACGAAACCGTCAAAGTGAAAGCGTCCGAATCGAAGCCCGACCGGGGCGTGGTGTGGTCGAAGTGGGTGGCGCGCAACCAGCAAGGCGTCGACGTCTGCACCATCGAAGGCATGGGCATGTTCCTGCGCCGGCCAGGGCACGCCGATGCGTGAACTGGACCTCTCCGCGGGCGCCGACGCGCCTGCACTGCGCGCCCTGATCGGCACGGAACTGGCGGTGTCGAACTGGATCGCCCTGCCGCAAAGCCGCATCGACACCTTCGCCGACGCCACCGACGACCATCAGTGGATCCACACGGATGCGGCCCGGTGCGAGCGCGAGTCGCCGTTCAGGCAACCCGTGGCGCATGGCTTTCTTACGCTGTCACTGATCCCCGCCCTGTTTGCGGATGCGATCACGCTGACGGGGGCGAAGATGGTGCTCAACTATGGACTGAATAAAGTGCGCTTTCCGGCGCCCGTGCCGGTTGATAGCCGCGTGCGCGCCCGCTTGAGCCTGGCCGATCTGACGAGCGTCGAGGGTGCCGTGCAGCTGACGTGGAATGTGGTGATCGAGTGTGAAGGGGGCAGCCGGCCTGTCTGCGTGGCCGAGATGCTAATGAGGCGGTATTGATTGCTGCAACGATAAGCAAAAAAACGCCGCGGCAGTTGCCGCGGTGTTTACACATGAAGCGCAGTTTGATTTAGATCTGCGCAATCCCACCATCAACAAACAACTCGGTCCCGTTAACAAAGCTGGCATCATCCGACGCCAAAAACACGGCGACCTTGCCGATCTCGTCAGGATCGCCAACGCGGCCCATCGGGATTTGCGTGGCGAACATGTCCAGCAGGCCCTGCTGCGCTGCCGGATCGTCCCCGGCCAGTTCCACCAGGCCTGGGGTCTTGATCGGCCCTGGGCTGAGCACGTTGACGCGGATGCCGCGGCCTTTCAGGTCCAGGATCCAGTTGCGGGCAAAGGCGCGCACGGCCGCTTTCGAGGCGGCGTAGACGCTGAATGCCGGGGTGCCGCTGCTTGCTGCCGTCGAACCAGTCATGATGATGGCGCCGCCTTCGCCCATCAGGGGCAGGCCGGTCTGCACGGTGAACAGGGTGCCCTTGACGTTGCGGTCAAAGGTGTCGTTGTAGTGCTCTTCCGTGATCTGGCCCAGCGGCAGCATCGAGCCGCCGCCGGCGTTGGCAACCAGCACGTCGAGTTTGCCGTGCTCGGCCTTGATGCGGTCGAACAGGGCTTGCACTTCGGTTTGCTTCGAGGAGTCCACGCTGACACCGGTGGCGCCCTGGCCGATGGCGGCGACGGCTTCGTCGAGCTGGGCCTGGCGGCGACCGGTGATGTAGACGATGGCGCCTTCCTTGACATAACGCTTGGCAATAGCCAGGCCGATGCCGGTGGTGCCGCCGGTGACGAGAGCGATTTTTCCTGCGAGTTTGCTGGACATGGCGTTTCCTTCGAGAAGAGTGAAAGGTGGTGTTCCCTGGCTGGGTTTGCAGGGAACATGCAGCAATGTACGCCGGACGGGGCTGTTCGATAAGACAGGCCGGGCGCATAATACTTATGTACCCTTTGCATGAATCGAAACAAGGATTGCAGGAAATGAATAAGCTGTTGTGGATGCAATGTTTCGTGCGCAGCGTCGAGACGGGCAGTTTTTCCGCCGTCGCGCGCGAGCTTGGCATTGGCCAGCCGAACGTCAGCCGCTACATCGCCGCCCTCGAGGAAGACCTGGGCGCCCGCCTGCTGCTGCGCTCGACGCGCAAGCTGACGCCCACTGCGGAAGGCCAGCATTACTACGGGCAGGCGCGCCATGCGCTCGACCTGATTGCTCAGGCTGAATCGGATGCGCGCAGCCAGGACAGCCCGCGCGGCCTGTTGCGGGTCGCCTGCGCGCCCGGCCTTGGCGTCGAGCAACTGATGGGCATGGTCCCTGATTTCATGGCGCGCTATCCTGAGGTGGAACTGGAACTGCGCCTGTCGGACGAGCTCATCGATCTCGTGGCAGGCGGGGTCGACGTGGCCATACGCGGCGGCCAGCTCAAGGACAGCGCCCTGCGCGCGCGCCGCGTCGGCACGTCGGAGCGTATCTGCGTGGCCAGCCCGGCTTACCTGGCGGCCCACGGCGCACCAGGCCAGCCTGGCGATCTGGCACAGCACCAATGCATCGTCTACACCCTGCTAAACCGGGGCAACGCCTGGCCTTTTCGCGACGGCGAAGTGCAGGTGCATGGCCGCTTGCGGGTGGACAGTCTGGAAGCCATTCGTCGCGCCGCCATTGACGGCCTGGGCATCGGCTACCTGCCGCGCTGGATGGTGATCACGGCGCTCAACGGGGGCACGCTGGTGACTGTGCTCGATGCGTTCGCTGCCGGCCCTTCGCCGATCAACGCCGTGTATGCCGCCGAGCGCCTGCTGGCTCGCCGCGCGGCCGTCTTCATTGATTTTATTGCTGAACGGTTCGGGCAGACACCCGGCTTGAACGGGGCGCCAGCAACAGCAGCGCCGCACTGAGCGCAAGCAGGCAGGACGCCAGCGGCACGGCGTCCAGGCCGGCAAGTACCGCCATCTTCCCGCCCGCAAAGGAGCCGGCGGCCATGCCCACGAACAGGGTCGACGAATTGATCGCCAGCACCAGGGAAGGCGCGTGGGGACGCATTTCAACCATGCGGCGTTGCTGGGCGGGCAGAAACAGGTCGATCGCCACGGCCCAGGCGGCCATCAGCGCCATCACCAGCCACAGGGCGCCGGGCAGGCTGGCCGGCAACAGGCGCACGCCGAGAAATGCCACGCCCAGCACGGCGAGCGCTGTCAGGATGCTGCGCTCGGCCGACCAGCGTGCCGCGGCGTGGCGCGCCGCCCGGTTGCCCAGCAGGCCGGCCACGCCGTACACGCCCAGCGCCAGGGAGATGGCGTTCGCGCTGGCATGAAAACGGTTCGCCAGGATCGGCGTGATCAGGGTGTAGGTGCAGAACAGCGCCGTCATCGCCAGCACCATCACGGCTTGCGCGGCCAGCACGTCGCGGGCCACCAGCAGGCGGCCGAAATCGATCCAGCGCACGGTGGCGCCAGCCGGGGTCTTGCCGACAAAGCGCCACACGGCCGTGGCAGCGGCCAGCCCCAGCGCGGCGGTGACGCCGAACATGGCGCGCCAGCCCAGGTTGGCGGCCAGCCACGAGGCCAGCGGCACGCCGGCAACCGAGGCCATCGTCATGCCGGAAAACACCACGGCAAGCGCATGGCCGCGGCGCTCGGCCGGCACCAGCGCTGCGCCAATCGCGGATGCCACCGGGCTGACAGCGGCTGCGCCGGCGGCGGTGAGGAAACGCGCCAGCAGCAGGGCCGGATAATTGGGCGCGAGCGCACACAGGGCGGCGCCGGCGGCCATCACCAGCAGGCCGCCCAGCAGGAGGCGCTTGCGGGCAATGTGGCTGAGCATGACCTGCAGCAGGGGCGCCCCCAGCGCGAACGTAACGCCGAAGACCGTCACCAGAAGCGCGACAGCGGCGGGCGCCAGGTGCATGCTGATCGACATCGCCTGCAGGGCGCCGACGACCGACAGGGACGCGCTGCCCATGGCGAACAGCGCCAGGGCGAGGGCGCGCAAACTCCCGGCTTCGCCGGCTTGTGATTGAGATTGTTGGTGGCGCATCTTGTCCTCCTTGATGAACAGGTTCATGATGGGCGCCCCCGGCGCATATGTGAAATCGATTGCCGGTATCGGAGGTATAAGTGAAATGAATATGAATCGTGCCGATTTGCCCCTGCTGGCCTCCTTGTCGGTCCTGCTGGAAGAAGCCAATGTCACCCGCGCCGCGGCCCGCCTGCACATCAGCCAGCCTGCCCTGTCGAGCCAGCTGGCGCGCCTGCGTGACGTGCTGGGCGACCCCTTGCTGGTGCCCGCCGAGTCAGGGCGGGGAATGGTGGTGACTGCGCGCGCTGCCCAAATGCAGCAACCCCTGCGCGAGGCGCTGGCGCGGCTCGACGCCCTGGTCGGCTCGCGTGACGCCTTCGATCCGGCCAGCGCCGAGCACACCTTCCGGATTGCCGCCAACGACAACGCCATCGCCATGGTGGGGGTCGGGCTGGTCAAACGCTGCGCCGTCATCAGCGACGGCCGCCTGCGCCTGGCCTTTCAGGATGTCGCGCCGTCGGCCGCCACGCGCGCGCTGGAACTGGGCGAAATCGATGTCCTGCTCACCAGCCGCCGCCTGGTGCCGGCCGGCCTGCAATCGGCCGACCTCTTCGAGGACCGTTTCTGCGTGGCCCAGCGCAAGGACCATCCGCGCGGCGCCGGGCCGATGACGCTCGATGCCTATTGCGCGGCGCACCACGTGATGGTTTCCAGCACGGGCGGATTCGAGAGCGTGATCGACACCGAACTGGCGCGCCTGGGCCTGCGCCGCAAGGTGGTGCTGGCCTTGCCCCAGTACGCGCTGGTGCCGCTGATGCTGGGCGCGACCGATTACCTGTGCACCTTGCCCCAGCGTTTTCTGGCGCGCCACGCGGGCCTGCTCGACCAGTTCGAGCTGCCGCTGGCGCACCCCGGCATCGCGCTGGCGATGGCCTGGCATCCGCGCAGCGAGACGGACGAGGCGCATCGCTGGCTGCGTCAAAGCCTGCTGGAAGAGGCGGCAGGCCAGGCCTGTTACACTGTCGCCCCCAGCGCCGAAAGCAGCCGATCATGACCAGCAAAAAAACCGCAGCACCCGCCACCCCCGCGACACCCGCAGGGCGCCCCGACAATCCCTTCCTCGACGCCGACCTGTACGGCCGCATGCGCGACTACACGGAACGCGACGCCGCTTTTTCCAAGGAATTGAAAGCCATCAGCGAGCGGGGCGCCGGCAAGGTCGCGCCCGATGCCAGCGAGGCGCCGTCCTTGCAGGTGCTGCGCGCCACCGTCAAGAAAGGCCTGTCGCTGCATACCATTTTCGAGCGCATCGTCGACGGCGTGGAGTCGGGGCTGTGGACCCCGTGGCTGGCCCAGTTCGGCTTCGAACTGCTGGGCGTGAACTACGCCAAGGAAGGCCCCCGCAACGCCCGCCTGGCGCTCGACCTGAGCCTGGGCTCGAAGGCCACCGCCGCGTTCTCCACCGCCGGCATCGCCAACTGGCGCAGCCTGACCGCCGAAGATTGCCTGCAGGTGCAGGTGCACAAGCCCACCGAGAAAACGCCGGCGAAAGCCTATGCCATCTTCGTTCTCGACGCACGCGGCCTGTCAGCTTAAAACGAAGGAATTGACCGGCACGCACGCGCATGCGCGTGCGTGCCAGTCCCAAGCCCCTTACAAATACTTCGCCAACTCAATCTTGGCAATCGCATTCCGATGCACCTCATCGGGCCCATCCGCCAGCCGCAAGGGCCGGTTCCCCGCCC
>JBJMVV010000232.1:0-16078 GCA_045810505.1 Massilia sp.
CACTCATACCCAAAACAACCCAAATCCGATCACGGCCGTGGTCCACTGGGGATCGGCCAGGCTGTCCGCATCGATGGCCAGGTCGAGCGGCGCGCCGGCGGGCAGGTGCTCGAGCAGGGCGACGCCATCGAGGCCGGTGCGGGCGTTCTGGCGGGCGCCGTTGATGGTGAAAGCAGCGTTGGCGATGGCCGTGTCGGCGCCATCGAAGCGGTCATTGCCGTTGCGGTCGAGATAGGCCCGCACCGAGGCGGCGCCGGTCGCTGCCGCTGGCTGGGCGCTGGCGTGCCACAGTCCCGCGCGCGGTTCGCGGCCGATGGCCGTGAACAGGCGCAGGCCCACACCGATTTCGCCTCGGCTGGAGTAGAAGGCGGACACGCCCACGGCCACTTCGCCCAGGCTGCGGTTGTAGCCGGCGCTGAGGCGGTAGCGGCCACCTTCCAGGCCGTTGGCAAATTCCCGCGTCAGTCCCAGCGTGGCCAGTGCACCCGGACCCACGCTGGTGTCGGCGTTCAGGCTCAGGGCGGACAGGGCCCGTTTCGGCTGCAGGCCATATTGCAACTGGGCGGAGACGCCGTAGTCGGCGACCCGCCGCGACAGCCCCAGGGCGCCGTCAGCGCTGCGCTGGCCGTCCAGCTTTTGCCAGCGCAGCTGGTTGGAGACAGCGGTGCCACGAACATACGCGGCCAGGCGGAACTGGGCGTCGATCGGCTGGCGGCTTGAGGCCAGGATGTCGCGGCGCAGCTGGAAGGCCAGCGGCAGAATGTAGGCCGGAAGCGAGGCGGGGAGAGGTTCCACGTCAGGCGCGTTGACAGGCGCTGGCAGCGTGCCAAAGCCGGGCGCGCCGTCGATGCGCAATTCGTCGCGGCTGCGCACCGGGTCGTTGGCGGGGCGGTAAATCTCGCTGGTGAAATCCATCAGCGATGCGCGGCTGGCGCTGACGGACATCCCCGCCACGCGCGTCTTGACGCTCGCTTCAATCAGGCGCCCACCGCTGTCGGCGCGCACCACCGTGAGGCCGGCGATCAGGGCCCTGACGTAAGCGTGCATCGCCAGCGTAAGGTAATCGCGCGCCTTTATTTGCTCGTCCGGCAGGCGGGTAAAAGCAGCGCCGGCCGAGAGGAAGCGCGCGAGACCTGCGTCCAGCCGCGCCAGCACGCGAGTGTGGCCGCGGTCGTCGCGCTGGGCAGCCGCCAGATACACCACGCTGCCGGGTGCGAGCGCGCTTTGTTCGAGCAGGATGCTGCGCCGTTCGACCCGCATCTGGCCCAGCGGACCGTGGAACACCAGGCGAAATTCATTGGCCCCATACGCCAGCGGCAGCTTGTCGAAGCGGTAGCGGCCATCCGCGCCGGCCTGCTGGAAGCCGGCCAGGGCGCCGTTATAAAACAGTTCGACGTCCCAGCCGGCCGCCAGCTCGCCTTCGAGTGTGTGGCGGTCGAAACTGCTGGCCGAGTTGAGCGGACGGTTACTGAGCAGGAAGCCATTGCCGGCGGTGGCCGCGTAGCTGACGTGATCCAGCGCCGCCACCGGCACATTGCCCAGCAGGGCGGTGCTGGCGTGCAGGGGGCCGAGCAGGTTCGCATCCGGGTCCTGGCGGCCGATGGTCAGGCGCAGCACCGTTAAGCGCCGGGTCAGCGCGCCCGCAATTGGCGTCGACGGTGCGCCATAGCGCTGCACGCGGGCGCCGGCGAACAGCGCCGCCTGCATGCCGAGCAGGTCGGCGGTGGCGTAGGCGCTGTAGTTCAGGGCCCCGCTGGCGGCGCCGGCGCTGCGCACGGCGTCAAGTCCAAGCGACTGGTCGATAAAGGGCGCGCCGGCCATGGCGGTGGGCAGGGCCAGCCGGGGATAGCCGGGATCGCGGTACGCCTGGGCCGGCCGCAACTGCTGCTCGCGACGCGCCAGCGCGCCCTCCAGCGGCAGGCGCACGGAAGGGGCCACGTCCAGGCTCAGCGCCGACCAGTCGATCCGCAGCGCCAGCGGCAGCCAGCGCGCCAGCAGATGCGCGGGCACGTAAATGTCGTCGGCCTCGCGCCGCAGCAGCGCGGGGTCGACCTGCTCACGCCGCCCGTCGATCAGCACTGCGCCGCTGGCCGCATCGAGGCTGAACGCGTGTTCCGGTGTGCCCAGGTAGCCGCTGGCGGTGCCGGCGGCCGGATCGGTCTTGATGGCGATGGTCAAGAGGCGCGCCAGTTCGCCCAGCGGCAGGGCCAGGTCGGCAGGACCTGCAGTGGTCCCGCCCTGGACCGGCCAGGCGAGGATGGCCTCGGCCAGTTGATGCTGGCGCAGGCGCACTTCGAGCAGCACCGGGGGATCTTCGGCGCTGCCGGTTCTGGCCTGCGCGGCGACGCCGCCGTGCCACAGCAACAGGCAGACAATGAGGACGATGCCAGGGCCCATGGCCGGCCGGCGCTAGCGTGGAGGGACGGCGGGCGCCGGCGCGCCTCAGGGCAGTTCGACGTCGGCGCGCGCCAGCACGGCGCCGCCCTGGTCGGGCCGCTCGCGGTAGACCACGGCGAGGTGCCCCTTTTGCAGCGCCATCCCGGCCGGCAGCTTGAGCGGGACGATGGCGCGCCGGCGTGGATTGGGCACGTAGACGGCCACCCCGCCCATGCTGGCCACGGCCACCGGCGCGCCGCCCTGCGGGGTGAAAGTGACGGCCAGGTCGCCGTAGACGGAGGCGTCGCCGCTGCGCTCGAACAGCAGCGAGAGCTTGTGGCCGTCCAGGTGCAGATTCGACAGGGTCAGCTGGGCCTTGAGCGGACCCTGGCGAACGATGATGGGCATCGAGGCGCCCACCAGCGCCGTGAGAGCGATGCCGATTGCCTTTGGCGCTGCGGCGTCCGGCGTGGTGGAGGCCAGCGTGGTGGCAGGCGTTTCAATGCGGTCGAACTGCAGGTGCGAGCGGTATTCGCCATCGGCCAGATCGGCTTCCTTGCGCAGCATCAGGCGCACCGTCTGCGCGCCGCCCGGCGGCAATGTCACCTGGCGCGGCGAAAAGCGCAGCATCGATTCGGCGAACAGTTCGCCCGGCAGGGGCGTGTCGACGGCGGTGAATTCCCCCGTTTCCGCCATGCGCCGGTTGACCAGGCGCAGGCGGTAGGTGGCCGGCTCGTTGCCGTTGTTGATCAACTCCACCTGGGCGCTGCGGGTGGACTTGTCGAACACGATGCGGGTGGGGTGCAGCATCAGGTCGGCGCGGGCGGCGTTGAAGCTGAACGCCAGCACGGCAAGCGCCAGCAGGCGCGGGTGAAAACAAAAACGCATGATGCTCTCCTCGTCGATGCGGCCAGGCGCCAGGCTTGGCGCGGCCGCGTTGTCGCGTTGTTGAATACCGGTTGTGGCCCCGGCTTGTTGGACTGCTACTCGTAATTGATGGTGATGGAAAAAGCGCCCGTGTAGCTGCCTGCGCCCTGGCCGGGCGCCACTTCCAGGCTGGCGCCTATGGACAGGGTCAGGGCGCCATCGGGGATGGCGCCGATGACCGGCGGCCAGGCCTGAAAGCCGTTCACGCGCATGCGCCGCGCGCCGCTGCTCAGTTCGACGCTGCCATCGGCCGGCAGCGAGACGGAGACGGCCTGGCCGCCGGCGCTGGCCCCGTCCCGGCTGACATGAAAGCTGGCCGGCCCAGGGATGCCGGAGGCCAGCAGCAGCACGCCGCCGGCGCTGCTGCGCGGACCCGCGGGGCTGATGGTGACGGCGCCGCCCGCCGCCTGGCTGACGGCGAAGCGGCCAAAATCAAGATTTCGCAGCAGTTCAAGCCGGATGGCCGCCGGCGCGGTCTGCGCCTGCGCGGGCGTGCCGGCCGCGCAGGCCAGAAGCGTCAGCAAGGCCAGCGCGGCCACTGCGCGCAGCCGTGAGGCGCTGCGCTTGGTGCATGCGCCCGCCTCGATGCAGCGGCGCATGCGCGGGGCGCTGGCTGGATAAGCGCAGGCGCTGCCGTAGCGGTTGCGCCGCTTCAGGTGGGCCAGTATGGCTGCCATGCCTTGACCCGTCCTGTCCTGTCCTGGCCGGACTCAGTTGTATTCCACCGTCGCCGTGACCGAACCGGTGTAGGTGCCGGCCGCCTGGGCCAGGCCCACGGTCAGGATGCCGCCCACGTAGATCGACTGGCTGCCCAGGGTCAGGGTGCCGCTGGTGACGTTGCCGGTGACGGTGTTGCCGGCGGTGAGGTCGCTGACGGTCGCGAAGGCCATCGTGTTGCCGCCGCCAGCGGAGAGGGTAGGGCTGGAGGTGATCGCAATGCTGAAGGTGGCGTCGGTTTCGCCGGTGACGTCGAAACGGGCGGCGCTCAGGGTGCCGCCGCCAATCTGCACCACGCCGGGGGTGTTGGTGCGCACGCCCGTGGTGCTGATGGTGACGCTGCCGCCCGTGGTGGCGGCGAATTTGCCGAAGGACAGGTCGGCGGCCTTGACGATGGCGATCGGCGCGACCACCGTGCTGGTGGCGTTGGCGGTGGCATTGGCGGCATGGGCGCCCGGCATCGACAGCACGGCGCCGGTGAACAGGCCGGCCAGCAGGGCCAGTTTGACGCCAGCGCTGGCGCCGAACTGGCTGGCCTGGCTGAGTACGGCTGCGCGGACGGACTGGGAACTGCGCTGCTGGGTGTGAGCTTGCATCGAGCTTCTCCTGGTGGCTAGTGGGAACGGGGAGGCTCCCCGGACATTGCCAGTGTGCAAGTGCTTGCCGTGCGGCAGTTTGTTGCATATCATCATTGAGCTGATTTCCCGCGGCCTTGTCGCGTGCGCGTCACAAGCTCGACTGCGGACTGTCATGGATGGCGACAGCGGATTTTTCGGCATTGGTCGGCGCCAGCGGGGTTTCGTCGCAAAGCCGGGCGCGCTCAGCGGGGTTCTCGCTAAGCTTGGGCCATCTTCATCACCCAAGGACCTATCATGTTTGCCAGTCTGTTTTTCATCCTGCGCCTCGGCGTCGCCTGGTTCTTGCTGTACATGCTGATTGCGATCCCCATCCACGAGCTGTTTTTCCGCTACAAGGATGAAGGCGGCTGGTTCGTGCTGGGCGGCGCCATCGTCGTCACGATCACCCTGCTGAGCGCCTTCTCGCATGTGCACCGGGTGCGCCTGATCGCCGGCACGCTCAACGGCGCGGCCCTGTCGCGCCGCCAGCGCCGCCAGGTCGAACTGCCGCTCGAAGCTGGTGAAGCGTTCGACCTGGTCGAAGCGGCCATGCGTGAACTGCCCGGAGTGGGCGAGGCGGAGTCGGCCCGCGACAGCCTGCAAAGCCGGGTGCGGGTGGTGCGGCGCAATCCCTATCCCGGCGACGCCTTGCCCTGGCAGTGGCTGACCCGCCTGCACACGCTGCGCAACCAGGTGTTGATGACGGTGACGCCCAACGGCGAGGCCGGCAGCGTGATGCTGCTTTGCGAGCCCCAGCGGGCCGCCTGGACCGACTGGTTCTTCATTGACTACGGCACCAACCTGGAAAACGCGGAAGGCCTGTCGCGGGCGATTGCGCGCCGGGTGGCCGACAAGCGCCGCCAGGAGCAGTCGGCCGCGCGCCAGAGCGCCACTGAAAAAGAACTGACAGTGGCCAAACTGAGCCTGCTGCACGCCCAGGTCGAGCCGCATTTTTTGTACAACACCCTGGCCAGCGCCCAGCTGCTTACCCGCAGCGATCCGGCCCTGGCCGACACCATGCTGGGCAACCTGATCACCTACCTGCGCCACTCGCTGCCCCGCACCGGCGAGGCCCTCTCCAGCCTGGGCGTGGAGCTCGAACGGGCCCAGGCCTACCTGGACATCCTCACCATCCGGATGGGCTCGCGCCTGCGCTGCCAGCTCGATGTGCCGGCCCATTTGCGCAGCGTCGCCTTCCCGCCGATGATGCTGCAGACCCTGGTGGAAAACGCCATCAAGCATGGCCTCGAGCCGCAAAGCGGGGGCGGCACCGTGTGGATCCTGGCGCGCGAGAGCGCGGCCCAAAGCGGCCAGGGTCAGGCGCTGGCTGTCACCGTGGCCGACGATGGCCGTGGCTTTGCCGAGGCGGGGCCGGCCAGCGCGGGCGGCGGGATTGGCCTGCCCAATGTGCGCGAGCGCCTGCGCCTGGCCTACGGCGAGCGGGCCTCCTTCCGCATCGTCGCCAATTTCCCGGCCGGCGTCGCCGCCACCATCACGGTGCCGATGCAGGCGCAGGAGCAGGCCGCATGAATACCCGGATCAAGGCCGTGATCGCCGAAGACGAAGTCCTGCTGCGCGATGAAATGGTGCAGCAATTGGCGCGCGCCTGGCCGGAACTGGAAATCATCGCCGCCTGCGACGATGGCGGCGCGGCGCTGGAAGCCATCGCCGCCAGTCAGCCCGACGTCGCCTTTCTCGACATCCGCATGCCGGGCCTGACGGGCCTGGAGGTGGCCAGCGCCCTGGCCGATTGCAGCCCCGCGACCCAGATCGTGTTCGTCACCGCCTACGACCAGTACGCCATCGATGCGTTTGAACGGGGCGCGCTCGATTACCTGCTCAAGCCGGTCGATCCGGCGCGGCTGGCGGCCACGGTGACGCGCTTGCGTGCGCGCGCCGCGCAACCACGGGACGGCGCCGACACGGCACGCCTGGCCGCCTTGCTGGCGCAGTTTGCGCAAACGCCGCCCCTGCCGGCGCTGGCGCCCAAGCCGGCGCCGCTGGTGTGGCTGACGGCCAGCGCGGGTGCGGAGACGCGCCTGATCCTGGTCGACGATGTCGCCTACTTCCAGTCCGACAGCAAGTACACGGTGGTGATGACGGCGGCCGGCGAAGCCCTGCTGCGCAAACCCATCCGCGAACTGCTCGACGTGCTCGATCTCGCCGTGTTCAAGCAGATTCACCGCTCGACCATCGTCAACATCAAGGCCATCGCCGCCATTTCGCGTGACGAGATGGGCCGCGGCGTGTTGAAACTGAAAAACCGGCCGGAGACGCTGGCGGTGAGCCAGCCCTTCATGGCGCTGTTCCGGGCCATGTGAGCAGCATCTTCAAGGGTGGTGATCAACATCGTCGTTGCTCTATTTATATCGCCGATACGGGCCTGCCAGGCCATGCACAGTTCATCTTGTTACAACATGTAAGAACGGTAATAATAGTGTCCCAGCGTACAGACATTGCCCCTGTTTCTGCTAGAGTGACTCTGTCGTGACGGCAGTGCGCTGCCACTTTTACCCAAGGATCATCATGAACACTTCGACCAAGTCCTCCCTGCGCGGCGCCCTGCTGGCAGCCGGCGCGACGATTGCCCTCGGCCTTGCCGCTGCCGCGCCTGCCAGCGCCCAGAACAGCGTCAACATCAGCGTGGGCCAGCCCGGCTTCTACGGTCAGCTCAACATTGGCGGTTTCCCGCCGCCGCCCGTGTATTACCCGCAGCCGGTCGTGATCGAGCGCACCGTGATCGGTCCGCCTGTGTATCTGCGCGTGCCGGAAGGCCACCGCAGGCACTGGGCGCGTCACTGCTCCTACTACAATGCGTGCGGCCGCCAGGTGTTCTTTGTCCAGGATGGCTGGTACCAGAATACGTATGCGCCCCGTTATCGCGAAGGCCACTACCGTGACCGTCCCGTGATCGTGCGCGAGAATTTCTACCGCGAGCGTGAACGCGACCATGGCTGGCGTGACCACGATGGCCGCGGCCCGGGCCGCGATCACGATGGACGGGGCGACCATGACGGACGGGGCGATCACGGCGAGCACGGCGGCGGCCACGGCAATGGCCACGGCAATGGTCACGGCAACGGCCACGGCAAGCACGGCGACTGATTGACGCCCACGGCCGCTTGTTCCGCTGGTCGGGTACTACGCCAGCGCAGATAGCTACTTCAGCGGCGCCGGTGGCGCCGGTGTAGACTGATGGTGTATCCGATAAAACGGGTACGCCATTTTTTTTGCGAAGCCGGTCGCGCTTCTTGCCGTTTCTGTTTTTTTACTGTATCGGGAGAATCGTTTGCGCAGCGAAATTGTCGTGGTCGGAGGCGGGGCGGGCGGGCTGGAACTGGCCTGCAAACTGGGCCGCAAGCTGGGGCCTGCCAAGGTCATGCTGGTTGACAGCCGGCTCTATCACATCTGGAAGCCGTCCCTGCACGAAGTCGCCGCGGGCACGCTCGACATCCACCAGGAAGGCCTGTCCTACCAGATGCTGGCGCACGATAACGGCTTTACCTATGTCTATGGGGCCATGACGGCGCTCGACGCGACCGCGCGCCGCATCGCCATCGCGCCCGTCACCACGCCGGCGGGCGAGGAAGTGCTGCCGGCCCGCACCATCGAGTATGCCAAGCTGGTATTGGCCGTCGGCAGCACCTCCAATTATTTCGGCGTGCCGGGCGCGGCGGAAAACACTGTTTCACTCAATGCCACCGAAGACGCCGAGCAATTCCGGCTCAAGCTGCTGCGCCTGATGGCGATGGCGGACCTGAGCCGCAATGGCGCCGATCCAGCGGGCGTGCCAGCGGCGTTTGAGGTCGAAGCCGATGCCGCGCTGCCTGCCACTGCCACGGTGCTCGCGGCGCGGCCTGCTGCGCTGGCCCCGGTGCAAGCGCGTTCCGCCGGCAAGTCCAGCGTCGATATCGTCATCATCGGCGGCGGCGCCACCGGGGTCGAACTGGCGGCCGAACTGCGCGAAGCATCGAGCGCCTACGCCAACTACGGCTTCGAGCATCTCGACGCCGTGCGCGATGTGCACCTCACCATCCTGGAAGGCGCGGACCGGATCCTGTCGCCCCTGCCGCAAAAAGTGTCGGACGCGGCCCTGTCCCTGCTGAAACAGCGCGCCATCAGCGTGCACACTTCGTGCCGCGTCACGCGCATCGATGCCGGCCAGGTGATCGACGCCAGCGGCGCCGCGTATCCCGCCGATCTGTGCGTGTGGGCGGCCGGGATCCGCGCCCCGCAATGGCTCTCGGGCCTGGGCTTGCCCACGGCGCGGGGCGGCCAGCTTGAAGTGGACGACCATCTGCGCGTCAAGGGCGTGCCGGGCGTGTATGCGCTGGGTGATTGCGCCGCCTGCATCGACGCCAAGGGCAAGCCGGTGCCGCCGCGCGCCCAGGCTGCGCACCAGCAGGCCGACTATCTGCTGCATGCCTTCGTGCGCGAAGTACAGGGCCGCGCGCCTTCGCCGAAAGGCTATCTGTACGCCGATTACGGCTCGCTCGTCTCGATCGGCAACACCACCTCGGTGGGCAGCCTGATGGGTGCGCTGCAGGGATTCAACTGGTTTGTCGAGGGCGTGTTTGCCCGCATGATGTACCTGAGCCTGCACCTGATGCACCATCGCGCCGTGATGGGCACCTTGCGCACGGGCTTGCTGGCGCTGGCGCGCTTTTTGATCCGGCGCACCACGCCGCTGGTGAAGCTGCACTGAGCATTGCTGGCAAGGGGGCGGCCACAGCAAGAAGTGACCGGGTAAGGCCGGCGCCAGCCGTGTTTGAATGACGATCTGAACCGTGCCTCTGCGTCAGCGCATCGCCTGTACAATGTCCGGACCTCTTCGAGCGAGGCGCTGTCTTGACTTGGCTACAATGCAATTGACACTATCCCATCCTGAATCGCCGCGCGATCCCTTCAGCGGGGCCATGCCCGTTCAAGCGGGGATGCGCATGCGCGCCGCGATGGATGGCCACGACTGGTCAGCGAGCTCGATCGGGCCGATGGTACAGTGGCCGGCCAGCCTCAGAACTGTCGTCAATCTGATGCTTGATTCGGCCGAGCCCGTCGCGCTATGGTGGGGCGAGGAGCTGCTGCAGATTTATAACGACGCGTATGCCCCGCGCGTCGATGCCGCCGCCGGCGGCAGCGCGCTGGGGACACCTGCGGCCAAAAGCTGGGCACACAGCTGGCCCAGCCTCGCTCCGCTGGTGCAGGCAGTGCTGTGTGAGGCTGCCTCGCAGCGTTGTATCGACTTCCCGTTCGACATCGAGCGCGGCGGCAGGGTCGACGAGGCGTATTGGACATTTTCGCTGACGCCACTGCGCGACGACGCCGGGGCGGTGCGCGGCATCATGCTGCTGTCCACGGAGACCACGGCGCGGGTGCTGGCGGTCCGGCGCGAACAGACGCTCGAGCTGTTGCGCCAGCAGCTGGTCGAGGTGCGCGATCCCGGCCAGATGCAGGCTGCGCTCGCGCACGCCGCCCACTTCAATCCGAATGACCTGCAAGCGGCCCGGCTGCTGACGGACAGCACGGCCGCCGCCGCGCCTTCCGGAGCAAGCCGACATCATGTCGCGGCGGTGTCCGTGGGCGTCGATGTCGACCTGGTGCTGGACTGCGCGAGCGCGGCTCGGGTAGCGCCCAACCTGGCCTACCGCGCTTTCCTGGAACAGTGCTGTCTGTTGCTGGCCACGGTCTTGCATCGCCTGAAAGCCGATGCGCGCCGCCGCATCATCGAGGCCGAGCGCGACCGACTCCTGCTCGATGCCCCGGTCGGCGCTGCCGTGATGATCGGCGAAGACCTGGTCTATCACCTGGTGAACGCGATGTACGCTGCCGTCAGCGGGCGTCCTGCCGAGCGCATGGTCAACCGGCCCTTCCTGGCCGTATTCCCTGAACTTGAGGGCTCGCCCGTCCACGAGAAATTCAAGGAGGTCTACCGGGTCGGCCATCCCTTCGTTTCCGAGCCGACCCTGGTGCGGATTCATCGTCACGGCGGGGCGCTGGAAGACCGGTATTTCACCTATAACCTGTCGCCGTTGCGCACCCTGGCGGGCGAGGTCTATGGCCTGATGGTGATTGCGGTCGACATCACCGTGCAGGTCACCTCGCGCGAGCAGGTGGAGGGACTGAACGTCGAACTGCGCGCCGCCGCACGCGCCAAGGACGAGTTCCTGGCCTTGCTGGGGCACGAGATGCGCAATCCTCTCGCGCCTATCGTTACCGCGCTCGACCTGATGCGCATGCGCGGCGGGCCGGCCGAGCGTGAACAGGTGATCATTCGGCGCCAGGTGACGCACCTGACCCGCCTGGTCGACGATCTGCTGGACGTATCGCGCATCACGCGCGGCAAGGTCGAATTGCGCATGAAGCAGGTCGATGCCCGCGAGGTGATCCTGCGGGCCGTCGAGATGGTACTGCCCCTGATCGAACAGAAGCAGCAGCGCCTGGCGACCGAGGTCCCCTCGGTCGAATGGTATGGCGATCCGGCGCGGCTGACGCAGATCGTATCGAACCTGCTGACCAACGCCGCCCGCTACAGTGCGAACGATGGCGCAATCAGCCTGCGCCTCGAAGTGAACGCGCAGGAACTGCGCATTACTGTCGCCGACGACGGCATGGGCCTGTCAGCGGACCTGTTGCCGAGGGTATTCGAGCCTTTCGTGCAGGGCAATCGTGAACTGCGCAGCGGTGTCGGCGGGCTCGGTATCGGCCTTGCGCTCGTGAAGAACCTCAGTGAGCTGCACGGCGGCCACGTTTCCGCGTCCAGCGAGGGTACAGGTCGTGGCAGTGTTTTCACGGTGGTGCTGCCGCGCGGCGCCGACCCGGTGACCCCCACGGCGACGCCGTCGGCGGTCCCGGCCCTGGCCTGCGCACCGCGCCACATCCTGGTGGTCGATGACAATATCGATGCGGCGGACACCGTGGCGGAGGCCCTGCGCCCGCATCATCATCAGGTCGAGGTTGCCTATACGGCGCAATCGGCGCTGCAGCTGTTTGCCGCGCACAAGGTCGATATTGCGATTCTCGATATCGGCCTGCCCGAGATGAGCGGGCACGAGCTGGCCCGGCAGATGCGCCAGATGGGCGCCAATGCGCACTGCAGCTACGTTGCCCTCAGCGGCTTCGGCCAGCAGGTCGACAAGGCGCGCAGTAACGCTTCGGGATTTGCCGCCCACCTGGTCAAACCGCTGCTGCCGGAAGTCCTGGAACGCATGTTTGGCACTGGCCAGGCGGGCTTGGCCGAGCATTAGCCGCGGCAATGGCCGCCCATCGCGCGTGAACATGCTTGCCATGCTTGCGCCATGGTTCGCGCCAATATGCGCGTGCCGTTTGATACTGGCCAATCGCGCTCGTGGCAGGCGAGGAAACCATTTGGCATAATGCTTCATCGAACATTCATTGCCCGGCATTGCCGCACTCGAGCGGAGGTGGCGCCATGAAGCTTTACAGCTACCAGGAAATTACCGCCAAGGCGGAGGCGCAGATCGAGTATTTCACGCACGCGGCACGGCGTTGCCTGAACAGTGCCCCAGACGAAGCCCTGGCCAAGCGAGAAATTGCCTACGGCGTCTACATTGGCTGGCGCAGCTTGGTCGAGTCCTGTCCCGACCGCAAACGCTACATGGCCGATGACCTCCACCTCGAAGCGCTGCTGCACGCCTGAGCAGGCTGTGCCGGGATGACTTGCGGTTTTTTGCGCTGCTTATTTTGCGCTAGTCTTGTGCTTTTCCCCGCTGCGGCCTGGTCGCTTTGGGTTCGGCTGCGGGCTGGTCCGCATATTCCCGTAGAAAGGCATCGACGATGCTCCGAAGGATGCGCTGCGCGGGTTTTGGCAGTGACACGATATCGTTGAGTAATTGCATCGCCGGTGTCGACACGTTTGCTTCTGGCACCACACCAGCACCAAAGATTTCGTCGTCGGGCTCGCCAAATCGCAGCCAGGCAGGATTGACACCAAGCCAGATCGACAGGATGACGATTTTCTCGTGAGTGGGAATCGCTTCACCGTGCAGCCATTTGCGCGCTGCGTGGACAGTCACGGACGCGCCATCGGCGCGCGCGTTGAACGCCCGCGCAAAATCACTCGGCTGGATGGACAGTCCGATGGCAGTGAGCGAGGACTTCAGACGTTCACTGAACTGCGATCTCTCATCGTCGGCAATTTTTGAATCCACGGTACATTACCCCAGATCGACCGCATCGCCGTCGTCGTGCCGCCGCAGCGGCAGGACCAGGGTCAGCCTGGCGCCAGGCGCTCCTTCCGGCGCGGGGCCGATGCTCAGGCTGCCACCAAGATACAGCGCCCGTTCGCGCAGGGCGCGCAGGCCGTGGCCGCCCTGGCCGAACACATCGGCGCCATCGATGCCGCGGCCATTGTCGCGCACCGTCAGCATCACCTGGTCGCCATCATCATCGAGAATCACGTCGACCTCGCTGGCGCCGGCATGGGCGACTACATTACTCAGGCCTTCCTCAAGACAACGCATCAGGATGGCGGCGTGGCGGCGCGGGTAGTTGACCTCTTCTTCGGGCAGGGAAAGGCGGGCCACCAGGCGCTGCTGATCGCGGAACTGTTCCATCACTTCAAGGATGGCCGGGCGGATGCCGAGAAACTCCAGGCTGTCGTTCCACAGGCCCAGTTGCATGTCGCGGTTGACGTTGATGATGGTGGTCAACAATGTCTTCATCTGGGCGCTGCGGTCCAGCAGCGCCTTTTCTTTCGGCAATTGCTGGGTCAGCAGGGCCAGGTGCATGGTCAGCGCCGTCATCGACGAGCCCAGGCTGTCGTGCAACTGGCGCGCCAGCAGGCGGCGCTGGTCGTCCCAGCTGTCCGTCAGGTGGCCTAGCAGCTCGCGCATGGCGGCCAATTCAGCGGACCCATCCGCCACGGCCAGGCTCGCCATCCCGTCCCCGCGCCCGGCCGTTCCCGCTGAGGCGCTCGGGTCGAGAGGAAGGTGGGCGGGTGTGCTCATGATGGGGCCTTAAAAAGTTTCCCAGATCATACAACAGAGACCTTGAGGAATGGCGCGCTGCTGGCATAAGGGCTTCGACCCTGATCAAGGTTAGTCAACGCACAGTCGGGCTTGCTGTTTGGCCGCATTCTCGTTCCATGGCGATCTTGCCACCGCACGCGACACTCACCAAAAGGATTCTTATCATGAACAAACCCAAAGACGCCCTGGCCCTGCTGACCGCCGACCACAACGAAGCGCGCGCCATTTTCAAGAAATTCGATGAACTGGGCGAGCGCTCGTATGCCTCGAAGAAAAAACTGGCCACGGAAGTGTGCAATGCACTGACCGTGCACGCCACCATCGAGGAAGAGATTTTTTATCCCGCGCTGCGCACCCAGGGCAAGGAATTCCAGGACCTGCTCGATGAAGCCGAGGTCGAGCACGCCGGCGCCAAGGACCTGATCGCCCAGATCGAGGCGATGGACCCGGAGGACGACCTGTACGATGCCAAGGTCAAGGTGCTGGGCGAACAGATCGACCATCACGCCACGGAAGAAGAGGACGAGATGTTCACCAAGGCCCGCAAGACCAAGCTCGACCTGGTGGACATCGGTGAACAGCTGCAGGCCCGCAAGGAAGAATTGATGGCGGCGATGTAATCGCACGTCAAGCCTGATCAGCGCCGCCCGCCTGCACAGGCCGGCGGCGTTTTATTGGCGCATTCACCGCTACCTGTGGAACAGCGCCGAACCAATTAATACTGCCGAGGTCAAACCTGCTCATCCCCCATCAGGAGAGCAGCGTGGCACCCGATCGGCAGCGCCATTACCAGCACTCGGTTCTCCAGCACATCCGACAGCCTTACCGGCGCCTGTTTCGCCAGCTGATTAATTTAAGTAACCCGGCCAGGCTGGCCGTGGCCGTCTTTGTGTCGGCACTGGTCAATGGCGACCGGGCCGCCGCCGTGATCAATCAGCTGGCCCGCGAGCGCGGCGCCTGCCCCGATTGCGAGGGAAAGCGGTTGTATCGGCATGGCTTCGCCAACGATCTGCAGCGTTACCGCTGCCGCTCATGCGGCGTGACGTTCAATGGTTTAACCGGCACACCATTGGCGAGATTGCGACTGAAACACCGGTGGCTGGCGTATTTCGATTGCCTGCGCGATCCCGCCTGCACCGTGCACAGCGCCGCTTTGAAAACCGGCGTGCATCCCAACACGAGCTTCAGATGGCGCCACCGGTTTCTCGACTGGACAAAGTTTGATCGGCCCGGCGCCCTGGATGGCGTAGCGGAAGCGGATGAAACCTTCCTGCTTGAATCGGAAAAAGGCAGCCGGCACTTACAAAGAGCGCCACGCCGGCATGGCGGCGTCGCCCGCAAGCGGGGAATATCCAATGAACTGGTCAACATCGTGGTGGCGCGCGACCGTGGCGGCAAGACCATTGATTTCATCGCTGGCCGAGGCGCATTGAAACCGAAGGCGCTCCATTCTCACTTGCTGCCAAAACTGGCGCCCGATGTCATTCTCGTGAGCGACGCCAACGCGGCCTATAAAACCTTCGCCAGGCAGGCGCATATTCGCCACGAAGCGATCAATCTGCGCCTGGGCCGGCGGGTGCGCGGCTCATTGCACATTCAAAACGTCAATGCGTATCACAGCCGTTTTAAAAACTGGCTGCGGCATTTCAACGGCGTCGCCACCCGCTACCTGGAGAATTATCTTGGTTGGCGTTGGGCAATCGACCTGCGGCGGATCGACAGCGCCGACCGCTTCCTGCGAGCGGCGCTGGGATTTTTCACCAGCTAGCGGTGAAAGCGCCTTTTTATTTCAGCAGCGCTTCGCTTTGCTGCGAGCTGCCAATGGCTTCCAGCAAGCGGTTCAGGTCCACCGGCTTGACCAGGTGCAGATCGAAGCCCGCTTCCAGCACGCGGCGCTGGTCGTCTTCCAGGCCGTAACCGGTCAGCGCGATCAGTTTCAGGTGGCGGGTGCTGTCGCCTGCCCGCAGGCGGCGCGCCACTTCGTAGCCGTCAATGCCAGGCAGGCCGATATCGACCAGGGCCACGTCGGGCAGGCTGGCCTGGGCCATTTGCAGGCCTTGCAGACCGTCAGCGGCCTGCTGCACGGCGTAACCGTAAGCATCGAGCATGGTGGCCATCATTTCACGGCCGTCGTCGTTGTCCTCGATCAGCAGCACGGTCGATTGCACGGCGCCTTCGCTGTGCTGTTCGGGCGGGGGCAGGGCGGCGACCGGCTCGCCCTTGGGCAGGCGGATTTCAAACACGCTGCCGCAACCGGCCCCTTCGCTGTTGGCGCTGACCGTGCCGCCATGCAGCTCGACCAGACGACGCACCAGGGCCAGGCCATTGCCCTGGCCGCCCTGGGCGCGATCGATCGTGATCGAGCCTTGCACGAACACGTCGAACACCTGGGGCAGCAACTCCGGGCCGATGCCCATGCCGGTGTCGGCCACGCGCAGCACGATCTGTCCGCTG
>JBJMVV010000233.1:0-4389 GCA_045810505.1 Massilia sp.
CGCGGTGGGACCAATCCTTCCGCCCGATCTGTTGGCGCAGATTCGCGGCGTCGATGGCGCCATCGCCGCCAGCCAGGTCAAGAGCGTGCTGGTGGCGCGCCTGCTGGGCCAGGACAGCGAAACGGCGAGGCAGGCCATGACGGCGGCGTGGCAACTGCTGCGGCCCCATTTACTGGGCTGCGAAGCGCCCGTGCCGCGCATTTGGCGCACTTGATTTGTAGAGGAGAGCCATGGACCTGACCCCACGCGAAAAAGACAAGCTGCTCATTTTTACCGCCGGCCTGCTGGCGGAACGGCGCCGCGCCCGGGGCCTCAAGCTCAACTACCCGGAAGCGGTGGCCCTGATCAGCGCGGCCATCATGGAAGGGGCGCGCGACGGCAAGAGCGTGGCCGAACTGATGTCCGAGGGGGCTAGCATCCTCACGCGCGCCGACGTAATGGAGGGGATCGCCGAGATGATCCCCGATATCCAGGTCGAAGCAACCTTCCCGGACGGCTCCAAGCTCGTCACGGTCCACCATCCCATCCCCTGATGCATCGGACAAGCACCATGATCCCAGGCGAATACCTGCTCGAGGCGGGCGAGATCACCATCAACGCCGGGCGTGCCGTGACGGCCGTCGTGGTGGCCAACAGCGGCGACCGGCCCATCCAGGTGGGCTCGCATTTTCATTTTTATGAAGTCAATGGGGCCTTGCTGTTCGAGCGCGCGGCAGCCCTGGGCATGCGTCTTGATATCGCGGCCGGCACGGCGGTGCGCTTCGAGCCGGGCCAGCAGCGCACCGTGCAACTGGTGGCGCTGGGGGGCGAGCGGATCGTCCATGGCTTTAACGGCCTGGTGATGGGGCCACTGCCATGAGCAATACCATCGGCCGCGCCGCCTACGCCGAAATGTACGGCCCCACCACGGGCGACCGCATCCGCCTTGCCGACACTGAGCTGTTCATCGAGATCGAGCACGATTACGCCAGCGCGGCCTACGGCGAGGAGGTCAAATTCGGCGGCGGCAAGACTATCCGCGACGGCATGGGCCAGTCGCAGCGCCTGCATGCCGAAGTGATGGACACCGTCATCACCAATGCCGTCATCATCGATCACTGGGGCATCGTCAAGGCCGACATCGGCCTCAAGGACGGTCGGATCGCCGCCATCGGCAAGGCCGGCAATCCCGACATTCAGCCGCAGGTAACGATGGCCATCGGCGCGGCCACCGAGATCATCGCCGGTGAAGGATCCATCGTCACCGCGGGCGGGGTCGACACCCACATCCATTTTATTTGCCCCCAGCAGATCGAGGAAGCCCTGATGAGCGGCGTCACGACCATGATAGGCGGCGGCACCGGGCCTGCCGTCGGCACGGCGGCCACGACCTGCACGCCGGGGCCCTGGCACATCCACGCCATGCTCACTGCCGCCGAAGCCTTCCCCATGAACCTGGGCTTTCTCGGCAAGGGCAATGTCAGCCTGCCCGGCCCCATCGAGGAACAGATCCTGGCCGGGGCCATCGGCCTGAAACTGCACGAGGACTGGGGCAGCACGCCGGCGGCGATCGACAACTGCCTGGCGGTGGCCGAACGCTACGACGTGCAGGTGGCGATTCACTCCGATACCCTCAACGAAGCGGGTTTTCTGGAGACGACGCTGGCTGCCTTCAAGGGCCGCACCATCCACACCTTCCACACCGAAGGGGCGGGCGGCGGCCATGCGCCGGACATCATCGCCGCCGTGGGAGAGGCCAATGTGCTGCCCTCGTCGACCAATCCGACCCGGCCCTACACCGTCAATACGCTCGATGAACACCTCGACATGCTGATGGTGTGCCACCACCTCGACCCGGCGATTGCGGAAGACGTGGCCTTTGCCGAGTCGCGCATCCGGCGCGAAACCATCGCCGCCGAGGATATCCTGCACGACCTGGGCGCGATCAGCATGATGTCGTCCGATTCGCAGGCGATGGGGCGCGTGGGCGAAACCATCATGCGCACCTGGCAGACGGCCCACAAGATGAAACTGCAGCGCGGCCCGCTGGCGCCCGACACGGCGCGCAATGACAATTTCCGCGTCAAGCGCTACATCGCCAAGTACACCATCAACCCGGCCATTACCCACGGCATTGCGCACGTCGTCGGCTCGGTTGAAACGGGCAAAGTGGCCGACCTGGTGCTGTGGCGGCCCGCCTTCTTTGGCGTCAAGCCGTCCATGATCCTCAAGGGCGGCATGATCGCGGCCAGCCTGATGGGTGACCCGAACGCCTCGATCCCGACCCCGCAACCGGTGCATTACCGGCCCATGTTCGGTTCGTTCGGGGGTGGGCTGAAAAAGTCGCTCACCTTTGTCTCGCAGGCGGCTTTCGATGCGGGGATCGCCAGCCGGTTGGGGCTGGCCAAAACCGTGGTCCCGGTGCGCGGCACGCGCGGCCTGGTGAAGACAGACATGATTCATAACGGCGCCACGCCGCGCATGCAGGTGGACCCGGAAACCTATGAGGTGCGGGCCGATGGCGAACTGCTGGTGTGCGAGCCGGCCGACGTGCTGCCGATGGCGCAGCGTTATTTTCTGTTTTAAGGACCAACCTCACATGCTCACACTGCACAGCAAGCGCGCCAGCGCCGACAGGATTTACGGCGAGATGGTGCTGGCGTGGGACCAGCGCGAAAAATGCCGCCTGCGCGCGCGCCTGACTTCCGGCGAGGAAGTGGCCGTGTTCACGCCGCGCGGCAGCGTGCTGCGCGATGGCGATCTGCTGGCTGCTGCCGAAGGCCAGGTGGTGCGGGTGCGCGCCGCGCTTGAGCCGACCTACGCCGTCTGCTGCGACAGCGAAGCGGCGCTGCTGCGCTGCGCCTACCACCTCGGCAACCGGCATACCCAGGTGCAGTTGGGCGCCGGCTTCCTGCGCATCCGGGTCGACCCCGTGCTGCGCGAGATGGTCGAAGGCCTGGGCGCGCGGGTGGTCGAGGGGCAGGCGCCGTTCGAGCCGGAGGCGGGCGCGTATGGCGGCGGCCATGGTCATGGTCACGAACATGGCGGCGCACTGGCGCCAATTCCCCTGCGCCAGAAGATTCACCGCCCGGGCGACGCCGCGCCATGACGGCGGCGGCCCTGCTGCACCTGCTGCAGTTTGCCAGTCCGGCCCTGCCGATCGGCGGCTACAGCTATTCGCAGGGATTGGAAACGGCCATCGATGCCGGTGACGTCGTCGATGCCGCCAGCGCGCGCGCCTGGATCGCCTGCTGCCTGGAGGAGGTGATGGCGCGCTGGGAAGGGCCGGTGTTGTGGCGCCTGATGGAAGCGATGGCGCGCGCTGACGAAGCGGCGGTGGCCCTGTGGAGCGAGCGCTTCATCGCCTCGCGCGACTGCGCCGAACTGCGCGCGGAGACCATCCAGATGGGGTATTCGCTGACCCGACTGCTCGCTGAACTGCAGTTGCACGCGGTTCAGGATGCGGGCGCCGAGGTGGCCCTGCCAACTGCCTTTGCCCGCGCGGTCCATGCGCTCGGCATCGCACCGGGCGAAGCGCTGCTGGCGTCACTGTTTGCCTGGGCCGAAAACCAGGTGCTGGTGTGCGTGAAATCGGTGCCGCTGGGGCAGGTGGCGGGGCAGCGCCTGCTGCTGTCGCTGGCGCCCGTCATCGAAGCGGCGGCGCACACGGCGTGCACGCTCGAGGATGACCAGTTGTCGAACTTCGCGCCTGGCCTGGCCATCCTGTCGATGCGCCACGAAACCCAGAACGGCCGGATCTACCGCTCGTAAATTGAAAGGCTAATATGCAATCAAACCCCCTGCGCGTCGGCATCGGCGGCCCGGTCGGCTCCGGCAAAACCGCCTTGTGCGAAATGCTCTGCAAGGCCATGCGCGAGCAGTTTGACATGGCCGTCATCACCAACGATATCTACACCCGCGAGGACATGGAGATCCTGCTGCGCGCGGACGCCTTGCCGGCGGCGCGGCTGATGGGGGTCGAGACGGGCGGTTGCCCGCACACGGCGATCCGCGAAGACGCCTCCATCAACCTGGAAGCGATTGCGCGCATGCAGGCCGATTTTCCGGCGCTTGAACTGATCCTGATCGAGTCGGGCGGCGACAACCTGGCCGCCACCTTCAGCCCCGAACTGTCGGACCTGACCTTGTATGTGATCGACGTGGCGGGCGGCGAAAAAATTCCCCGTAAGGGCGGCCCGGGCATCACCCGCTCCGATCTGCTAATCATCAACAAGACCGACCTGGCGCCCCACGTGGGCGCGGACCTGGCCGTCATGGCCCGCGATGCCGCCGTCCAGCGCGGCGCGCGGCCCTTCATCTTCACCAATCTGCGCAGCGGCGAGGGTGTCGACGCGGTGGTTGAATTCATCCGCCGTGAGGGCCTGCTCGACGCCGCACCAATCTGAAAAA
>JBJMVV010000234.1:0-5518 GCA_045810505.1 Massilia sp.
GCACAAGGAATCGGTCGACGCCTTTTTTACGGCCAGCGAAGCGCGCGGCCTGCGCATGGTGGCCGGCAAGGTGCTGATGGACCGCAATTGCCCGGAATTTTTGGCCGACACAGCCGAAGGCGGCGTGGCCGACAGCGAGGAACTGATCGAGCGCTGGCACAAGCGGGGCCGCTCGATGTACGCCATCACGCCCCGTTTCGCGCCCACCTCGAGTGAAGCCCAGCTGACCCTGACGGGTGAACTGGCGCGCCGCCATCCCGACACGTTCATCCAGACCCACGTGTCGGAAAACCCGGACGAATGCAGCTGGGTGAAGTCGCTGTTTCCCGCTTCGCGCAGCTATCTCGATGTGTATGACCACTACGGCCTGCTGCGCCAGCGCGCCCTGTTCGGCCACTGCATCTGGCTCGACGACACCGATTTCGCCCGCATGGCCGACACCGGCGCGGCGGCTGCCGTCTGCCCGACTTCCAACCTGTTTTTGGGCAGCGGCCTGTTCGACTTCGAACGCGCCGATGCCAAGGGCGTGCTGCTGTCGCTGGCCTCCGACGTCGGCGCCGGCACCTCCTTCTGCATGCTGCAGACCATGAACGAAGCCTATAAAGTGGCGCGCATGAAGGGCAGCTACCTGCCGGCCCTGCGCATGTTTTATTTGGCGACTTTGGGCGCGGCGCGGGCCATGCAGCTCGAGGGCGTGATCGGCAATTTCACGCCCGGCGCGGAAGCCGATTTTATTGTGCTCGACCCGGCGGCCACGCCCTTGCTGGCGCGCCGCACGGCCGAGTGCGAGAACCTGGAAGAGTTGCTGTTTGCGCTGGCGCTGCTGGGGGATGATCGGGCGATTGCAGCCACTTATTCGGGCGGCCGGCTGCAGTGGCAGCGGCCGTCAAACTGAAAAACGGGACGCATCTGCATGCAGATGCCCTACGGCGCCGCATCATGTCTCCGGACGTGATGCCCCCTGCTGCAAGCGCCACGGCGCCTCGATTAGCAGGGGGACTGGCGCCGTAGGGCATCTGCCTGCAGATGCGTCCCAGTTTTTGAGTGACCGCGGCCGACCGGCGAAGGCCCTAAAGGCTTGCCGTAATGCCAAGCCCCAGCGTAGACTTGCCGCACGCCTTATTTTCCGGAGTTCGCCATGCGCCTGCTCGCAGTGATTCAAGCCATCTTCGCCGCCGCCTTTCTGCTGGTCGGCGTTGTTGCTCTGCTGGGCCTTGGCATCACAGGGCTGATTTTTCTGTTTTTCGCGGGCGTGTTTGCCTGTCTGGCGGGCCTGGCGGAACGACCGTCGCGCCTGGTCACGGCGGCCGTGCTGGCGGTCGATGGCGTGGTGATGGTCAAGGCTGCGCAGCAGTGGCCGGACAGCGCCGGCATTGTCGCCCACGCCATCTCAGGCGGGGCCATGCTGCTGGTGGCGATCGGCGTGATCGCGGTGCTGCTGGACTGGCGCAGCTTGCGCCGCGCCCCCTGGCTGTAGGCGCCGGCCTCAGGCCAGCGTATCAATCAACTCCAGCAACTTGGCATGATCCAGCGGCTTGTTCAGAAAAGCGGTGGCGCCCTGGCGCAGGGCCCAGATCCGGTCCGAGTCCATGTCCTTGCTGGTGAGCAGAATCACGGGGATGTGCCAGGTGGTTTCATCGTTGGTGATGGCGCGGGTGGCCTGGAAGCCGTTCAGGCCTGGCATGACGATGTCCATCACGATCAGGTCGGGCAGTTCCTGGCGCGCCTTGGCGACGGCTTCTTCGCCGTCATTGGCCATGATGACCTTGTGGCCTTCGCTGGTGAGCAGGGCATTGAGCACCAGGCGCTGCGACATTGAATCGTCGACGACGAGAATTTTTTGACTGGCCATGACGGGGTCCCGGTCAGGTTGAGGTTGATTCAGCAGGCGCCGCTGCGGCGCCATCGGCGACTTTTTCCGGCAGGTAGCGCCAGTAAAAAGCGTGCGGCTGCATATTAAATTCGTCCTGCAATTCCTTGCAGATCATCGATTCGGCAAGATAGAGCGCTTTGAGGTTGGTCGTGCGGCTGAGCGTGACGTAAACACGCAGGGTACGGGTTTGCGTGGAATTGTGCAATTCCATATCGGCAACTTCGATCTCCATGCCGCGCAGTTTCTTTTTGATGTGTTTCGACATGTCGCGACTGACAGTCTTGAACAGCTCCGGACTGAGGAACTTCACCTTCGACATGGAAACGCCTTACTGAAAAGATGCGGGCTCTGGGCACCAAGGACTGTAATAGGTTTAATTGCCTGCCGTCAACCCGGCCGATCAATGAGTGGAAAGGTTGCGCACAGAAGACGATTATAACGCCAGCGGGGCTTTTTTGGTGCCATCGGGCAACTTTTTACAGGGTGCGCCACACATTGCCAAGGCTGCATGAAGACGCTACAGTAGCCGCGCACCCGCGGCCCTCCTGTCGCCTTACCATTATTGAAAGATTTCGCATGCTGATCCGATCGCGCCGCGCCACCGCCAGCGCCGCCACTGCCGCCTTCGCGCTCGCCCTGTCCGTGCTGAGCGGCGCTGCCCAGGCCAAGGGCCCCGTCACCAATAATGAAGCGGCCACCGCCCGCTATTTTGCCCAGCTGGTGGGCGGCCACGATGCCCAGCAGTCGGCGCTGACGATGTTTTTTTCCCAGATGCCCAAGGGCGGCGACCTGCACCACCATTACTCGGGCGCCCTCTACGCGGAACAATATGTCGATTTTCTCGACAAGCAGGGCCTGTGCGTCAACAAGACCAGTTATCGCATCGAGACGGACAAGCAGTTCATCGCCGCCGAGCGGGCCCTGCCGGCCGCCCAGCGCACCTGCCTCAATGCCAGCGAAGTCTACGCCGATGACCAGACCTACCGCGAACTGTTGCAGCGCTGGTCGAGCAAGGATTTCAATAACCATGGCGCAATCCAGCCGCCGCCGGACCGTCAGTTCTTCCAGACCTTCGGCTTCTTTGGCCCCGTTTCAAACGACAATTTTGCCGACGGCCTGCAAACCCTCAAGGCCCGCGCCATTGCCGAGAACGTCAGCTACATCGAAACCATGTTCAAGCTGGCGCCGTTCAAGGGCGACGCCGCCTTCGACCAGCGCGCCTGGCAGTCGGGCAATGATGATGCCGCCTTCGAGGCCCTGATGCGCGCGCAACTGGCTGCGCTCGATCAGGACGCCGCCTTCAACAGCGGCGTGAAGGATTACGTCAGCAAGATCGAGCAGGCCGCGGCCGGTATCGACGACGCCAACTTCACCATGCGCTACCAGGCCTACGTGCTGCGCCTGCTGGGCCCATCCCAGGTGTTTTCCTCGATGGTGGCCGGCTTCAAGGCAGTGGGGCAGAGCGAACTGATCGTCGGCGTCAACATCGTCGGCCAGGAAAGCCAGATGGTGTCGATGCGCGACTACGATCTGCACATGAAGATGTTCCGCTTCCTCAAAAAACAGTATCCGAACGTGAAGGTCGCCCTGCATGCGGGCGAGCTGGCGCTGGGCGACGTGCCGCCGGAAGGCCTGAAATTCCACATCGACGAGGCCGTCAATGTGGGCATGGCCGACCGCATCGGCCACGGCATCGACCTCGCCTACGAGCGCAACGTGGTGGCGCTGATGAAGAAGATGAAGGCGGCGAAGATTCCTGTCGAGATCAATCTGACCAGCAACGCGTTCATCAGCGGCGTCAGCGGCGACAACCATCCCGTCACCCTCTACCGCAAATACGGCGTGCCCTTCGTGATTGCCACCGATGACGCCGGCGTCACCCGGCATGACCTCTCGCACGAGTACATGCTGTTTGCCAGCCGCTACCGGCCCGATTACGCCGAGGTCAAGCGCCTGTCCTACGACAGCGTGCGCTACGCCTTCCTGCCCGAGGCGCAAAAACAACGCCTGAGCCGCCAGCTCGACCTGCGTTTTTCCCGCTTCGAGGCGGACATGGCTGCCTTCAGCGCCGCCTCCGCCGGCAGCGCTACAGCAAGAAAACGCTGATCCCCGGCGGCGCTTTCCTGCGCCGCCAAATGTCACATCAGCCGGTTTGCGCCGGCTGATGTGCGCCTCCTTGTATAACCCGAATGCGTTAATAAAACGCTATCGGTGTGGTCAATCCGCTACATAATTCCCTGCGATCGGGCTGCTTCTCCAAATTTCCGTTCGAAAGGATTTCTACGGAGAATGCCTCACTTATAATCGGCCCTGACCGGTCTCTCGGGCGGGCGGGCATCAAGCGGCGGTGACAAAGTCGTTGTAAGACGATTTATATTTTTCCTGACTGAATTGAACAGGGAAAACGTATTTGTCTCGCGATATCGCTTCATGCATAGTCCCCAGAGCAGCACAAAAAGACAACACTTTCGGCTCTTACCACGCCATGTCATGAAGTTGAAACAACTCTCAGACATGCTGGCGTCCGCCGCAAAAAAATGTCAAATATCGGTCACATATTGACAGCGTGAGCGCCTGGCGCGCCACCGGCAAGGTTTAGCAGTAAATAGCAAAAGCAGGGGGAGCCCGGAATGGCAACCCACATAACTAGTCTTTTTTTGGGGTAACAAAATGATGATTCAGAAACGGCTGCAGCTGACCAAGATGGCGTTGGCGCTGACCATCGCGCTGGCCGCCGCGCCTTCGTTTGCGCAAAACACCACGTCGGCCATCGCCGGTCGCATCTCCGGCGCCGACGGCAAGCCAGCCGCAGGCGCCACCGTTGTCATTCTGCACAATGAGTCGGGCACCGTCAGCACCGTTACCACCGACGCCGAAGGCCGCTACAGCGCCCGCGGCCTTCGTACCGGCGGCCCGTTCACGATCACCATCAGCAAGAACGGCATCTCCGAAAAGAAGACCGATGTCTACACCCAGCTGGCTGAAACCTCGACGGTTGACGCCGCCCTGGGCGCCCAGATCCAGACCGTGACCGTGACCGGCGCGGCTGTCCGCTCCGACAAGTTCTCGCGCAGCACCATGGGCGCCGGCACCAACATCGGCGCCACCGAACTGGCCACCCAGGCTTCGATCCAGCGCAACCTGCAGGACTACGCCCGCGCCGACCCACGCGTGTCGCAGACCGACAAGGAGCGCGGCGAACTGTCCGTGGCCGGCCAGAACTCGCGCTACAACACCATCACCATTGACGGCGTGGCCGTGAACGACACCTTCGGCCTGGAAGCGAACGGTTCGCCTACCGCCCGCCAGCCGATCTCGATCGAAGCGATCCAGTCGGTGCAGGTGAACGTGGCCAACTCCGACGTCACCCAGAAAGGCTACACGGGCGCGAACATCAACGCCGTGACCAAGTCTGGTACCAACGACTGGAAGGGCGGTGTCTACTACGTCACCCGTAACGACAAGTACGTCGGCGACCGTTACAACGTCACCAACGACACCTACTCGGACGCACCAAAGTTCACGGAAAACACCAAGGGCGCCTACGCCAGCGGCCCGCTGATCCAGGACAAGCTGTTCCTGTTCGGCCTGGTTGAAGAATTCCGCAGCAGCCGTTCCAAGCCGGACTTTGGCCCGCTCGGCAGC
>JBJMVV010000235.1:0-9905 GCA_045810505.1 Massilia sp.
AGCGCCACTTCGCCTTCGTCGGTCTTGAAGGTGTGGGTGGGCAGGTCTTCCACCAGGCCGCCCCCTTCGACGCCGCGGATGGCGGCGCACCAGCCGAAATCCTCGAAGGCGGCCATCAGGCGCGCGCCAAACGCATAGGCGGCGTTACACCACAGGTACTTCTGGTGGTCGCTGCCATCGACGTCTTCCACATAATTGAAGCCGTCGGTGGTCATGCCGTCGGCCGGGTTGAATGGCAGCCGGCCCAGAAAGC
This sequence comes from Massilia sp., assembly GCA_045810505.1. Classification (GTDB taxonomy): domain Bacteria; phylum Pseudomonadota; class Gammaproteobacteria; order Burkholderiales; family Burkholderiaceae_D; genus JAFCUW01. Next base: position 254 of record JBJMVV010000235.1, read on the forward strand.
GCGGCAGGGTGATGCCGACGTAGCGCGCATCCTCCGACTCGCGAAACGCCTTCCACTTGGCATATTCGACCGTGTCGAACACCTTGGCCAGGTCGCGCGGCTTGCCCAGGTCGCCGAAGCTGTCGACGCCCATCAATTCAGGCGCGGCCGAAGTGATGAAGGGGGCGTGGCTGGCCGCGGCCACGTGCGACATCTGCTCGAGAAAATAGATGTCCTCGGGCTGGCGGCCGATCTCGAAGTCGCCGATCAGGGCGCCATAGGGGGCGCCGCCGAAGGTGCCGAATTCTTCTTCGTAGACCTTGCGGAAAATGGCGCTCTGGTCGAATTCCAGCGCCGACTGGAAGTTCTTGACCAGTTCCTTCTTGGTCGCGTTCATCATGCGGATCTGCTGGCCGCCACCGCCGGTGCTGGCGTTTTTCACCAGGTATTGCAGGCCCGTCCAGCTGCGCTCGAGCTTCTGGAATTCAGGCGCATGCATGATGCAGGAGAGCTGCTCGGAGATCATGCGGTCGAGTTCGGCGACGCGGGCGTCGAGCGTGGCCGACAGGTTCTCGGAGATGACGACGGTGCCGTCCATGACCTGGCTGACCAGTTCAGCTATCAGATCCTTGGCGCGGGCGTGCTCGGTGCTGGTGGCGGCCACCCGGCTTTGTTCGATGATTTCGTCGAGCAGGTCGACTTCAGCAAACTGGGGTGGCGTTTGCGCCGCGCCGTTGACGGGCGTGGTGGCGATCAGCGCGCTCATTTTGGCTCCTTGGCGCGCAGGGCGTCGAGCTTTTCGGTGCTGGAGAGGACCTCGGAGAGGATGTCTTCGAGCCGCTCGTTACCGGCCAGTTTATTGCGCAGGTCCGACAGCTTGGTGCGCGCTTCGAGCAGGCGGTTGAGCGGGGCCACCTGGCGCACCACCGATTCGGGCCGGAAGTCCGCCATCTCGCGAAATTGCAGCTGCACGCCGAACTTGCCGCCTTCGTCGCTCAACTGGTTCGGCACCTGGAACTGGGCCACCGGGGCGACGGCGCCGAGCACTTCGTCGAAATTGTCGGCGTCGACGCTGACGAAATTGCGGTCCTTCAAGGCCTTTTTCGCCCCCGCCGGATCGCTGCCGAAGTCGCCGATGACGCCCACCACAAAGGGCAGCTCCTTGTTTTCAATGGCGTCGCCGATCTCGACGTCGTAGGTCATCTGCACCCGCGGCGGGCGCACTTTTTGCAGGCGCTTTTGCACGCCGTCTTTCCTGGCCATGTCGTCTCCTGGAGGTAGCTGGGCCGGATCAACCGGCCGGGGTTGGGCGCGGGCCCTTGCGGCCCGCGCGGTCAAAGCGGTGTGCGCCGCCGTCTTATCGTCTTACAGGCCGCAGAACGGGCCGCTACAGACGATTTGCCCGGTCGACTTGGGCACTGGCGGGGTGCCGGGCAGCTTGGCGGGCGCCGCCTGCACCGGCGGGCGTGCGCCAGCATTGGGACGTGGGCCGCTGCTGCCCGGCTCGACCCGTTCCTTGAGCGTGTTGCGCAACAGGGCCGCCAGGTCCTGCGCCTCGGTGCGCACGGAACCGGTGAAGCCGTTCTTGGCGGAGAGGTCGCTGAGCGCCTTGCTCGACACCCGCAGGCCGCTCACGGCCACCAGGCTGTAGGCCAGCATGTCGTTGGGATCGCGCTCGAGCGCCTGCAGGCCGCTGACGATGGCTTCACCATAATTCTTGTCATCGAAGCGCATCTGGGCGATGCGCAGCAGCGGGGTTTTATCGCTTGGCGCGTTGGCGGCGGCCGCCTTGAGCATGGCGTAGGCCTGGTCCGGGCGGCCCGACTTGGCCGCACCATCCGCTTCGCTGAGCACATTGACCATCGATGCCTTGGGATCGGCCGGGGTGGTCGCCGGGCCGGCGCACGCTGTCAAGAGCGCAGCGCAAGCAAGCGCGGGAAGAATGCGGGGAATGGTCATGAAAGTCTCCGGTACCGTTTGTCCAGCCGCCATATTGAACGCGAGCAAGCAGCACTCTTTGCGCGGGATCAATTGTTTTGCTGGTGTGGTGAAACGGGGAAATCTGCCCTCCCCTTGCGACAGCGCAGCAAAGCGCGCTGTACATCTCCCAAGCTATGCCTTTTGTTTCTCCACGCCACGCATGGCGATTCTTCTACCTATGGAGGCCGCATGACCCAACACGCCGAACGACGCGCCGCCCCGACCCTGCTGGCCAACCGGGGCGCCGGCGGGGCCGGTCCCCAAAGCCTGCTCGACCTGATGTACGAGGGCTTTTATGCGCTCTACCTGCTGAAAAACGGCAGCGGGCCGCAGGACCCGGCCGCCTTTGCCGAACACGTCACCGCCTTCCTGGGCGACGTCGACCGCCATGCCAAGACCCTGGGCGCCTCGGCCGACGACGTCCACTCGGCCCGCTACGCCTTCTGCGCCGCAGTCGATGAAATCATCCTGCGCTCGCCCTACGCCGTGCGCGACGCCTGGCAGACCCGCCCCCTGCAATTGACCCTGTTTGGCGACCAGCTGGCGGGTGAACATTTTTTCCACAAGCTGGAAGACCTGCGCACCCGCGGCGCCGCCCACCTGCAGGCGCTGGAGGTGTTTCATATGTGCCTGCTGATGGGATTCCAGGGCCGCTATGCCCTCGATGGCGACGAGAAGCTCAAGTTCATGTGCGCCACCCTGGGCAACGAGATCGCCCGCATGCGCGGCAAGGCGCGCGCCTTTGCGCCCCACGCCGAGCGACCCGACCAGATCGCCAACAAGCTGCGCAGCGACCTGTCGCTGTGGGTGCTGACGGCCGTCTTCGCCGTCGCGGGCCTCGGCGCCTACATCGGCCTGCGCGCCATCCTGTCGCATGCCACGGGCGAGGCGCTGGCCGGCTACAACGACCTGGTCAAACTGCCGCCGCGCGCGGCCAGCGTGACGATCACGCTGCCCTAAAAACCGCGCGCCGCCTACTGCACCACCTTGAATTCAATGCGGCGGTTGCGCGCCCTGCCTTCGGCCGTGCGGTTGTCTGCCACCGGCCGGTCCGGGCCCTCGCCCGATACCGCCACATTGTCCGGCTTGACGCCCTTGGCCGCCACGTAGCTGCGCACCGCTTCGGCGCGCGCCTGCGACAGCGCCAGGTTGCCGGCGCGCGAACCGGCATTGTCGGTGTGGCCGATCACCTCGACCTTCTTGTCCTTCAGGCCAAGCAGGGCCACGCTCATCTGGTCGAGGATGGCGCGCCCCGAGTCGGTCAGGGTGGCCTTGCCCGAATCGAATTCAATGATGCGGTTGGCCAGCGTGGCGTCCAGCACCGACTGTTCGGTCGCCACCACGCGCAGGCCGTTATTGATGGTGACGCCGGCGCCGGCGCTGGCCGAGAGCTCGGCGCCGATCTGCTGGCGCAGCGCTTCGCTGGCGACGTCGCCGCGCACGCTGGCGGTGTCGCCTTCGAATTTCAACTGGCCGTGGCTGACCTGTTTGAGGTTGGCGCGGATCAGGCGCGACAAGCGCTCGTTCCAGTCCGGCGTGGCGCTGACTGACCCCACGCTGAGCTGGTCGACCACGCGCGCGGCGCCAAATACCTGGCGCAGGCGCGCCAGCAGGGCCGCGCGCGCCGCTTCGTCGACCACGGTGCCGCTGACAACGATGGGCGCACCAGCGCCGTCCGCGGGCGGCGGCGCGCTCTGGCCATGCGCGGCGCCGGCCGCGAGCAATGCAGCGATCAACAGCGTTTTTTTCACTTGGCAGCTCCCAGAAAAGTATCGAGAAACAGGTCGCGCGCGAGGCGCAAGGGCAGCGCCGGCTGGTCGAGATAGCTGGCCAGCGCGCGCACATCGATGTCCACGCCAAGCTGCTCGTCGACCCAGCCCGTGTCGGCAAAGCTGACCTGCTGATGGTGGCCGACCAGGGGATCGATGATGGCGTGCAGGGCCGCCACGCAGGCATCGCAAAAACCGACCACCAGCACCGGCTGGCCTTCCTGCTCGGTGAAGAACAGGGCCAGGTCAAGGTCGGCCTGGCGCAGGAATGGCGCAATCAGCTCCATCCAGAAGGCGGCCACGCCGGCGCGCGCGTCCACAGCGCGCGGCAGCGGCAGCACCAGGCTTTTTTCCAGGTCCGCCGCGCCGCTGTGCATGACCGGTTGCAGCAGGATCCCCAGCGCCAGCACCAGCGCGCTGACGTCATTGCGGCCCAGTTGCGCGCCCAGCGATTCGACCGTGCTGGTGGCGAGAAAATCGGACAAGGCGGCGCCGGCATCCTGCGCCACTTTGGGGGCATGGTCGGCCAGCAGCTGCAGCGGCAACAGCGGCTCGCCCGCCGCCAGCACGCCAGGCGCGGCTTGCGCCAGCGCGGCAAACAGGGGCGCAAGCGCCAGCGGGCAAAGGGCGACAAATTCGCTGGGCGCCTGCACCCCGATGGCGCGCATGATCAGGAAGGGAAAGCGGCGGCCCGACAGATCGTGGCTGGCGACCAGGTGACCGGCCACGGCGTGGCGGCGGCGCGGCCCCACGAAGGCAAAGGCCACCGGCGCCATCGCATCGTAGTGGAGCTTCCAGCGGGGATCGTCGGGCAGGCGCAGCATGACTTCGGCCAGCCAGTCGTCCAGTACGCCCATCAGGTCGATGTCGGGCGCGAGTTTCACGAAGTCGCTGCAGGCAGGCAGCTTGCCGAAGTAGCCGATGCGCTCGCGCGCGAGGGCGGCACTAGCGGCGGCGCTCATGGCGTCCCCGTGCTGTGGCTGGCCAGGGCAGCAGCCGACGCCACCGCTTCCCGCCCGGCGATGACTTGCGGCAGGCGCAGGCCGCGAAAACCCTGGCTCTGCCCCTGGCTGGCTGCGCCACCGCCCTCGCCATTGCTGATGATTTTCAGGTCCACCGTCACCGATACGAGGCCGCTGCTCCAGTGCAGCTCGAATACGCCCCCTTCCTTGCGCTTGCGGGTGGCCGCGTCGATCATTTTCTTCAGGCCCTGGTCGGAGCTGTCGCTGAAGATTTCCACCGTGCGCCCGTCGACCGTGATGGCGCTGATCCGCGCGCCCGGCACGCCCTGGGGTCCCGGATGCACCATATTGGTCCACGCCGGCGTGGTGCTTTTATAGCGCAGCTGCTGGCCGGCGATCTCAACGGTGTATTCTGCGATCCCCGGCACGCTCTGGGGCAGCAGCTGAAACACGGTCTGGGGCGGGCCGGCCTGAGCGACGCCGTTGGCGGCCAGCGGCGCGATCCAGCCCGGAAAGCCGGCCACGGTCTGGGGCGCGATCACGATGCCGATGTCGGCCCAGGTGCGCGCCGACACCACGTCGCCGCGGCGCACCACCAGCGGTCCCATGGCGCTGCCGACAAACTTGGCGATGGCGCCATCGGGCCCGAACACCTGGCCGATTTCAGCAGCCGTGGCCTCGGGTGCGCCGGGCAGGAAGGGGCTCTTGTTGGCGAGGTTTTTCTGGAACGGTTCCAGCACCTGGGCACGCCAGGTTTTGTTCAACTCCGCCTCGCTGGGCGTGACGATGACGGCAAAGGTCTGCATCAGGGGCCGCACCAGGATCGGCCGCAGCGCCAGCTTCTGGCTCTCGCTCATCCCGGTCAGCATCTGCTCGTCGACGTATTTGAGCGCGTCCGACAGTTCCGAACCATTGCCTTCCAGGGTCTGCTGCATGAACTGCTTGGCGCCCGGTCCCGGGTCACCCTGGTTTTTCAGCTGGTTCAGGCGGGCCCGCAGGCGCGAGAGGCCATCGAGGTAGCCGCCCATCAGCGAGGCCTGCTTTTCGCGCAGGCCCACCAGCCTGGCCACGCCGGCAAATTCACGTCCCACTGCACCGAGGCCGCTGGGATCGACATTGACAGTGCCGGCCACCGGCAGCCCCACCACGTCGCGTGCTTCGCTGGGCGCGCGGCGCATGATCGCCGCAGTGAACGCCGCCCAGGCGCCCTTCTCGGCCCGCTCGCGCACGGCCGCGGCATCATTGGCGCTTGCGGCGCCCGGGTTGTCCCACGAGGTTTGCTGGTAGATGGTCTCGAGCAGGCGCGCCAGCGGCGACGTCTGGGTGTCCCCAAGGCGGTTCATGGCGGCGATGCCGCCGTCGAAATTGCCCAGGTCCGCCACCGTCACGCCCTGCACAAACTTCTGCCACTCGCGGATGTACTCAGACTTGTACATCTCGGTGAGGTTCTTCTGGATCTGTTCGGGACTGCCTTCCAGGGTCAGGTCGTCCTTCACCGCCGTTTTCAAGACCCAGTCGGTGCTTTGCAGCTCGCGGCTGGAAGCCTCGCGGATCGCGCCGGCCACAAAGCCTGCCCAGGCCTCGCGGGTAAATGCGCCGGAGACGGCGACGCTGCCGTTGATCAGGGCCTGGTCCTGCGCGCCGACGATGCGCGCCACCGTCATCGCCGCGTAACGGGTAGTGGCGCGCGCCTTGATGTCGGCGTAGACCCGTTCGCGCGCGGGCGTGCCGCGCACCACCTTGCGCAGGTTTTCGCGCGCGGTGTCGAGCAGGCCCAGTTTGGGGGTGAGCTGCGGCCAGGCGGGGTCGCTCACCTGGGTCAGGTGAAAACTGAGCAGCCGCTCGACGCTGCGGATCATCTGCTCGCGCGGCATGGCGCCCCGGTTTGACTCCAGCCAGCCGCGCCAGAAGCGGGTCAGCTGGTCGTTCAGGTGGCCCGGCTCGGCACGGCTTTTATCGGCCAGCATCAGGTACGTCTTGAGGGCGTTGTAGCCTTCGGTGACGCTGGTGGCCGAGGCTTCCTGATAGGGCTGGTTGATGCGCAGCGGCGCCGGCGCGGCCACGCTGGCGTTCGGCGCCACGGCGCTGACCGGTTCCAGCCGCGCGGCGCTGGCGTTCATCTCGGCCAGGTGCGCTTCCAGCGCCGCCGCCACCGGTTGCAGCATCACTTCGCGCAGGCCGCCAAAGTATTCGTCGCGCAGCTTGCGTTCGAGCGCCGCGCCCTGGTACAGGCCGAAGCCCAGCATCCACGGCTTGTCGCGCTTGTATTTGTCGAGCTGCTCGATGCGGTCCTGCAGGATCTCCAGCCCTTCCAGGCGCACCTGCAAATCGGGCCGCCTGGCCTGCAGCCGCATCACCTTGTCGAGGTCCGCCTGGACGTTGGCGACCAGCTGCTTGTTGCTCATATACGACCAGCTCCAGGCGCCCAGCGAGCAGCCCAGCAACAGCGTGGCGGCAAAAAACGCGCCGACCTTCAGGCGTGTCGTGGCCGGGCTGGTGTAGCGTTTGACCAGGTCGCGGTCGGCGAAGATCACCTTGCGGAACAGCTCGAGCAGGAAGTAGCCCGACTGTTCATCGGCGGCGCCGAGGCCGGCGCGCGGGTCTTTCAGCGCCAGGTCGAACCGGCTGGCGACGCGCTTGGAGGACTGGTTGGGCGTGCTGCCTTCCTGCAGTGCGCTGGTAAAGTAAAAGCCGCGGAACACGGGCTTGAACTGGTAGGTGTTTTCGTCGAACAGGGTGGCGAGAAAGGAGCGCAGCGGGGTCTTGATGGAGGCGAATTCGGGCGGAAAAGTGAACACGCCCGGACGCATGGTGGCGCTGCGGTTGGCCATGCTGGCCAGGCTCATTTCCTTCAGGCCGTCGTGCAGTTCGTCGAAGTGCTCGTCGAAAAACGCCAGTACGTCGGGACTTGTGCTGCGCCGGTTGTAGCGCATGGTGGCGCCCCAGACCCGATCGCGTTCGCTGCGCTCGGTGTCGTGGAAAAAGTCCGCAAAGCCGGCAATCAGGTCGGCCTTGGTAAAGATCACGTAGACGGGCGCGAACACGCCCAGGCGCTCGGTCAGTTCCTGCACGCGGGTGCGCAGGCTTTTGGCCAGCTCGATGGATTTTTTGGGATTGGCGCCCATCAGCTCGGCCACGCTGACGCAGATCAGGATGCCGTTGATCGGCGCGCGGCGGCGGTGCTTGCGCAACAGGCCCAGGAAACTGAACCACTCGGCGCGGTCCGTTTCGATGGTGGAGTAGCGTCCCGCCGTATCGAGCAGGATGCCCTGGCTGGTAAAAAACCAGTCGCAGTTACGGGTGCCGCCCACCCCCTGCACCGCCTTGCTGCCGGCGATGGGAAACTGCAGGCCCGAGTAAGCCACGGCACTGCTCTTGCCGGCTGCTGGGTTGCCGATGATCATGTACCAGGGCAGTTCATACAGGGCGGCCGCGCCGCTGTTCAGGCCCAGCTTCGAGGTTTTGATGGTGCTGATCGCCTCGAGCATGCTTTTGCGCAGCACCGTGACATTGCTGGCGCCTTCGACGCGCGGGCGGGGGGCGGGCGCGGCCTGCCCATCAGCATCTTCTTCCGCTTGCTCTGGCGCCATCGTGTCACCCAGCCGGGCAGCCTGCCGCTTGCGCCATGCGCGGCCGGCCAGCCACCAGCTGCCCCACAGGGCCAGCAGGGTCAGTCCGGCTATCACCGCCCAGATCGCCGCCAGTTGAAGAAACTGCACGCCCATCAGCAGAAATGCCGTGAGCGCTACCAGTCCGATGATGCCGAGCACCCGGCTATCGGTGAGGAACTGCCAGAGTCGGGCCATGGATCACTCGCTGTTGGGTTGATAGTAAAATCCCGCAGGCAATGTTCGCACCGTTGACCCAGGCCAATTTGCGCCAAAACAAACCTAGCGGTGCATGACCCCTTTCACGCGCAGTTCGGTGTGGCCGAAATCCATCATGGTCCAGCGCCCGCCCCAGGTCAGCCCCAGCGATTCGGCCACTTCTCCATACAGTTGATAGCCGCGCATGGCCCAGGGATCTTTTTCAGAGATGACCAGCTTGCCGTCGCGCCAGAACGCGCAATCGGCGGCAAGCCCATATTGATGCCAGCTTTGAAAGGCGCCCGCATTGGTGACGCTGCTGCCCATGCTGGCCAGCAAATTCTGGCGGGCGGGGCTGCGATACCCTTCCAGCAGCGCCATTTCATACCCATGCTTTTCCTTCATGATCTTGAACGCCATCAAGAGGCGCTGGCTGAAATCAGGATTAAGCAATTGCCAGTTGCGGCTGGCGTCAACCAGCATGGGCCGCACCAGCACCACCTCGGCCGTGGTGAAGGCCAGTGGCGGCAGGCTGGCCGGCGGCGACAGTTGTTCGCCTTCGAGCAGGGCGGCGATCTGGGCGTCGGGCGCCGCGGTGCTGGCCTCATAGCCGGGCAGCATGCCGGGGTGGCTCAGCACCAGCGCCAGCACGGTCGGCACCAGCACCAACAAGCCAGCCAGCGCCACCTGCAGGCGGTGGGCCGTGATGAACTTGCACTGGCGGCGCCACCAGCGGCGCAGGCCGTCGCCACGGGGCAGACGGGATCGCGGCAAGCGCCAGCGCCCCACGGCCCCAGCCACCTGCCCCGCGAATTGCCTTCCTGCTGGAAACAGGGCCACCCAGATAAGGCTGCAGGCCAAAATAAAGTACACAAGTGCGATCAAGATCAGCATGCCCTCTCCCGGTTTTGTTTCTAATCGGAATACGAAGGCCAATCTTAGGAGTAATATCGTGCGCCCTACAGACGAACATCAAAGCCAGTCCACACGCCCCAATTTCATGTCGGCGGCGCGCCGTTCGGCGGGGTCATCCGACAACATCCTGGCCCGGCTGGAACGGGGCGGCGGTGCGCGGCGCCACGGCTGGTCGCGCAAGGCCAAGGCGGGCACGGTCGCCGGCGTTGTGCTCATCCTGGCACTGGTATGGTTGGTGCTG
>JBJMVV010000236.1:0-8474 GCA_045810505.1 Massilia sp.
ACCTGCTTGTACAGCGCCAGCAGGTGCATCAGGTTATCGTTGATGCGGCGCGTCTGGTACAGCATGTGGGCCATCTGGGGCACGGCTGCACCGGCGGACTGGTCCGGTGGCACGCCGGCCAGGGCGCCGTCGAGCAGCTTTTCAAGCGTTCCCGACAGCACACCCAGGGAGTTTTTCATGTCGTGGGCGGTCGACGCGAGGAATAGCGAGAGCTCGTTGGCGCCCGCGCTGGCGGGGGTGTCGTCGGTCATCGTGCGGACTCCTGCGGGCGCGGCCCGATAAAATATTGCTGTGAAACAATTATACCCCCCTTGCCGCGGCGTTTCGATTGATTACGAACGACGCTGACGGCTGGTGCGGCGCTCGCGCAACAGGAAGCGGCCCGGGTCCAGCGCGTCCACCAGCTCGCCGGGCAGCGGCAGCGGTTCGCCCTCCAGGCTGGCTGCCAGCAGTTCGGCGGCCAGCGGCGCCCAGGTCAGCCCCCGCGAGGCATAGCCCAGCAGGGCAAACAGGCCGCTCTGGCGCGGCAGTTCGCGCAGCCTCTCGGCGCCCAGGTCAAAACCTGGGTCGGGCACGGCGCCCACCATCGGCAGGCGGTCGGGCGCCACGGCCCGAAAACCAACCCGGCCTGCCAGCGGCGCATTGTTCGCCAGCGTGTCATTGTCCAGCATGGAGCGTAAATTGCTCAGATTTTCATCCTGGCTCGATTGACGCACGGCGGGATCGTCATCGATGTCGTAGGTGGCGCCCATGCTGTGCAGTCCACCCGCCGGTGGCGTCAGGTAGGCTTCGCGGCACAGGACAAATGCGAGTTCGGGCGCGGCCTCGCTGGCCAGATGGGTGACCTGGCCGCGCACGCGATCGAGCGGCAGCGACGCCGTCTGCGCCACGGCGCCGCCGCCGCTGGCGACGATGACGGTGGGCGCACGTGCGATGACTTCTCCATCGGCGCCGCGCACTTGCCATTGGTCCCCGCTGCGCTCGAGGCTAACCTCGCCCACGCCAAAACGGGTCGTCAAGCGCTCACCGCAGGCCGCCAGCATGGCGTCGATGGCGCTGCCGGGGCGGATCCAGCTGCCCTGTTCAAACCACCAGGCGCCGTGCGGGGCGACGGCGCCGAAGCGCGCGCGCGCCGCGTCTGGCTCAAACCATTGCGCGTACCCCGTCGGCATGGCCTGCGCCGCCGCGATGGAACGCTGCAGCAGCGCGTGGGCGGCGTCGCGCGCGGCCAGCACCACGCCGCAGTTGGCGCCCTCGATGTTCTCGCCCACGCCGCCCAGTTGCGCCCAGTAGGCGCGGGCAAACAGGAAGGCCGCGCGCGATAAACGCGAGGCCTGGTTATCGTCTTTCGACAGCAGGGGCATGGTGATGCCGGCCAGGTTGCCCGACGCTTCCATCGCCGCGGCGGGGTGGCGTTCGACCAGCGTCACCTGCCAGCCCCGCGCGCACAGGCGCTCGCAGGCCGCAGCGCCAGCCAGGCCCGCGCCGATGACGATGGCGCTGCGTGCGGGCGCGGGCGGCGCGGGAGAGATGGGTTTGCGGGTGGCGAAGCGGGCCGCGTCAGGTTCTTCAAACACCCAGCCGGTGGCGCGCAGGGCGTCCACCGACTGCGCGTCGAGCGACGGCGCGTCCAGCACGGCGTCACGGGCAAGCAGGCGCGCGAGGCTGGTGGCAAAGCGGGTGTCGACCGTGCAGCCAGGGGCGATGCAGACGCCATCGATGCGCGCGCGCAGTTGCGACAGCGCCGCTTGTGGCGGGACGTACAGCCGATCGAAGGTGATGGCCGCATCGCTTTGCAACTGGCGCTCGAAGCCGGGCAGCGGGCTGTCGGCGCTGGCGATCAGGTGCAGGTGGCGCGGCCGTTCCGGGTCGGCGCGCCACTCCGCCACGCACTGCGCATGCCACTGCGCGAGCGCGTTCGCGTCAAACCCGGCAGCGTAGATCGTAAAGCGTTCGCGCCCGCGCCAGTGCGCCCGGCAGTCCATCTCAGACCCGTTTAAAACAGGTTTCGTCGTGGTCGTCCACCATGCCGATGCCCTGCATGTAGGCGTAGACGATGGTCGAGCCGACAAACTTGAAACCGCGCTTGGCCAGGTCTTTCGAGATGCGGTCTGACAGCGCCGTTTTGGCGGGTCGTTCGCCGCTGGGCCAGTGGTTGACGATGGGGGCGCCGTCGACAAAGCCCCACAGGTAGGCGTCGAGCGTGAGGCCCTCTTCGCGCAGGCGCAGGTAAGCGTGGGCGTTGCTGATCGCCGCCGCCACTTTCAAACGGTTGCGCACGATGCCGGCGTTGGCCAGCAGTTCGGCCACCTTGGCGGCGTCATAGGCCGCGATGACGCCGGCGTCCCACTGGTCGAAGGCGGCGCGGTAGTTGTCGCGTTTATTCAGGATTGTTTCCCACGACAGGCCAGCCTGCGCCCCTTCGAGATTGAGCATCTCGAACAGGGTGGTCTCGTCGTGGCAGGGCACGCCCCATTCGTGGTCGTGGTAGGCGAGGTAGCGGGGGTTGGCCATATTGGCCCAGGAGCAGCGGGTGAGAGTGGCAGTCATGCGCAAAGTATAAATCAGCGCCGCGCTTGCGGTATCATCGAAACATGTACACCCCATCCCATTTTGCAGAACAGTCGCCGGCCGTGCTGCGCGCCCTGATCGAGGCGCATCCGCTGGGCGCGCTGGTGACGCAATCGGCCGCAGGCATCGATGCCGATCACATCCCGTTCGAGTTCGTGCCCGCGAGCGAAGCGGCGCCATTCGGGATACTGCGGGCCCACGTGGCGCGCGCCAATCCCCTGTGGCGCAAGGATGGCGCGCAGGTGCTGGTGCTGTTCCAGGGACCGGAAGGCTATGTGTCGCCGGCCCTGTATGCGGACAAGCCCGTCAGCGGCAAGGTGGTGCCGACCTGGAATTACGCGGTGGTGCATGCGCACGGGGTGCTGCGCGCCGTGGACGATCCGGACTGGCTGCTGCCGCTGCTGGAGCGTTTGACCAATCATCACGAGGCGGGGCGCAGCCACCCCTGGTCAGTGGCCGATGCGCCGCCGGACTACATCGACACGCTGCGCCGCGCCATCGTCGGCATCGAGATTGTGCTGACGGCGCTGGAAGGCAAATTCAAATTGAGCCAGAATCGGCCGGCCGGGGATCAGCGCGCGGTGGCGGATGATGTGCCTGCGCTGGCGCCGTGGATGGGCGGCAGGTAGGCCGATTGGGCTGGCTGATGTCTTCGCTGGCCTTACAGAATTAGCATGCGCCGCGGTCCCAAAACGGGGACAGGCCGGGCCACGAATGGCACCTACGGCGCCAGTCCCCCCTGCTGCAAGCGTCACGGCGCCTCGATTAGCAGGGGGGACTGGCGCCAACGGTGCCTGTCCCGGTTTGGGACCGCGGCGTTCGTCGATTCTTTAACTTCGTTGGCCTTACAGAATTTGCATACGCCGATCCGTCACTTCGCTGACCGGACAAATTAGCATGCGCGCAGCCTTCACGTTTTGCCGGACGATGCCTGCACCCGCGCGGCATTCGCGGAAGCGTCGTCCTGCTCGGCATTCGTGATCAGCGTGACCTCGCCTGCGGCGAGCGCGCCGTCCAGGTCCTGCATGAGGTGGGCAAACAAGCCATCGTGCGGCGTGGCGGGGTTGCTGTACAGGGCGGCCCAGGCATTGCGCCCGCCATGCTTGGCCAGATACAGGGCCTGGTCAGCCAGTTCCACTACTTCCGACCAGCTCAGCAAACGCGGCGCCGTGGGCACGAAGGGGAAACAGGCAAAGCCGATCGAGCAGGTTTTTTGCAGGCGCTCGCCGTCGGGCAGCACGAACTCGCGGTCGGCCACGGCATGGCGGATGCGCTCGGCGACCACGCGCGCTTCATCGCGGCGGGTGGCGCGCGCCAGCACCAGAAATTCTTCGCCGCCCCAGCGCACCAGGTAGTCCGACTCGCGGAACACTTCGCGCAGGCGCTCCTGCATCTGCACCAGCACGGCGTCGCCGGCGGCATGGCCGTGGCGGTCGTTGACGTCCTTGAAGTGGTCCAGGTCGACCATGAAAAACACCAGGTCCTTCGCGTCAGGCGCGTCGCTCACCACCCCGCCCTGCTGGTGCAAGGGCTCGTCGTAGCGGCGCAGTGACAGCCGCACGTCGGCGTCGACATGCTGCAGGAAGAAGCGGCGGTTGCGCAGGCCCGTCAGCTGATCGGTCAGGCTCACCTCTTCCAGCGCCTGGTAGGCTTTTTCCAGTTCGAGATTCTTGTCGAGCAATTCGGCCTGGGTCGCGGCGACCTGGCGGTAGGCGCTGGCGTTGTCGAGGGCGATGGCGCCGAACGCACAGAGCGAACGCAGGATCAGCTTTTCGCGCTCGCCATAGGCCTGCGGACGCATCGACTGCACGGTGATGGCGCCCAGCACCCGCTCGCCCACCAGCAGCGGAGAAAACATCATGCTGCGGGTCGACAGGGTGCCGGGAATCAGGGTGGGATTCGGTGCGTCGGCATCGATGTCGACGACGATCTCACGCCGCTCGCGCATGCAGCGCGCCGACACCGCACTGGGGTCGGACAGGGCGAACTGCGTGGGCGGCAGGGGCTGGCCCGCTTCGACGCCGAACACGCAGGTGAGCGTGGTGCCGTCCGCGTCGAGCAGGAACACGGCGAAGTGAAACGCGTCTAGCAGGCCGTGCACATGGCGGTCGAGCGCGCGGAAAATCGCGTCGGCGTCGAGGTGGGTGGTGATTTCCTGGCCGATGGCGGAGAGGTGCTCGAGCGTCGCGCTGATCTGCTGCTGCACCTCGGCGCGGCGCGCTTCGGCCGCGGCCAACTGGCGGTGATGGGCGCCTTCCGTCTGCGCCCGCTCGGTCTGGAACTGCACCTGCATGGCGATGGCGCGGTTGGTCGCCTCCTGGCTGTGGATTTTTTCGCGCGCGGCCACCGATTCAAGGGCGACCTCGTAGGCGCGCGCAAAATCGCCCGCCTTGGCGTACTCGCGGGCCAGCGCGTCGAGGGTGGCGCCGGGAACGGTGTAGCCGTCGATGGTCGCCGCCAGGGTCTGCGCCTGCAACAGGAAATGCAGCGCGGGCGTGGCAGCCTGCATGTCGGCCGGCGGCGGCAGGGCATGGCGGGTATGGATATCAGCCAGGATGCGCAGGGCGGCGATTTCGGCGGAGGTGTCGCTGTGTTCGATGGCAAACGCCAGCGCGGCGTTGGCGCGCGCGACGGCATCGAGCGGGCGGCCCAGGTGAGACAGGGCATGCGCCTGGCCGCGCAGGGCGCCGGTCTGGAAATCGGTCTGGCCAAGCGCGGCGCCGCGCTGCTCGAGCCGCTCGAAATTGGCCAGCGCGCCGGCGTGATCGCCCTCGTCGAGCGCCACGTCGCCCAGGTATTCGAGGGCCACTGCGTAGGCGCGTGAATCGGCCAGTTGCGCCATCGTCGTGAGCGCCTCGTCGAGCAGCGCGCGGGCGGCGCTGCTCTGGCCCAGCTGGCGCAGGGTTTCAGCCGTCTGCATCAGGCCAAGGCCGATACTGAAGGGCCAGCCCGTGGGCCGCGCCAGGTCCAGGCCCCGCTGCATCCAGTCGAGGGCGGCGTGGTGGGCGTTCAGGCTGGTAAAAGTGTTGCCAATATTGGTGGCCAGATTGACCGCACGGCGCACCTGGCCCGTGCTGATGGTGACCTCGAAGGCGGCAATCATGAGACCGATCGCGCGCGCAAAATCGCTGGCCTGGAAGGCGGTGGTGCCGTTGAAATCGTCGATCCAGCCGCGCGCTGCCGGGTGGCGGCCTTCGCCGTCGCCGGCAAAGCGCTCGCCCCAGCGCGCTTCGGCCGCGTGCAGGTCGCGGAACACATCGGACAAGGCAGCGGCGGCATCGCAGACATCCTGGCGTACGGGATCGCCAGCCCGCCGCGCCGCCGCGGTGGCGGCAGCAAAATGGCCGTCGCTGGCGACGCTGTCGCCCCGGTCGACATTGATCCAGGCCAGCAGCCAGTGGCTGTCGGCCTGGCATGCGGCTGCGGCTGCGGCTGCAGTTGCGGCTGCGGCGCTCACTGCAGTGGTGACTTCGGCTTCCGCTGCAGTGAGCGCTGCCGCTGCACCGACGGCGTCCGGCGCGCGCTCCTGGCCGGCACTTGATTGAACAGCATTTCCCCGCGCGGGGTGGACGCCTTCCGGCGCATCCTGCCCCGCCGATGTTTCGGTGCATGTCGCGCCGCCGCAACGGACCAGCGCCTCTGCAGCGAGCGAACGGGCGGCGTCGAGGCGTCCGAACAGCCAGCCGTTTTCGGCCTCGACGAGCATGCAGCGGGCCTGCGCCAGCATGCGTTCGCCTTGCGGCAGCAGTTCAATCAGGGGCGCTGCCTCTGCTGCGTACGCTTGCGCCTGCGCGGGATCGCGCTGGCGCAAGTGCCAGTTCAGCTGCAACAACACATCGAGGCGGCCGTCACCATACTGGCGCGCCAATTGAGCGGTCCAGCGCGCCACATCTTCGTCCAATACAAACATCTCGATCAAACCATGCCCCCTGCCTGCTGCCCACTACCGGCTGCTGCTGCGCCTCACCCTTGCACTGCCTCACTGCCTGCGCCGCCGCGCCGTCAACCACGGCCGCGTTCGCAAAATGCAGGCCATCAGCGCCGCGCCAGGCCTTACCGCGAAGATGCACCGTGATCGAAATTGAACAGCAAGATGCAGTCAGCGATTGTCCTGAACGCGCAACGATCTTGTATGGACAGAACGTTTTTCTACCATTATTCCACAGAATCTCCTCCGTTCACGTAACAAAATTAGTACTCTCGCAATGGGTGTTGCAGGCCGCTCGCCGCTGCGCATCCTGGGCATATTATTGCGCCGGCCGATGCGTCGCGGCAGTAGGCAATGTGGTTTCAGCGCGACGGTTTGTCGCCGGGAGGCGGCCCTGGCGAAGAGGCGGCGAGTGCCTGCCGCAACGCGTCGGACTGGCGGTTGACGTAGCGGCCAGCGACTGCGTCGGGCAGATTGATCTGCTGGTGATAGTAGGCGCGGGTCAGGGAATCATTGTAGTGAATGCCGCTCACGCCGACGGCAAGCAGGGTCGCGTACAGTCCCCGCGCGGCCGACCAGATGACGACGTCGCCGTCGCCGACGGCGCCCTGGCGGCGGCGCGACCAGTCGACCAGGGTGATGCCGGCGCCGGCCGTCAGGGCAAACGCGGTCTTTTGGGTAAAACGGTTGACCGCGGTTTCATTGATGAGGACCAGGGCAATGGCGCCCTCTTCGCCGCCGCCCTGGGCGCCAGCGCTGACCGAGCCAAGATCATAAAAAGCCGGACCGCCCCACACCCCGGCCTTCTGCTTGATGAGCAGCACCCCGGCGCCACCGGCGGCGCCCACTCCCAGCATCGCCGCACGCCCGTAGCGAGGCACAATAAAAATGCCGCGCGCCTGCTGCAACAGATCGCGCATGCGCGGCTCGGCCACCATGCGGCCGACAACGCCAGCGGCCTCTTGCACGTGACGGGCCGCCGCCATTTCTTCGCGTTTGGCAGGTGCAAGCGGGCTGGCCTGGCCGGCCGGCGGGCGGTCCGCGCGCGCCATCGGCCAAGCAAGCAGGCCCAGCAGTGTGAGCATGTACGCAAGCCAACGCCCGGCAAGTGCACACCCTGCCTCCCATCGATACCGCATGTCGCCTCCCGCCGCAAGCAATTCACAGATCATCCTAGTCTGGCGGGACCCGGTCAGGCTGGCTAACGCACCACTACTTGCGCACGCTCGCGCGATACGAAATCAGGGGGAACTTGGGACGGGCTCACATGTCCCGCAGCAGGCAATGCGCCGATTTTTTGCTATGAACTATGCGGTGCTGCCGTTGCTACCGGCGCGCTGTACCGTCAGGGGCTTTTAAGCTCTCACTGGCCGCTTACGCAATCCGCCTCACCGATTCGCGCACCACCAGCGCCAGCGGCGGCACATCGACCGTGAACGGCTCGTGCGAAATCATTTTCAGCAGGCCTTGTCCGAGGCAGCGGCCCACTTCGAACAGGGGCTGGCGCACCGTTGTCAGGGGCGGGGTGGTCGACGTCGAACTGTGCAAGTCGTCGAAGCCGACGATGGAGATGTCGTCCGGGACGCGGATGTTGCGGCGGTACAGGCCCAGCCGGGCGCCGTAGGCCGACAGATCGTTGGCGGCGAAGATGGCGGTAAAGCGCTGGCCCGATTCAAGCAGTTGTTCGACCGCCTGCAGGCCGCCCGACTCATGGAAGTCCCCTGCCACGATCAAGTGGGGATCGACCTTGATCTTGTGGCGCTTGAGGGTGTCGCGGTAGCCGGCCAGGCGGGCGACGGCGTCGTCGTGGTCGTGCGGTCCGGCGATGAAGGCGATGTTGCGGTGACCCTGCAGCAGCAGGTAGTCGACCGCTTCGCAGGCGGCGCGGTAATGGTCCTGGCAAAAGCCGAAGGCGCGCGGCGAATCGAGGTTGCGGCCGAACGCCATGATGGGCACGCGGCGCGAAAAATCGATG
>JBJMVV010000237.1:0-10374 GCA_045810505.1 Massilia sp.
AGGCCTTCGCGGCTGATGGCAGTGCCGCTGTCGCGCACGAAGTCGGCGAGCGCTGCACTGCCGCGCCTGGCGCCAATCCAGGGCTGGGCGCTAGCGTCGCCGGGAATGTTCCAGTCGAGATCGGACACGCACAGCGCGGCCATGTCTTCCGGGCTGGCGCCGCCGCCCAGTTTTGCGAGGAAGTTTTGCGCGAGCCGGAGATTGGTTGATGCGGTCATGGCAGGTCCTGTGGGTGAAAGTAAAAACCCAGAATAGGCGAGGCGGGCCGGACTGCATAGCCACAATCCGTGGGAGAATTATCCACAGTGATGGATAATATTGGAAACGAGCCATGGATCATCTGCAGGCAATCCGCATCTTTGCACGTGTC
This sequence comes from Massilia sp., assembly GCA_045810505.1. GTDB lineage: Bacteria > Pseudomonadota > Gammaproteobacteria > Burkholderiales > Burkholderiaceae_D > JAFCUW01. Next base: position 371 of record JBJMVV010000237.1, read on the forward strand.
GTCGAGACCGGCAGCTTCAATCGGGCGGCGCGCTCGCTGGCCCTGCCCGGTTCGACGGTCAGCAAATGGGTGGCGGACCTGGAGGCCCAACTCGGCGTGAAACTGCTGGAGCGCAGCACGCGCAAGGTCAGCGTCACCAGCGCAGGGGCCGTCTATTACGACAGCACGCGCCGCCTCCTCGTCGAACTGGAGGACCTCGAATCGACCCTGGGAAACGGCGCATCGAGCCCAAGGGGCGCGCTGCGCGTGGACTGCGGCGGCTCCACCGCCAGCGCGCTGCTGATGCCCGCCCTGCCCGCCTTTTGTACGCGCTATCCCGACATCGAGGTGCGCCTGACCGTGACCGACCGCAACTCGGATCTGCTGGCTGACAATATCGACTGCGCCATCCGCAGCAGCGCGGACGATCCGGGGCTGATCAGCCGCCCGCTGGGCCAGGCGCGCTGGATCACCTGCGCCAGCCCCGACTACCTGGACCGCCACGGGGTGCCGGCCACCCCGCAGCAAATCGCCGATGCGCGCATGCCGGTGGTAAGCTATTTTTCTTCCACCAGCGGCCTGGCCCATCCGATGGAATTTGCCAGGGATGGACAAAGCTTTGTCCTGCAGAATTTGACGGCCCAGGTTGCCGTCAACGAAAGCAACGCACATGTCGCGGCGGCGCTGGCGGGGCTGGGCATCATCCAGACCGCGGATTTCATTGTGCGCGCCGAAATGCGCCGTCAGGCCCTCGTGCCGATCCTGGCCGACTGGGCACGCGCGCCCCTGCAGATCTACCTGGCGTACTTGCCCAGCCGGCGCCACAACCCGCGCATCAAGGTGTTCAGCGACTGGGCGGCAAGCTTGCTGCAAGCCTGATGCAAGCCCGGCAGCCGCGCCGTGGCAAACCCGGCATTATCTGCTACCCTGCCTTGAGCACGATTCCCTCAACTAAACTCGATTGGACAGCCATGAAACTGTACGACAATGCCGCTTCCTCAGCTTGTGCGCGGGTGCGTATTGCGCTCGCCTTGAAGGGTCAGTCCGCAGAAAAGCTGGCCGTGTCCATCGGTCCAGGCGCAGAGAACCACGGTGACGCCTATCTGCGCATCAATCCACAGGGGCTGGTGCCCGCCCTGCTGACCGAGGATGGCGCGCTGCTGACCCAGTCGCTGGCCATCATCGAATATCTCGAACGGCGCTTTCCCACCCCTCCGCTGTTGCCCGAGAATCTGGAAGCCGCCGCCCACGTGCGCGCCATCGCACTGGTGATTGCAGCCGAGACCCACCCGCTGCTGACCTTTCGCATCGCCGACTACGTGAACCGGCTGCCCGGCAGCGACGCCACTACCATGCCGGCCTGGCGCCGCCACTGGATCACGGAAGGATTCAATGCCGCCGAGGGACTGTTGGCGCGCCAGCATGGCGGCGCGTTTGCCAGCGGCGCCGCGCCCGGCCTGGCTGATATCTTTCTGTATCCCCAAGCGATCAATGCGCAGAAAGCGGGGATGGGGCTGGAGGCATGGCCCACCATTGCCGCCGTGATGGCGCGCCTGCGCCAGCTGCCCGCTTTCGTCGAGAACGGCCCACCGCCGGCCTGAACCCGCGCTGCCGCGTATTTTCCGCAATCAAACGGCCCGTCCTGCATCGACGGGCCGTTTTTCATGGCGCTTCGAGCCTTAAATATGCATGAGCACGCTGCATCCAGCCAGGGCAAAAAACGCCGTTTGCCTCGGCAAGCGCTACGCAGGCTATCTCTCAAATTGTTCCGGTAGATGGAATAGATCATTGAGCCAAGACAGGTTCTCACGAATGAAGCATTCGGCAACACTTGACCTGTCCGCTTCACAACACAGGCCGCCAGACGACACGCGGTCAGACGATCAATGACACCATCATTCCACACATCAAGAGAGGTAATGCCATGAACGCTACAACCCGCCATGTCCGACGTTTGACCCAGTTTGCCAGCGCTGCCGCACTGGGGTTCGCGATCACATTCGCTGCCACGCCGGCCGCCTTTGCCGACCAGCCCAACGTGCCTGCCAACACCAAGCCGGCCAGGCCCATCACCGCCGTCGACTATCACACCGTCACCATCGATGGCGTCAAGGTGTTCTACCGTGAAGCGGGGCCGAAAAACGCGCCCACCGTGTTGCTGCTGCATGACTTTCCCACCTCGTCGCACATGTTCCGCGAGCTGATACCGAAGCTGGCCGACAAATACCACGTGATCGCGCCCGATTATCCCGGCTACGGCCAGAGCGATCAGCCGCCCATGGACAAGTTCGAATACAGCTTCGACAACTATGCCAGGGTGGTCGACAAGTTCACCGCGCAACTGGGCCTGTCCAAATACGCCCTGTACGTGCAGGACTATGGCGCACCGGTGGGATTCCGCCTGGCGGCCGCCCACCCCGAGCGGGTCAGCGCCATCGTCGTGCAAAACGGCAACGCCTACGACGAGGGCCTCGACAATCCATTCTGGGCCCCGCTGAAGGTCTACTGGAAAGACCGGACCGAGGCGAACGGTAACGCGCTGAGCCCTACCTTTGAATATGGCGCCACCACCTGGCAATATACCGAGGGCTACCGCGACCCGGCCACCCACGTCAGCCCCGACTCGCGGGTGCTCGACCAGGCGTATATGGACCGGCCTGGCAACAAGGATATCCAGCTGGCCCTGTTCTACAGCTACGGCAGCAACCCCGGCCATTATCCTGAATGGCAGGAATACTTCCGCAAACACCAGCCGCCCATGCTGATAGTCTGGGGCACCAAGGACAAGATTTTCCCTGGCGCCGGCGCCACGCCCTACCTGCGCGATCTGCCGAAAGCGGAGCTGCACATGCTCGATACGGGACACTTCGCGCTGGAAGAAGATGGCGACCAGATCGCCAGGCTGATGCACGACTTCCTCGACCGCAAGGTTAAAAAATAAGCGTTGCAGGGAGGGCGGCGGCGCCCACCGGCCAGGTTTTTCATGCAGCGCGCAACAGGGCCATGAAGCTGGCAATGCGCTCCTGGCCTGCTTCGCTTGTGGTCGCGACATTTTGCTCCATCGACAGCCCCGTATAAAAAGTCAGGGCCAGCGCCGCCAGGGCGGCGGGCGGCAGGCGGGTGGTTGCCGCAGCCAGGTTGAGTTCCAGTAGTTCAGTCAGGCGCTCCCGGCTGTGGTTCAGCAAGTTCGCCGCCTGCGCCGGCAGCACCGCCACCTCGCGCAGGGAGTTGACAACGAAGCAGCCGCGCTGCCCGTAGGGGCGGGTCAGGCTCAGTTCCAGAAAGCTTTGCACATTGTCCCAGCCCAGCGGCTCTCGCAACAGCCGCTCGGCGCCGCCCCGGTTCGCCATGTAGTACAACAGGCTGGACAAAAATAAATCTTCTTTGCCGCTGAACTCGCCATACAGGCCGGACTTGTTGACTCCGGTTGCCAATTCCAGATCCTGCACCGTCGTGTGGGCATAGCCGTTCTGCCAGAACACGGGCAGCGCCTTGTCCAGCACCTGATCCCGATTAAATAATTTCCTGCGTCCCATAAGCCCCCCGCTGCGCGATCACTTATTTTAAACCATTTGGTTCAAAAAAGCTTGCGCACGCGTCGCTTGTGAATTATATTGAACCAATCGGTTCAGTATTTTCTTTTCTATCCAACTGCCTGGAGCATCCCATGTCATCCACCACCCTCAACGTCCGGCCCGCCGCGGCGGCAAGCGCACCGGAAGCTATTGCGCGGCCGATTCTCACGGTACTCGTACTTCTCAGCCTGGCAATGTTCGCCCAGGCCACGACGGCCTTTTCTGTCGTGGGCAGCTTCGCCGCCATCGGCCGCGAATGGCACTTGAGCACGACGCAAAGCGCCCTGCTGCTCACCGCTTTCGGCGCCACTTTCGCCATCTCCGCGCCGCTGCTGCAAATGCTGGTCGGTCACTTGGTGCGGCGCACGCAGATCCTGACGGGACTGGGCATCCTGGCCGGCAGTGCCCTGCTGTTTGCCGCGGCGCCCAATTTCGCCACCTTGCTGCTGGCCCGCGTGCTGATGGGCCTGGGCGCCGGCCTGATCGGCCCAGTGCTCTCTGCGCTCGGTTCGAGCATCGTCAAACCCCAGCAACAGGGCGCCGCGCTGGCCATCGTGATCATGGGCCTGTCGATCGCTTCCGTGGTCGGGGTGCCCCTGTGCGCGGAAATTTCCCTGCTGGTCGGTCCGCGCCTGCTGTTCGTCGCCCTGGCCGGCCTGATCGCCGCCACCGCCGCGCTGATCGTGCTGTTCGTCAAGGACACCGTGCCGGGCCAGAAAGTCAGCCCCGCCCAGGTCGGCGCCTTGCTCAGCCGCGGTCCCACCATCAGCGCGCTGTCCGTCATTTTCCTGTTTGCCGCCGGCGTGTTCGCCACCTACGGCATGCTCACCCCGTTCATGCGTGACGTCTACGCCGCCAGCCCCGCCACCATCTCGCTTGCGCTGCTGGTGTATGGCGCGGCCGGCCTGATCGGCAACCTCTTCGTGCGCCGCGCCGCCAGCCGCTACAGCGCCGTCACCCTGCTGCGCGCCGCCATGCTCGGCATCGTCGCCGTGTTCGCCGCCCTTTTGATGCTGCCAGTCTCGACGACCATCCTGCTGGCGGTACTGGTCGCCTGGCCTTTCATCAGCGACATCGTGTGGCCGTCCCAACAGCGCCGAATTGTCGAACTTGAACCTGCCATGCGGGGCATCGCCCTGGCTTTCACGGTTTCGTTCATGTTTTCGGGCATTGCCGCAGGCTCATGGATTGGCGGGGAGGTGTATTCCCGCTTCGGCTTTGCGCCCTTACTGGCCACCTCGATCGTGCTGGTCCTGGCCGCCCTCGGCGCGCTGGCGATCTCGGTCAGGGCTGCCGCCAGGGCCGCGGCAGCGAACTAAATCGCATGCGATTCTTCTTGACCAGCAGCGGGCTATAAATTATTCTTGACATCTAAGAGGATCGCATCCGATCCAGATTGATCAGGAGTTCTTCATGGACCGTCGTTTACTCGTATTGGCCGCTGGCATGTTTGCCGTCGGCACCGACAGTTTTGTCGTCGCCGGCATCCTGCCGCAAGTGGCCCATTCGCTGGGGGTGTCGATTCCCCTGGCCGGGCAAATGGTCACGCTCTACGCGCTTAGCTACGCGCTGCTCTCGCCCACCGTCGCCGCCTTGCTGGCCCACTGGCCGCGGCGCCGGCTCTTGCTGGCTGGCCTCGTCATTTTCGTGATCGGCAACGCCATCACGGCGCTGGCCCCCGGCATTGGCTGGGTGCTGGCCAGCCGCGTAATTGCCGGCCTTGGCGCGGCCATGTACAGCCCCACCGCCACCGCGACCGGCGCCTCGCTGGTGCCGCCTGAAAAACGCGCCGCCGCGCTCGCCATCGTGATCGCCGGCCTGTCCAGCGCGACCGCCCTGGGCGCGCCGCTCGGCACCCTGATTGCCGGCTTCGGCGACTGGCGCGCCACCATGTGGTTCGTCAGCGCCGTCGGCACCATCGCCGGCCTGGCCGTCTGGTGGAGCTTGCCGGCCATCCCCGCCCTGCCCGCCGCGACCCTGCGCCAGCGCCTTGCGCCCCTGGCCGACAGCCGCGTTGCACTGACCCTGCTGACGACCCTGGCGGCCTATGCCGGCGCCTTCTCCGTCTACACCTATGTGGGCGTGATTTTCGACCGGGTCACCGGCGGCAGTTCGAGCGTGCTGGCCGGCCTGTTGCTGATCTGGGGCGTCGCCGCCACGATTGGCAACTTGGTCGCTGGCAAGCTGACCGACCGCTACGGCAGCGGGCGCATCATCCAGCTCGCGCTGCTCGTTGCCGCCGTTAATTTCGCGCTGACGCCCTGGTCCTCGGCGCAGCTCTGGAGCGCCATCGTCGCCATCGTGGTGTGGGGCGTGTGCGGCTGGGGCCTGCTGGTGCCGCAGCAGCATCGCCTGATCAGCCTGGCTCCGGCCGCGGCGCCGCTGTTGCTGGGCCTGAACTCGGCCTTCCTGTATGTGGGCGTGTCGACCGCCGGCGTGCTGGGCGCCACCGGCATCGCCCTGTTCGATCCGCACCAGCTGGGCCTGATGGCGGGCGCCCTGGTGGCCCTGGCCTTCGTGATTGCCTGGCTGGCGGCGCGGCGCATCGCCACCGTGGCGCGCCGCAGCGCCGCCGCAACCCACGCCCCGGCCGCGGCCTGAGTGGAATAGATCGCGTTCGATATATAATCGCCTGTCGCCATCGTTCCCGCCAGGAGAGCCAGCATGAAACCGAGCGCCAGAGTCCAGCCGGGAGATCCCGGCATCACCCCGCTGTCCGAGTATCTCTGCTTTGCGGTGTACTCGGCCAACCTGGCGCTGGGCAAGGCCTACAAGCCCATCCTCGATGAGCTGGGCCTGACCTACACCCAGTACATCGTCGTCATTGCCTTGTGGGAAGGCGGCGAGCAGACCGTCACGGCGCTGGGCGAGAAGCTGTTTCTGGAATCGAACACGCTCACCCCCATCCTCAAGAAACTCGAAGCAATGGGCTATGTGCGGCGCCGGCGCGCCGAGAGCGACGAGCGCCAGGTGCTGCTCAGCCTGACCGAGGCCGGCCACCGCCTGCGCCAGAGCGCGCTTGGCAAGAACGTGATCGCGCATACCCGCCTGACCCCGGAAGAGATGCCGCGCGTGCGCGAGGCCATCGTCAAGCTACGCAACAACCTGATCGATTCGACCGCCGCGGCGCGGCGCACTGGAAAGTCCGGCTGATGCATTATTGCGGCCGGAATGCGGGGCGTGCCGCTGGCATCGCCGCGATGCGTCTGGACGATGAGTCTGGCCGATGAGTTTGGCCGATGAGTTTCGCGATGCGTTTTGCGATGCGTTTGGCCGATGGTTTGGCCGATGACTGAGACGGAACACCTGCTGATCGTCGAGCACGACCGGGCCAGCCGCGAACAGCTCTGCGCCTACCTGGCGCAGCAATCCATCGCCACCACCGTGATCGAGCGGCCGTCCGGCATGCGCGCCTTGCGGGCGGCCTTCAAATCGCGCCCGCCCGATCTGTGCGTGCTCGATGTCAGCGCGCGCGGCGGCCTCGATTTCAAGCTCTACCGCGAACTGCGCGCCAGCGCCCATCACGCCATCCCCGTCATCCTGCTGGGCGAGCACGCCGACGAGGGCGACCGCATCCTCGGCCTGGAACTGGGCGCCGACGATTTCCAGGGCAAACCCTACGCCCCGCGCGAATTGCTGGCGCGCGTGCGCGCCGTGCTGCGCCGCACCCGCATGCTGCCGCCCAATATGCAGCCTGCGCCACCCGCTGCCCAGTTGCGCTTCGGCCACTGGCGGCTCGACCTGGCCAGGCACCAGTTGCATCGCGATCAAGGCGCTGCCGCGGCCGCCGACGGCGCAGCGCTCGCCGGCACAGAATATCGCCTGCTGCGCGCTTTTCTCGATCATCCCCAGCGCGTCCTGAACCGCGACGAGCTGCTGGCCCTGGTGCACGAGGGCAGCCACGCCGCCAAGCCAGGCCACGCCGCCCCCTTTGCCCGCTCCATCGACCTGCTGGTCGGCCGCCTGCGCCAGCGCCTCGGCGACACCAGCCGCGCGCCCCGCCACATCCGCACCGTGCGGGGCGAAGGCTATCTGTTGACGGTCGCCGTCGAGCTGATCGAGCACGCCGGCTGAGCCTTGCCCGCCGGCCCTTTCCTCTTCGCATCGCTTGGCATCGCTTCGCTGCGCTTTACCCGCTGGCTGTTGAAAAAGCCGAACTGACGGGCTCGGCTGCTGCTACGCATGAGTCCGCCAGTAAGACCAGACTCATCCATAGCCAACGGCTAATGCGCCTAATGTATCGCTGTGTAGCAAAAGTGAGCCCTGACACAAAATCGGCGGCATCCAACATGTTGAAGCGACATCCCCGACACATGGCTCCGGTCTAATGGAACACATCGCAAAAGCACGCATGCGATTGAAGTCCCTTAACCGGCAGTATGTTCACATTCGGAGTTCACCATGAAAACCCAACTCGGCGCCCTCGCCGCCACCCTCGCCCTCTCCCTGTTCGCCAGCGGCGCCCACGCCGCCGATGCGGCCAAGAAACCGATGGAAAAATGCTACGGCGTCTCGCTCGCCGGCCAGAACGACTGCGCCGCCGGCGCCGGCACCAGCTGCGCCGCGACGTCGAAGGTCGACTACCAGGGCGATGCCTGGACCCTGGTGGAAAAAGGCACGTGCACCACCATCAAGACACCCAAGGGCTTCGGCTCGCTGACGGCGACCAAATGATGCGGGCGACAATTTCCCGCCTGGCCAACACGGCCGTCCTGTCGAGTGCGGTGTTGGCCGTGATGGCGGCCGCCACCGGCGCGCAGGCAGCGCCAGTGCTCACCGCCAAAAAGAACATCGTCATTGTCCCGGGCGCTTTCATTGACGGCTCGACCTGGCACGTGGTGCACGACATTCTTTACAACAAGGGCTACAACGTCACTGTCGTGCCCGCCACCCACGTTTCGCTGGACGACGATGTGGCGCTGACCCGCCGCGCCCTGTTCCAGCAAGTGGGCAAAGTGGTACTGGTCGGTAACGGCATCGGCGGCGCGGTAATCAGCCACGCCGGTGACGGCGGCAAGGTCGCGGCCCTGGTGTATGTGGCTGCGCTGGTGCCGGAAGTGGGTGAAAACCCGCTCCAGCTGATGCGCGCGCTGCCTGCGGCCGCCAGCTCGATCAAACCCGACTGGGCCGGCACCTACTGGGCCGACCGGGCCCACTGGCGCGAGGATTTCGGCGCCGACCTGAGTTCGAACCGGGCCAACTTCCTCGGCGCCAGCCAGACCCCGGTGACCCAGCTGTTCATGGGCAGCTCGGCGCACGCTGCCGAGTGGCACCACAAGCCCAACTACGCCGTCGTCGCCACCGCCGACCGGGTGCTCAATCCCGACACCCAGCGAATGATGTACAGCCGGGCCCACGCCAAGGTCACCGAAATTGCCGGCAGCCATGCCGTGCACGTGTCGCGGCCGGAAGAAGTGGCCCGCGTGATCGAGCAGGCTGCCATCGACAATCTTTAAGTGTTTCACCGGCGCGCCGGTCGGTCTCGACCTGGACTGGCGCGTCACTTTCAGCAGTAAAACCCATGTAGTAAAACCATTGTAGTAAAGCCCAACGTAGTAAAGCCATATCTTCAGGAGAACTGTATGACCTCGTCCGTATCTTCCCGTTTCAGCCTCGCCGGCGCCGCCGCCATGCTCGCCATTTCGGCGCTCTCCAGCCTGGGCGTTGCCAGCCCGGCCTTCGCCGCCGACAAGGAGCAGCCAGGCCGCTGCTACGGCATCAACAGCTGCAAGGGTGAAAGCCTGTGCGCCACCGCCAAGAACGATTGCAAGGGCCTCAACGATTGCAAGGGCCAGGGCGTGCTGGTCAAGACCCCGACCGAGTGCAAGGCGCTCGGCGGCACGCTGACTGAAAAATCGTAAGCGTTTTTTGCCGTCCGCCCGCAAGCGGGACGGGCGGCATTCTTGCCTGATTCAAAGTTGTCCCACCCTTTTTAAAGCGAGGCCCGCCATGCCGGCTGTTGCACCGCCCCCCACTTTTTCCGGCTACGGCCTTGGCCTGCGCCGCGAACACTACCAGGACTTCCTCGACGCCGAGCGGCCCGTCGCCGTCGATTTCGTTGAAGTCATTTCAGAAAATTTCATGGTCGATGGCGGCCAGCCCCGCCACATCCTGCGCCAGGTAAGACAGCGTCACCCGGTGGCCCTGCATGGCGTTTCGCTGTCGATCGGCTCGGCCGACGGTCCCCGTGGCGACTACCTGGAGCGCCTGCGCGCGCTGGTTGACGAGATCGATCCCCTGTTCGTGTCCGACCACCTGAGCTGGTCGCGCATCGGCGATTTCAACTCCCATGACCTGCTGCCCCTGCCCTACACCACGGAGGCGCTCGACATTGTCTGCGCCAACATCGAGATGGCGCAGGCAGCCCTGGGCCGCGCCATTCTGCTGGAAAATCCTTCGAGCTATCTGCATTTTCCCGAGCAGGCCATGAGCGAATGGGAATTCATCGAA
>JBJMVV010000238.1:0-6727 GCA_045810505.1 Massilia sp.
CCTTGTCATCAGCCCCGCCAGCACGCGCCTCGCGCTGGGTGCTGGGCAGCGTCGCAATCGCCCTGCTCGCCGCGGCCGGTTACGGCCTGTACCAGCATGGCCGCCAGGCCGGTGCGGAAAGCGTGCTGGCGTCGACGGCCGCTCCCGCTCCTGTCCCCGCCGTTGCGGACGCGGCGCCCCTGCCGGCGTCGGCGGCGGCAAGCATGGAACCAGAGCCCGCTGTCGAAGCCGCGCCGCTGCCAGCGCCCGCGCCTGAACCGGCGGCCGCCGCCACCAGCGCCGGGACCGCGCCAGCTGTGGCAGCGGGGCCGGCCACAGCCACCTATAAACTCATCATCAAGCCCTGGGGCACCGTGTATGTCGACGGCGTCAAGCGCGGCATCAGCCCACCCCTCAAATCGCTGACCTTGACGGGCGAGCACACCATTCGCATCGACAATCCGGACTTCCACAGCCGGACCATCAACGTGCGGCCGGGCAAGGACAACACCACCAGGATCGAACATGCATTTCATTGAACGCGCCCGCCTGCCCGTCCTTTCCCTGACCATGCTCGCGCTGGCGGGCTGCGCGGCACTGGGCTATGACAGCCCGGCCGGTCCCAATTCCGGCAAGCGCGCCGAAGAGGTGCTGGCCCAGAGCAATGGCGCCAGCGCCAACCTGGCCCGCCATCCACTTGCCTTGCGCGAGGGTATCAAGCTGTATGACGAAGGCGATTTCAACGGCGCCATCCGCCGCCTGGCCGCCGCCGACGTGCCCGCCGAGCCGCTGGCGACGCGGTTGACGGCGCTCAAATACACCGCCTTCAGCTACTGCGTCACCAACCGTCCCGCGCCCTGCCGCCAGGCTTTCGACAAGGCCCTGAAGCTCGATCCGAACTTTGACCTCGGGCCAGGCGAACACAGCCATCCGCTGTGGGGACCGGTGTTTGCGCGCGCCAAAAAAGGCAGCTGAAAAGCCGCCCGCAATGTATGGTCAACAAATCATGCAAATGATAACGAAAAACAACAAATCGCATCATTGCTTGCCTTTGTTAGTGTGAATTATCAATCGTCTATTTGATTTTTTGTTTCTTCGATTTAACCTTTAGCCACGTCATCTCAAACCCCGCTGACGTTCTGTCAGCGTACAGACCGCGCTTCCTGCGCCCACGCCAACCGATTCCCGTACTTGTTCATGTCGCCTTCAATGACGGGCGCTATCTATTCGTGCGCAAACGGCATTACCCCCACTTAACAGGCCGCACGCGCTCCCCCGGCGTGCGCGCGGCCAACCTATAAATGTAGCAATGGAGAACCGAATGTTAAATAACCTGACCGTGCGCGCGCGCCTGCTGGCCGGTTTCGTGCTGGTTGTACTGATGGGCGCAGTGGTCGCCGGCATCGGCATCTACAATATGTCATCGATGAATGCGCAGGCCGAGCGCGCCTACCAGCAGGATTTGCTGGGCCTGTCTGCCACCAAAGAAGCCAACATCAATCTCATTTACATCGCCCGCGCAGTGCGCAACCAGATGTTGGCGCGCAACGAAGATGAACGCCACAAATTTGCCGGCATCGCCGACAAGGCAAGGAAAACGTTTGATGAGCAGCTTGCCGTGGCCCGTCCCCTGTACCGCTCCGATGCCGCCAAGGCGATGTTTGTCGAACTCGACCGCGGTATGGTGGAGTACGACGCCGTTCGCAGCAAGCTGACTTCCATGCTCAACGACCCCAGCGCTGAAGCGAAGAATAACGCAATCGATCTGGCGTTCGGGCCGCTCGTCCAGAAAGCCAATTATGTGGACGACAAGCTGTCTGAAATCAGCGCGAACAAGGAAAAAATAGCAGCCGCTGCCTCCGCGGAGTCGTCCATGGCCTACGCTGAAAGCCGCGTGGCCATGCTGGTGCTGGTCGGACTCAGCCTGGCTGCCGGCATCGGCATCGGCCTGTGGATCACCCGCAGCCTGACCCGTCAACTGGGCGGCGAACCGGCCTACGCGGCCGAGATGGCCGGCGCCATCGCCGGCGGCGAACTGTCGCGCCAGATCACCCTGCGCGAGGGCGACACGGGCAGCCTGCTGCACGCCATGGAAACCATGCGCACGGCCCTGGTCGGCATCGTTGGCCAGGTGCGCACCGGCACCGATACCATCGCCACCGCCTCGAACCAGATCGCGGTGGGCAACCTGGACCTGTCGTCGCGTACCGAAGAGCAGGCCAGCTCGCTGGAAGAGACCGCCTCGTCGATGGAAGAACTGACCAGCACCGTCAAGCAGAACGCGGACAACGCACGCCAGGCCAACGGCCTTGCCGTGTCGGCCTCGGAAGTGGCCCAGCGGGGCGGCGCGGTGGTGGCTGAAGTGGTCGGCACCATGGCTTCGATCAACGATTCCTCGCGCAAGATCGTCGACATCATCGGCGTGATCGACGGCATCGCCTTCCAGACCAATATCCTGGCCCTGAACGCCGCCGTCGAAGCGGCCCGTGCGGGTGAACAGGGCCGCGGCTTTGCCGTGGTCGCCTCGGAAGTGCGCAACCTGGCCCAGCGCTCGGCAGCGGCGGCGAAGGAAATCAAGCAGCTGATCGACGACTCCGTCAGCAAGGTCGATGCCGGCGGCAAGCTGGTCGACCAGGCCGGCGTGACGATGACGGAAATCGTCCAGTCGATTGCCCGCGTGGCCAGCATCATGTCCGAAATCGCCTCGGCCAGCGCCGAGCAGACGGCCGGCATCGAGCAGGTCAACACGGCCATCACCCAGATGGACGAAGTGACCCAGCAAAACGCAGCTTTGGTCGAAGAAGCTGCCGCGGCGGCCGGCGCGATGCAGGAGCAGGCGGCGGCGCTGGCCGAAGTGGTCAGCATCTTCAAGCTCGATCAGCAGGCGCCGGTGCAAGTGAAGGCGCCGGTCGTGAAAGCGAAGAAGCCCGTGCTTGCAGCAGCGCCGCAGCGCAAGGCGCTGGCGGTGACTTCTGGAACGGATGATTGGGAGGAGTTCTAAAATGCAGTCGGGGACTGGCCTTGCAGGCCTGTCCCCATTTTTCCTGTACCAATCAAGTATGAGCTTGTGGCAGGAATTAGTGGCAAGCGCTTGCCTGAGTGGTGCCGGAAAAATGGGGACAGGCCCGCAGGGCCAGTCCCCGTTGCTTTTTGCGCCGCGTAAAAATTAGCTGATGTAATTAAACAGCGACAACCCCGCCATCGAATTGAAGGTCTTCTGCGCGGCCTGCAAAGTCTGGGTCTGCTGCGAAAACTGCGAGATGGCCTGGACGATGTCGAGGTCTTGCAGGCCCGACAGGGTAGCGGCGTATTGCAGGTCGGCGTCGCTGCCGGTGGAGTCGAGGGTGTCGAGTTCCTTCAAGCGGGTGCCGACCGAGGCGCGCACGGCCAGGACGTTGTCGAGGCCCAGGCCGAGGTTGCCGATGGCGTCCTGCAGACCCTTGTCGAGCGTGGCTTTGTCCTTGTCGTTGGCGACGGGGGCGCGCAGGGTGTCGATCAGTTTGCTCACGGTGGTGAACAGGGACTGGCGATCGCTCGGCTGCACCGTGAACTGGTCGCCGTCGCCCGGCGTGCCTTTCACATCGAACTGCATGCCGGCCACGGTGATGGCCTGCCCTGCCACGTAATTGACGTTGCTGGCAATGGCAGTGGGTGGCACTGTGGTGTTGTCGGTGATGCTGTAGCTGGTCACGCCGGTGGACGCGACGGCGAAGTCAAGCGCATATTTGTGGCCGGTCAGCGCGCTGGGATCGACCACACTGCCGGTGCTGATCACGCCGGTGCCCTTGTTGGCGCCGTTGGCGGCGGTGGCGAAGGTGCCGTTGGCGGTGGCAATGCCGTTGAACACGGCGCTGCCGGCGTCATTGGTCGTCACGTTTCTGGCGCCGCCCACCTGCAGGGACACCTGGCCGTCGTCACCGTTGTAATCGACCGACGCGCCGTTTTTCACGAACGGCGGGCTGGACGACTGGTAGCCGGAAAACACGTAGCCGCCATTGCCGTCGGAGCTGTTGGCCAGGGCAATCAGGTCATCGAGGCGACCCTGCAATTCATTGGCGTAGGTGGCGCGGTCGGCGGCGGCGTTGGCGCCACTGCCGGCGGCCACGGCGATGCCCTGCACATCCTGGATCAGCGACTGCACGGCCGAGAGCGACACTTCTTCCTGCGACAGCGAGGAGCGCGCATTGGCGCGGTTGGTGGCGAACTGGGCGTTGATGGACTGCGATTGCGTCACTTCCAGCGCGCGCGCGGAGGCGATCGGATCGTCCGATGGCGCCAGCATGCGCTTGTTGGTGGACAGCTGCATCTGCGTGCGGGCCAGCTGGGTCTGCAAAGTGCCGAGCTGGGCCGTCGAAGTGGCGTAGAGGGAGCTGGTGCTGATACGCATGATGTTCCTTTATTAGTGACCCAGGCCCAACAGGGTGTCGAACAGGGTGCTGGCAATCTGCATCACTTTGCCGGCGGCCTGGTAGGCCTGCTGGTACTTGAGCAGGCTGGCGGCCTCTTCATCGAGATTGACGCCCGACACGCTCTGCTGGCTGGCCGTGGCTGCGGCCAGCGAGGTGTTGGCGGCGGCGCCGGTGACCTGCACTTCGCGCGCCTTGTTACCGACCGTGCTGACCAACTGGGCAAACGCCCCCTGCAGGGTGGTGGCGCCGCCGTCGAGCAGCTTTTGCGATTGCACCTGGCCCATCAGGACCATATTGCGGTTGTCGTTGCCGCCCGGCGCGGTGCGCTTGATGCTGAAGGTGTCGCCATCGATAGGCGTGCCGGAAAAACTGGTGGAGACGCCATCGAAGCTGTAGGTCGCGCCGGCCACGTAGGGAATCGGATCGGTGCCGGCCGTGTAACTGGTCGAGCCGGCGGCGGTCTTGATCGTCACCACCTGCCCGGCCGTGAAACCGGTCAGTTCGTTGGTGTTGACCTGGTAGGTCAAAGTGGCGGGCGCGAAGGTCGACGCCTTGCCGGGAAAGCTGCTGTCGACGACGGCGTCGGACGGCTTGGCATTGCCCTTGTTGGCGGCGCCCACGCCCATGATGACAGGCGCGGCGGCGGCGATGGCGGCGGTGTCGTGGGTGAGCAGCTTGAATTCGCCGGCGCCATTGACGGTCGGGCGCACCCCGATGCTGTCGCCCGTCATCGGTTTGCCGCCCATGGTGAAGGTCAGCCCGTCGACGTCGGCCGATTGGGGACCGGGCTGGGTATAGGCCGGCAAGACGGTTTTCTGCTTGTCGGACAGGCGCGTGACAACGAAGTTGCCGTTGGCGGCATCGTAGTCGACGTTGTAGTCGCTGGTGGTAAGCTTGGTGGCGTCCTTGATCGTCACGCCCACGCTGGTGGGAGCGAGGGGATCGGCGATGGGATTGAGATTGCCCAGCACCAGGGGCTGCGGCGAGGAAAACAGCGGGCCGCCCATCTGGCCGCTGGCCGTCTGGCCCAGCGCCTGCTGGCCGTTGAAGGCGGCTGCGAGGCTGATGGCGACGCGGCCCAGCGCGTTCTGGGCGCCGTCAAGCGTGTTGCTGCGGAAATCAAGCAAGCCGCCCAGTTCGCCGCCAGCGAGCACCTTGTCCGGCATGATGGTGGTAACCGCGCCCGATGAATACGCCACCACCGAACGGCTCGGATCGGAGGGCGAGTTGACCACCTCGAGCTTGTAGGAACGGTTGCTCACCACCAGCGGCTGGCCGGTGCCGATGGTTACGGTCAGGCTGTTGTTTTCACCGGGCGTGGCGGTGGCTTTGACGTGCTTGTTCAATTCCAGCACCAATTGGTCGCGCGCGTCCAACAGGTCGTTGGGCAGGTGGCCCGAGCTTGACAGCGCGCCGATCTGGTCGTTCAGCTGGGCGATCTGGCCAGCGTAGGAATTGATTTCAGCAACGTTCGAAGCGATCTGGGTGTTCACGCCCGTGCGGATGCCGTCGAGCTGCTGGTTCATGCTCTGGAACCGCGCCGCCAGCGCATCGGCGCCCGATAGAAAAGCCTGGCGCGACGGGGTCGAGCCGGCCGCGGCGCTGACATCCTGCACGGCCTTGAAAAAATCCTGCAGCGCCGGCGACAGGCCGCTGGTGCTGTCGGCCAGCATATTGTCGATCTGGCCGATCTGGGTGCCGTAGGACTCCAGCGCGCTGCTGGCCGCCTGGGCGCTGCGCACCTGGGTGTTCAGGAAGGCATCGGAAAAACGCTTGATATCGGTGATCTGGGTACCGTTGCCGATAAAACCATAGCCCATGTTCTGGGGCATGGTGGTGGCCTGGATGATGGTCTGGCGGCTGTAGCCCGGCACGCTGGCATTGGAGATATTGTGGCCTGTCGTGGCGAGGCCTGCCTGGGCGGCGTACAGTCCGGTCTTGCCAATATTGAGAAGATCTCCAGCCATGATATTGATACTTTCCTGAACCACGATGCACTATTAACGGCGCAATCGGGCAAAACTTGACTTGATGGAGAGACAACACAGTCTCCCCTCGTTTGCGCCGCTTATCCGAGCGAGTTGCTAATGAGCTTGCTGAGCTTTGTGGCGTAGTGGGGATCGGTGGCGTAGCCGGCTTTTTGCAGGCCGTGGGCAAACTTGCTGGCATCACCCGCGCTGGCCAGCACTTTTTCGTAACGTGGATTGCTTGCCAACATTTTCGCGTAGTCCTTGAAGCTGTCGGCGTAGGAATCGTAGGCGCGGAATTTTTCCACCCGGGTTTGCGGCACGCCGTTGACGTATTCAGTGGTGACGGCGGTCGCGACCTTGCCGGTCCAG
>JBJMVV010000239.1:0-3159 GCA_045810505.1 Massilia sp.
CAGATGATGATGCAGTTGTCGGCCTTGTCGCGCACGACCTCCATCTCGTACTCTTTCCAGCCAATCAGCGATTCTTCAATCAGCAGTTCCGTGGTGGGCGACGCTTCCAGGCCGCGCTTGCAGATGGTTTCGAATTCTTCTTCGTTGTACGCAATACCGCCGCCGGTGCCGCCCATCGTGAACGAGGGACGGATAATGGTCGGAAAACCCATTTCGCGCTGCACCACCCAGGCTTCGTCCATCGAATGGGCCACGCCCGAACGGGCCGAACCCAGGCCGATTTTCGTCATCGCCGCCTTGAACTTGGAGCGGTCTTCGGCCTTGTCGATCGCTTCCGGCGAAGCGCCGATCAGTTCAACGTTATATTTTTCCAGCACGCCGTTATTGTGCAGATCCAGCGCGCAGTTCAGCGCCGTCTGGCCGCCCATGGTCGGCAGGATCGCGTCGGGCCGCTCCTTGGCGATAATGCGCTCGACGACTTTCCAGGTAATCGGCTCGATATAGGTCACGTCCGCCGTTTCCGGGTCGGTCATGATGGTGGCCGGATTGCTGTTGACGAGAATGACCTTGTAGCCTTCTTCGCGCAGGGCCTTGCACGCCTGTGCGCCCGAGTAATCGAATTCGACCGCCTGGCCGATAATGATCGGGCCGGCGCCGATGATCAGGATGCTTTTGATATCACTACGTTTTGGCATATGTTCTTTCTTTACTTCGCTTGCATCATGCTGATGAAGCGGTCAAACAGGTAGGCGACGTCGTTCGGGCCGGGCGAGGCTTCGGGGTGACCCTGGAAGCAGAATGCCGGTTTGTCGGTACGGGCAAAGCCCTGCAGCGAACCATCGAACAGCGACACGTGCGTCACGCGGCAATTGGCCGGCAAGGTGGCCGCATCAACGGCAAAGCCGTGGTTCTGCGACGTAATCAGCACTTGCTTCGAATCGAGGTCCTGCACGGGATGGTTGGCGCCGTGGTGGCCGAACTTCATTTTGAGCGTTTTGGCGCCCGAGGCAAGCGCCATGATCTGGTGACCGAGGCAGATGCCGAAGGTGGGGATGCCACGCTCGATCAACTCTTTTGTAGCGGCAATTGCGTAGTCGCACGGTTCCGGGTCCCCGGGACCGTTGGCGAGGAAGATGCCGTCCGGATTCAAGGCCAACGCATCGGCCGCGCTCGACTGCGCGGGCAGCACGGTAATCTTGCAGCCCCGCTCGGCCAGCATGCGCAGGATGTTGCGCTTGACGCCGTAGTCAAAGGCAACAACGTGGAATTTGGCGTCGGCCTGCTTGCCGTAGCCTTCGCCCAGTTTCCACTCCGACTCGGTCCACTCGTAGGCCGTCTTGGTCGACACCACCTTGGCCAGGTCCATGCCGGCCAGACCAGGGAAGGAGCGGGCCAGGTCCAGCGCCTGCGACACGGATGGCTCATTGCCCTGCGTGCCGGTGACGATGGCGCCGCTCTGGGCGCCCTTCTCGCGCAGCAGGCGGGTCAGTTTGCGGGTGTCGATACCGGCGATGGCGACGATGTTTTCGCTTTTCAGGTAGTCGGACAGCGACTGGGTCGAGCGGAAATTCGAGGCCAGCAACGGCAGATCGCGAATGATCAGGCCGGCGGCGTGGATTTTCGACGCTTCGACGTCTTCGGCATTGATGCCGTAGTTGCCCACGTGGGGGTAGGTCAGGGTGACGATCTGGCGGGAGTAGCTGGGATCGGTCAGGATTTCCTGATAGCCGGTCATTGCCGTATTGAACACGACTTCGCCGGTGGTATGGCCGGCCGCGCCAATAGCAATGCCTTTGAAGATGGTTCCGTCAGCGAGCGCGAGGATGGCTGGGACGGCAGGGCCAGAAAAAAATGGCGGCAAGGGTAACTCCTGATAAAGTTACCGTAGCTGCGCCACGTCAGGCCGACGACCAGCGAGCCCGTTTCACTCGGGAATGGACGTCAGGGAATGAGGGGATGGTGGGTAGTCGCTACGGTAGATGTGGAATGGCTAAACCTCCGAATTATAGCGCAAGCAGCCTTGTTCGGCAATCCACGACGGAACTTTTACCGGCCGAACTGAAGCGATTCACGAGAGCTGCCGGCCTGGCTTGCACCAGGCACGGTGGCCGTAGAGGAGAAACCGACAATGACAACGTTTGGATTCGATACACCCATGGAGCGGCCCCGTCCGGGCGGACGCGCGGCCGTGTTTGTGCCCCACCCGGAGGCCAGCGAGGCTGTCGCTAGCGCGCTCAACAATGGCTCCGGCATGGTGGGTTTTGGCAACCCCGACCGCACCGTCACCATCTACTTTGAAAACAACCGGTTTCGCGATCCGGCCCTGCACGCGTGGCAGGCCAAGGCCTTCAAGGCTTACGGCCGCATGGTCGAACTCTCGCCTACCGTCAACAAGCTGACTTGCGATTCGGAGAATGTGGTGCAGGTCGGGTTTATCGAGGGGAGCGAGATTTTGGTGCGGGATATGGAGAAACTGCAAGCGTGGCTGGAGCGCAGCGGGGCGGCAGATTCCATGCCGGAAAGTGCGGAGATCCATGCGGGGTCTGGAGCCAAAGGTGCCTAGCGCGGCCCGGCCTGACGCCTTTCTGCTTTTGAATTCAAAAGGGGGACAGGCACCTGCGGCGCCAGTCCCCTTCTGCAAATAATGCTACAGTTTTTCTAGGATCAATCCAAATTTCGTATCACAGTCCCAGGGCGGCAATGCCGGCCCGGGCAATCTGCGCGTCTTCGCCGGACTTCACGCCCGACACGCCGACTGCGCCGACGTACTGCCCTTCGACGACGATGGGGATGCCGCCCTCGAGCATGCCCTCGATTTCGGGCGCCGACATGAAGGACATGCGGCCGTTGTTGATCATGTCTTCGTAGACCTTGCTTTCGCGGCGGCCCAGGGCGGCCGTCTTGGCCTTGGCGGGGGCGATATAGGCCGAGATGGGCGCCACGCCGTCCATGCGCTGCAACCAGAGCAAATGACCGCCGTCATCGACGATGGAAATGACCACAGGCCAGTTGTTCGACTTCGCTTCCGCTTCGCAGGCGGCGGCGATTTTCTTGGCCTCTTCCAGGGTCAGTACGGGTTTGGATTGCATGCTATCTCCTTGATATCAAATAAATAATTATTACGGTTGTTGCTTGGCCTTCAGCTTGGCCTTCAGCTGC
>JBJMVV010000240.1:0-9772 GCA_045810505.1 Massilia sp.
CCCGCGTCCTGCGCGCCGTCAGCGGCCAGATGACCTGGCCGCAGGTCTTCATGGGTGGCAAGCTGATCGGGAATGCGGATGCGGTGGCGGCCTATTTTGGCAAGAAGGACTGAAGCGCGTCTGACCAGGAGAAGCTGCATGAGGAAGAAAGTTGCCATGGCCGTGCTTGGAGTCGCTGCCGCACTGCCGATCCACGCCGAGCCGGCTGAATCGCCCCGGCTCGTGGTGCTGGCAGCGGGCAGCCTGAAGGAGGCAATGACGGCAC
Source organism: Massilia sp. (assembly GCA_045810505.1). Classification (GTDB taxonomy): domain Bacteria; phylum Pseudomonadota; class Gammaproteobacteria; order Burkholderiales; family Burkholderiaceae_D; genus JAFCUW01. The sequence goes on from JBJMVV010000240.1 coordinate 266, forward strand.
TGGGCGACGCCTATCTCAGGCAATCCGGCGCCGCCATCGCCGCATCGTATGGCCCTTCCGGCACCCTGCGCGAGTCGATCGAGCAGGGCCGGCAGGTGGATGTGTTCGCGTCCGCCTCGACCGACCATACCGAAGCGCTGGCGGCGAAACACATCCTGTCCCGCTCCGTCGTCTTTGCCCACAATGCCCTGTGCGTGGTGTCCAGGCCGGGGCTGGCGCTGAACGCAGCTTCGCTGGTCGACACCCTGCTGGCGCCGTCGGTACGGCTGGCCACCTCGACGCCCGGATCCGATCCGATGGGCGACTATACCTGGCAATTCTTCCGCAATATAGACCACGCCAGACCCGGCGCCTTCACGCGCCTCGACGCCAAGGCCTTGAAGCTGTCGGGTGCAGTCGCGGTCCCCGCCGGCCAGAAGCCGCCGTATGTGACAGCCTTTGAAAATGCGCAGGCCGACGCCTACATCATGTACTCCACCAACGCCGCCAGCACGTTGCGTGCCCTGCCTGGCCTGAACGTGCTGCAGATTCCCGACGCCCTCAATGTGCGCAGCGCCTACGGTATCGGCGCGGCGCGCGGGTCGGCTGCAGGCGAACACTTCGTCGCCTTCGTTCTCGGTCCCACGGGCAAGGCCATCCTGCAGCAGCACGGCTTCAACTGAGCCCCTGGCAAGCCAGACCAGCAAAGAATTGCCAACTCCGCCGATGGCGTGCAGCAGGTGCATGGGGTCTGGCGCTCGGCGCCTGACCCCGCACTTACATCACGCAACAACGACAAGGCACTATCTACTTGCTTCCGCTGCCGGCCCGCGGTGCGGCCGAACGCGTCAGCCACAAACATCCTGCTGCTGAATGACTTCCATTGCCATTCAAGGATCCGGCTCTAAACTGGCTGGATGGTCCCGCGAAGCTGAACGTAGTTCGCAGCGGACCATGGTTCTGCGGGCGCTGCGGGCCGCGGATTTTTAACAACAACATACTACCGGGATGCTTCATGCGCCCAGCGATGCGATCGAGCTACTCCTGGTACAGAAAGGAGTAGATCATGAAAGCAGTCGTGTATCGAGGGCCGCGCCAGGTCGCGGTCGAAAACGTGCCGGATCCGAAGATCGAGCGGCCCACCGACGCCATCGTCAAGATCACCTCGACCAATATTTGCGGTTCCGACCTGCATATGTACGAAGGCCGCACCGATTTCGAACAAGGCCGGATCTTCGGCCATGAAAACCTGGGCGTGGTGCAGGAAGTGGGACCGGCGGTGGAGCGGCTCAAGCGCGGTGACTGGGTCTGCCTGCCATTCAATATCAGCTGCGGCCACTGCCGCAACTGCGAGCGGGGCCTGACCGCCTACTGCCTCAACGCCAACGAGCCCGGTGTCGCTGGCGGCGCCTTCGGGTTTGCCGACATGGGACCCTGGCCGGGCGGCCAGTCCGAATATCTGCGGGTGCCCTGGGCCGATTTCATGGCCCTGAAGCTGCCGCCCGATGCAGAAGAGAAGCAAACCGACTATGTCATGTGCGCCGATATTTTCCCCACCGGCTTGCATGCGACCGAGCTGGCCGGGCTCAAACCGTGCGACGCCGCCGTCATTTACGGGTCCGGCCCGGTCGGCCTGATGGCGGCGCACTCGGCGATGATCAAGGGCGCTTGCAAGGTGATGGTGGTCGATTGCCATCCGGACCGGCTGAAGCTGGCCGAATCGATCGGCGCCATTGCCATCGACTATTCGAAAGGCGATCCCGTGCAGCAGGTGATGGAGCTGACCCACGGCCAGGGCGCGGACGTCGGCTGCGAGTGCGTCGGCTACCAGTGCCACGATCCCCTGCCACAGCGCCATGAGCACCCGAATCTGACGATGAACAACCTGGTCCAGTCCGTAAAATTCACGGGCGGCATCGGCGTCGTTGGCGTGTTCGTGCCAGAGGACCCCGGCTCGCCTGACGAACTGGCGAAAAAAGGCGTGATCGAATTCGCCTGGGGCATGTGCTGGTTCAAGGGCCAGCGCATCGCCACCGGCCAGTGCAACGTCAAGGCCTACAACCGCCAGCTGCGCGACCTGATCCACGCCGGCCGCGCCAACCCGTCCTTCATCGTCTCCCACGAACTGAACCTGGAACAGGCGCCCGACGCCTACCAGCACTTCGACGGACGCGAGCATGGCTGGACCAAGGTGATACTGCACCCGGGCAGCTAGGGGCGCGCTACTTGCCGGCCCGGTCGGATGCGCCGGGCGAGAGTCCTGGGCCTAAACGGGCCGGGCCGGTTCCAGCGCGGACTAGCGGCGATCAAACTGCTTGATCAGCCTGGCAATGGGGCAATGGCCGTACGGACGCGCGTACCTTCTACCTCGACGGTCGCAAGACGATCTACCCATGGGCAACGGCTGCGCCGTACATTGACCTACGACGCAGCCAGCCGAATCACGGCCATGACACATCCCGGTGACGACAATGCATCCGTCTTTAATCTGCGTCATTTCAGCGCCTTATGTGCTCGACGCCTTTTCATTGCGGCCTGCACTTTTGCCACAGTGTCAGTTTGTTCCAAACTGGTCAGCGCGCGCGATCCGTCGCAGTCGCCGATGCCGGTGTCGCCCGCGTTTTTAAAGATGATGTACGTGGCGGCGACTAACATTGGGACCCCGCAGTCTCCGCCACCCAGGCCCGTCGTGAGCGTCATGTCGCCAGTATGCGGCGCGCCCTTCAAGGTCTGCCGAACTTCAAACCGGGCATGGATGATCGGCCATGCAAGCTTGGGATCAGTATCGACAAGCTTGGCTTCCTTGAGCCTGGCAAGGTAGATTTCGCCGGCGTTGTCGACGAACTCATCGAAAGAAAAGCTCGGACAGCTGCAAGCGCTCGCCTCAACGCAGAACGCTCCAGATAGCACCAATGCAAGCATGAATTTCAAATTCTCTCCTCAATACCGACACCGCGCCTGGAGCCTGGTTCGATGGTTAAGCTCATTTCGCCTCTGGCATCATTCATCATCGCTCAAGCGCTTATGGTCAAGCGTCTCCGTTGAATTCGGGCTCTTCAAATTGCTTGTTCTTTGGGTCGTACACAACACCCCAGAATTTTGAACCGCCGTCGCATACGATCGTTGGCCTCTCGAACAATGACCAGCTTTTCCACGGTTCATCACGAAAGATCGATGCAAAATTGGCGTAAATGAGCCGCTGGCCATTCCTCGTGAAGCCTATATATTGTCGTTGGAATTGCTCGAATTTGGGCGGGACTTTTTTAGCCTGCCTGTCACGAAGGTCGAGCATCGCAGGAAGTTCAAATTCCAATTCAGTGATGTCAGAGGCAGTGGGAAGCCAATATCCGCCATCAGTTTCAGGCGTGTCTCGTGAACACTGATGAAACGTCTCTGATGCCCACAAAAGGCTTATCGTTGAGGCGCCTCTCGGCAGCCAGAGATACGGCAGGGCCAGCCAGAGCGAGCCAATGATGACGAGCGAGAAAGCTAGTGCAAGCTTTGTTCGCATTGATCTGCTCATCCCAATGAAAAGCCCTCACGGATGGTCGCTAGAGGAGTAAGTGGCAGCCGCCAGCCGATTGCAGCCGTTCAGAAGGCCCAGTGTACGAGCTTGTTGCTTGATGAGCAAGCAAGAGGTTTTGCCCGGCATTCTTGGGAAACACGAATGGCGGTGAACGCGTATGGCGCAAAAACTGGCGCGTCCAATCTCTATAAGCTCGCCTCGAGCATCAGCATCCACGGCTTCTCTTCGGTTTGAAGCACGCCCTTACTCTCGGCACCGTTGACTGCCCGTCGCTCAAATGTCAGCCGTGGCATGCCGCGCGGTGACGCCTCCTCTGGCTTCTCCGCAACGCAGGCCCAAAGAATCTGTAAGCCGGTCTGTCACGTTTTGTTTATGCGCCGACGTGTTAATGCATTTATGATCATCGCTCGAAAACGACGCCTTGGTGGTCGATGTGTGAGCGCCCGGTCAAGTTCATGGCTGTGTAAGTTACTCGCATCTGACGCCGAATATGTGACGCCGCAACTGGTAAAACGGGCGGTGTGGGACCAATGCCGTTCAGTTAAGGCATAGTTTCCGCCGAAGTTAATAAGTTTCAAAATGGGGACAGGCACCTGCGGCGCCAGTCCCCCTGCTGCGAGCGTGTCGACGACTCGATTAGCAGAGGGGCTGGCGCCGCAGGGCGGTTGGACGCAAGCGCGTCCCATTTTTCGCATCAGATGAGAGTGTCGGCTTAACTGAACACCATTAGCGGTATGGGGCGGGTCTTTTTGTGGCACCATACTGCGTATGGTCTGCTGCACTAATTTTTTCTGTAAGGGAATGGGCATGCTGAATTTTTTGGTACAGCCACCGCCGGAGGCAAAGCCTGTCTCCATTGAGCAAGCGCGCGGCATCGTCGATGACCTCATCGCGAAGAAAGGCAAGCTGTTCGTCGAACATGCTGATGGGGCCGCCATCCTCCCTGAGCAGTTCGGTCCGACCACCAGAGAGTTCTTCTCAAGGTACGGCACCGTGCGCACGGTGCGTGGAGGCTTCCGACTCGCGGCGGCGGACGCGCGCCCCTCCGATTATGTGCGCGGGTATCTGTCTATCGGACACAGCGAGGATTGGGACGTGGTTCAAAAGCCCGGCAATGACGAGGTGTTCGTCGTTGAAGGCGCCGAGGCTCATGAGGCCGAGATGGAGGTGCGCTTCCCGAGCGTCTACCACTTAGTGCTGGATGAGGCCCAAGGGACATAGCCGGCAGTTGCTGGGCGCTGCCGTTGCCCCATGGAGGGAACCACTCGCTCGATGCCATGTATTTGCAACCCTCACCCACCTGCTACCTCTACCACCACGGCATCGCCAAGCCACTGCGGCTGAGGAGCATCAGCCATGATTGGACTGGCGTGCAAACCGCTGAATGGCGCTGCGGCATCAGTTTGCCCCGCCATCGTCGAAGACACTACTGGCGGACCACCTGCAGCTTCGTCTTCATACCTTTGCGGTAAGTGTAAAGCGTCAGCGCAGCGTTTTTCAGGTCGCCGTTGTCGTCAAAAGCGATGTCGCCGGTGACGCCCTGGTATTTGAGGGTGCGCAGCGCCGGCAGGTAGTTGGCCGGGTTGCTCGAGTTGGCCGCCTGCATGGCCGCGGCGAATGTCATTACGGCGTCATAGGCGTATGGCGCATAGGTTTGCACGGGCAGCTTGTAGATCTGTCGGTAGCGCGCGGTGAAGGCGGCGAGGGCCGCTTCCTGGGGGCCGCTGACGCCGCCTGCCACCACGCAGGTGACCAGGTCGTCGGCCAACGCGTCGCCGGCCAGTTGCGGCAGTTTCTCGGAACAGACGCCGTCGCCGGAGACGAATTTCGCCGGGATGGCGAGGGCCTTCATCTGCTTGAGCATGGGGCCGGCCACGGCGTCCATGCCGCCGTAGAAAATGACATCGGGCTGGCGGCTTTTGATCTGGGTGAGGATGGCGTTGAAATCGGTGGCCTTGTCGGTGGTGAACTGGCGGCTGACGATGGCGCCGCCGGCCGCCTTCACGCCTTTGACGAATTCATCGGCCAGGCCCTGGCCGAAGGCGGTGCGGTCGTCGATGACGGCGATTTTTTTCGCGTGCAGGGTGGTCAAGGCATAGTTGGCCAGGGCGCGGCCCACCAGGTCGTCATTGGCGACCACCCGGAAGGCCGACTTGAAACCCTGGTGGGTGTACAGCGGCGTAGTGGCGGCCGGCGAGATCTGGCCGATGCCGGCGCTGTGATAGATTTTCGAGGCCGGCACGGTCGTGCCCGAGTTGAGATGGCCCACCACCGCCACCACGCCGGCATCGACCAGCTTTTGCGCCACCGCCGTGCCCTGCTTCGGATCGCTGCCATCGTCCTCGGCCAGCAGCACCCATTTCACTTTTTTGCCGCTGATCAGGATGCCCTTTGCGTTGAGGTCATCGACCGCCATGCGCGCCCCGTTCTCCGTGTCCTTGCCCTGGTGCGCGCTGGGCCCCGAGACCGGCGCGGCGCTGCCTATCCTGATTTCCGCCTGCGCCTGCGCGCTGCTGGCGCCGCCCAGGAACAGCACAGTGAAAAGGGTGGCGAGGGTGTGGCGGCGGAAACGAATCGGGACCATGGCAAGCAGATGGAAGTGGGGACCGGGCAATTGTACGGCGGCCCCGGCCAAGGGCGGAGCGCGCTTGACACAGACGCGCGGCAGAAGGGCCCAGATTGGCTAGGGGTCTGGCGCCGCAGGTGCCTGACGCCGGTTCCTGCAAAAAGCGTTGAAACAGCGTCGCGCGCGACGCCAGCGGCATATGCGCCGGCCGCCTTTCGTGGTCCGCCGCGCCGATAGTCAAGCCAGACCGCCCTTCCCCGCTTCTGCCACAATCCAGTCGCGCACCCGCTGTAACGCCGGACTGTCGGCATCGCGCCGGGTCAACAACCAGTAGCCGTGATCGGTCGTCACGGGCTTCCGTCGGGAGGCGATGCGCAGCTTGCCTTCCTCGAGCAGGCCGGCCACCAGCGCCAGCCGCCCCATCGCCACGCCCTGCCCGGCCAGCGCGGCCTGCACCACCTGGTCGTACTGGTTGAACAGCAGGCGCCCTGCGCTGGCCGCACCCGCCTTGTGGCCGGCGCCGCGCAGCCAGTGCTTCCATTGCATCCAGGGGCGCGAGCTGTCGTCGTAGTCGATCAGCACGTGCTGGCGTAATTGATCCTCGTCCTCGATCGCCGTCACCCCCAGCGAGGGATGGGCCACCGGCACCAGCACCTCGCTGAACAGGCGCAGCGCGCCCGGTGGCGCCGCCGCATCCGGGCAATAGCGCAAGGCCAGGTCCATGCCGTCGCGTTCGAGGTCCATCACCCGGTTGTTGGCGGCGATGCGCACGTCGATATCGGCAGCGCTGCGCTGGAAGGCGCCCAGCCGGGGCAGCAGCCACAGGGTTGTCACGCCGATGGTGGCGGTGATGGTGATGCAGGGCCGCTCGGCCTCGGGACGCAGGCCGCTCACCACCGCGCCCAGTTGTTCGAGCATGGGATCGGCCGAGCGGAACAGGTGGCGCCCTTCCGGCGTGAATTCGATGCTGCGAAAAGCGCGCACGAACAGCCGGCGCCCGAGCAGCTTTTCCAGCGCCTGCACCTGCCGGCTGACCGCCGACTGCACGATGCACAGGTCTTGCGCCGCCAGCGTGATGCTCATGCGCCGGCCCACCGCTACGAAGGTGCGCAACAGGTCCAGCGGCGGCAGATCGATCAAGCGGTGGGACATGTCAACGCGCTCCTTGCTGGGTGAACTTTTTTGATCGCATGCCGTGTTGGCATTCGACCATGCCATTTTAACCGTTTGAGCGGGAAGCGCGAACGGTTTGTAATGGGGCCTTTCCATCCTCCTGCAGGCAATCAATATGGACCGTACTCCCGTCAACCTCGACACCGTCTGCGCCACGCTGCATTACCTGCGCAGCAGTGAGCGCAGGCCTGTGACCTATATGCTGGCGCCGCCCGGCGGCCATGCCTGGGAGACCGCGGACTATGGCGCAATGGCGGTCACCATCCGCAATGGCCGCGCCGCGCCGCAAGCGCCCAAGCTCGAGCGCGAGGGCTTTATGCTGCTGCAGGCGCCCAGCGCGATGACTTCCTTTAACGATCGCGCCGCCATCGAGCACACCTATTATGGCGAGATGGCGGAACTGGCCCTGGCGGCGACGGGCGCGAGCCACGCCATCGTGTTCGATCACCTCGTGCGCCGGCGCGCGCCAGGCAGCGCTTCGCCCTTTGGCGCACGCGACGGCCGCCGTCCCGGCGTCGCCACGCGCGTGCACAGCGATTACACGTCCGTCTCGGCCCAGCGTCGCCTGGCGCTTGAACTCGACCGACTGGGCATCGGCGCGGTCGCGCGTTACGCCATCGTCAACCTGTGGCGCTCGACCGGCCTACCCGTGCTGGACGCCCCGCTTGCCGTCTGCGACGCCCGCAGCGTGGGGCCGGCCGACCTGGTCGCGGCCGACATCGTCTATCCCGATCGCACCGGCGAGATCTTCGAAGTGCTCTACAACCCGGCCCACGAGTGGACTTATTTCCATGCGATGCAATTTGACGAGGTGCTGCTGTTCAAGCAGTTCGACTCGGACGCCAAGGTCGCCCGCTACACGCCCCATGCCGCCTTCGAGCATCCGGCCACGCCCGCAGGAACGCCGCCGCGCGAGAGCATCGAGGCCCGCTGCCTGCTGCTCTATGAATGATGACGCCCAACGTGACGACCGACCAGCAATCGCGGACAATGCAAACTGACGCCGCTTGCACAGGCGGCGCGCACTCTCATCAAGGAGAACGAATGGACCAGCGCGTGGTACTAGTCACCGGCGGCAGCAAGGGCATCGGCGCCGCCATCAGCCTGCTTGCGGCGCAACGCGGGTACGCTGTCGCCATCAATTATCGCGATGACGAACTGGCCGCACAAACGGTGCTGCGGCTGATCGAAGCCGCCGGCGGGCGTGGCTGCGTGCTCAAGGCCGATATCGGCGACCCCGTTCAGGTCGAAGCCATGATGGAGCAGGTGCAAGCGCGCCTGGGCGGCCTGCACGCGCTGGTCAACAACGCCGGCATCACCGGCCCGATCGGCAAGTTCACGCTGGCCGATCCCGCCATGATCGAACAGGTCTTCCGCACCAATGTGTTCGGCCTCATGCACTGCTGCCGCGCCGCGGTGACGCGCTGGCAGGCATCCCGCGCTGGCGGCGTCATCGTCAACCTCTCGTCGACCGCCGCTACCAGCGGCAGCGCCAACGACTACGTGCACTATGCGGCCAGCAAGGCCGCCGTCGATACCTTCACCTTGGGCCTGGCAAGGGAAGTTGCCAGCGACGGCATCCGGGTCTGCGGCGTGGCGCCCGGCTCCACCGTGACCGGCATCCACGCCAAAGCCGGGGAACCGGACCGCCCGGCACGGCTGGCCCCCTTGATTCCGATGGGCCGCCTGGCGCAGCCGGAGGAAATTGCGGAAGCCGTGGTGTGGATGCTGTCGGACGGGGCGGCGTATGTGACCGGGTCCACCCTGCGCTGCGGCGGGGGGCTTTGAGCCAGGGACACTGGCGGGGCGGGGAACGACGGATGTCCACGCTTGCAAGCGTTAAAGATGCGTCCGCGCGCGATTGCCGGCACGACTGGTTTCGTGTGTCACGTGAAGCGGCGATCGCCTAGCGCACCAGTTTCAGCATGAAAAAGGCGCCAAGAAAAATACAGGCGACCGCCAGCAACATTGACAAAATATCGCTCTGACGCAGAGGGGTTTTATTTTTTCGCGCTGCCAGCACGACATACGGCAGCGCAAAACATTCCCACGCAAGAACACACACGCTCATGCCTGCGCCGAGCAGCAACAAGCTCGCCGATGAACCATGTGCGTACAAAACGCCACCACCCAAGGCGTAGATCTCGACAGGGACAAAGGTGAGAAACGGAATGACTAGCGGCAAAAGCAAGAATTTGCGCACAGCTGTATTGGAAGGTAAAAGTCGGTCCAGATGCGCCATGTTGTTTCCCTGCCCTTTGCC
>JBJMVV010000241.1:0-12445 GCA_045810505.1 Massilia sp.
CGCCCTCGCGCTCGACCTGGAGGCGGCTGCACAGCAGATCGAAGCAGCGGCCCTGTCCGCCGCGGCTGCCGCTGCGCCGGTGCAAAGTGAGACGCTGGCGAGCGCGCCGGAAGTTGACGCTGCGCCTGCTACCGTCGCGCCAATGTCAATGCCAGCGCCGCAATGGCCGGCGCCGCGCCGCAGCCCCATCCTGCTCGCTATCGCCATGTTGGCGATCGGCCTGGTCGCCGGCGCGATGGCGGCGCCGTGGTTGCAGCAAGCTCGATGGTTGCCCCTGCCCACCGGCGTGAGCGCGCCCGCCCCGGCGCCGGCAACGCTTCGGGCGGGCCCGCCTGCGGCGAAAAGAAATGCCACTGCAGCAGCCGTGCCTGCCAATGCACCAGGCAACAACCCAATCAGCGTGGAGCGCGCCATCGCCCTTGGTGAGCAGGGCCGTACGGACGAGGCCCTCGCCGCCCTGCGCCAGGCCCTGTCGCTGCAGCAAGCCGATGCCGCCATGGACGACGCCAGGGACAAGCAGCAGGCCACGCGGGCCGCAGCGGACATCCACCGGGCCATCGCCGAGGTGCTGGCCGGCACGGGCGACCCGGCCGGCGCCGAAGCCGAACTGGCGGCCAGCCGCGCCATCTACGCCGCCCAGTTGCAAGCCTCGCCTGGCGACGCCGCCTTGCGCGCGCGCCTGCTCGACAACGAACTGGCCCGCGCCACCGCCCAGAATGCGCAAAAACACGGCCGCGACACGGTCGCCACCCTGTCGGGCCTGCGCCGCATTGCGGGCGGACCGGACGCGCGCGTCGATTTGCTGGAGGCGTACGTGCAGCCGCGCGGGACGGCCGCGCAGGCCTGGCTCGCCGGGCAGGGCGCACTGGGCAAATTGAAGGCGCAGTCGCATGAAGCGATGGACGCGGGCCAGACCCGCACGCTGGCCCAGGCGGCCACAATGGTGGGTGAAATCGCCCTGCGCGCCCGGCAGGACAAGGCAGCCTGCAAGCAGTTCGACGAGGCCGCCAGATGGTATGGTGAACTGGGCGGGCGCGAAACGGCGTATGACCGCTCTGCCGTGGCGCGACTGGAATCGCTGCGGTCAGCCTGCAAGTAAGCAGTCGCAGATCGCTGCGGCGCCCTCAAAACATCAGCGCTTCACCACCGCGCCGCCTTTCATCACCAGCGCCACCTTGTTGATGGCGCCGATGTCGCTGGTCGGGTCGCCCTCGACGGCAATCACGTCGGCCAGCATGCCGGCCTTGAGTTGGCCGAGGTCGGCTGAGCGGCCCAGGATGGCGGCATCGACCACGGTGGCGGCGCGCAAGGCTTCCGTCGGCGTCATGCCGAGACGCACCATCCATTCAAGTTCGCGCGCATTCGTGCCGTGAGTGAACACGCCGACGTCGCTGCCGTTGCCGATGGTGACGCCAAGCCGGCGCGCCAGTTTGAAGGCCGTGGCGGCCTGCGCCATGCCAGCCGTCGGCGTGCCGCCCCTGACGTGCTTCTGAAAATATTCGCCGATGGCTTCCGGCGCCGTCAAGGTCGGGATGTAGGCGACGCCCTTTTGCGCCATCAATTTGAAGGTGGGCTCGGTGATGCCGTAGCCGTGTTCAATGGTGTCGGCGCCAGCCAGCACGGCCATGCGGGTCGCCGCGTCGGTGCTGGCGTGCACCGCCACCTTGCGGCCCGTGACGTGGGCGGCAGCCACCAGGGCATTCATTTCTTCCTGGGTAAAAGTCGGGCGGGAACTGCCGTCGACGCCGGTGCGATAGTCCGCATAGAACTTGATCCAGTCGGCCCCATGCGCGCTCTGCTCGCGCACGGCGCGCGTCACCCCATCGACCCCGGTCGCTTCCTGCGCGCCATGCGGCAACTCCATATCGGGCCGGTAACTGCGCGGACCGGGTCCGTAGGTGCTGCTGGCAACAATGGCCAGGGTCGCCACGAACAGCCGCGGCCCCGGAATGATGCCCTCGTCAATCGCCCGCTTGATCGAGACGTCGGCATAGCCCGCCCCTTCGGTGCCAAGATCGCGCAAGGTGGTAAAGCCCGCGTTCAGCGTCGCCTGCGCATGCTGGGTCGCGCGCGCGACGCGGTAATCGACCGGCTCCTTGATGACCTGGTCGTCCCAGCTGGTTTCATTGTAGGGATGCAGCAGCACGTGCGAATGCAGATCCATCAGGCCGGGCAGCAAGGTCTTGCCCGCCAGGACGATCCGTTCCGTGCCTGCCGGCGCCGCCAGCGACTCGAGCGGCCCCACGCCCGCAATCTTGCCGCCGACCACCAGCACGCCCCAACCGGTGTGGGGCGCGCCTTCACCGGTCCAGACCCGGTCGGCGGTGAGCAGGACGGGGGCGGGTTCAGCGGCGTGGAGGGAACAAGACAGAAGAGATAAAAGGCCAGCGAGCAGGAGACGGACAGGACGCATCAAGAAACTCCAAATAGTTTATACAAATAGAGTGCCCGCCACCCCACAACGAAGCCGGTGGTAAGCGTAGGGTTTGATCAATAAAAAATCATCTGGCTCTGCCAGTGATTTTTTCCACTTCTGCAGGTAAGCCGCAGTCTTCCTGCAAGCCTCCGCAGGAGGCCTGCCTGACCAGTCCCAAACAAAAGTAGGCTTTTACTTTTGTTTGATTACTGTGCTGCCCACCCGCCATCCATGTTCCACGCGACGCCGCGGACCTGGTTGCCGGCGGGGCTGCAGAAGAACACGGCCAGCGCGCCGAGTTCATCAGGGGTAACGAACTCACCCGACGGCTGCTTCTCCGCCAGCAAGGCGGTCTTGGCCACATCAGCGCTGACGCCATCGCGGGCGGCGCGGTCGTCGACCTGTTTTTGTACCAGGGGCGTCAGCACCCAGCCCGGGCAGATGGCGTTGCAGGTGATGCCGGTCTGGGCTGTTTCGAGGGCGGTCACCTTGGTGAAGCCGACCAGGCCATGCTTGGCGGCCACGTAGGCGGACTTTTGCGCGGAGCCGACCAGGCCGTGCACGGAGGCCAGGTTGATGATGCGGCCCCAGTTTTTCTGCTGCATGCCGGGCAGGGCAAGGCGCGTGGTGTGGAAGGCCGAGGTCAGGTTGATGGCGATGATGGCGTCCCATTTGTCGACCGGGAATTGCTCGATGGGCGCGACGTGCTGGATGCCGGCGTTGTTGACCAGGATATCGACGCCGCCAAAGCGCGCCTGCGCCATCGCCATCATCGCCTCGATCTCGGCGCCCTTGGACATGTCGGCATTGCTGTAGTCGGTGCGCACGCCGAACTCGGCCGCCACACCCTGCACCAGTTGGGCGATCTGGGCAGCGTCGCCGAAGCCGTTGAAGATCACGTTGGCGCCCTGGGCGGCGAGGGCGCGGGCGATGCCCAGGCCAATGCCGGAAGTCGAGCCGGTGACGAGGGCGGTTTTGCCATTCAACATGGCGCCTTGCAGCGTGCTATTCATCGTTTCCTCAATTAAAATGCGTGGATGGGGGCGCCTGGGCGGCCGTGCGCGTTCGCAATAAAGCACGCCGCTGAGATTTTAATCGCAACGCCCGGTAAAATGTCGCCTTGGGATGGTCGAAGCAACATATTTAACCAGGAGCCAGCATGGCGGTAGTCGCAATCAAATCAGTACAATGCATCTCGCCCGCCGGCCTGCACCGCATGTCCTATAAAGAGTGGGGTGATGCGGCCAATCCGCGCGTGCTGGTCTGCGTACATGGCGTGACGCGGGTGGGCGACGATTTCGACGCGCTGGCGGCCGACTTGAGCGATACCTACCGGGTCGTGTGCCCCGATGTCGTGGGGCGAGGCCGCTCCGGGCGCCTGCGCAACCCCATGTTCTATGCGATTCCCCAGTATGTGAGCGACATGGTGACCTTGATCGCGCGCGTGACGGCCGAAGGCGCCAGCACGGTCGACTGGTTCGGCACTTCGATGGGCGGCCTGATCGGCATGGTGCTGGCGGGCCAGCCTGACGCGCCGATCGGCAAACTGGTCTTGAACGACATCGGCCCCACGCTCGACCCTGTCGCCATGCAGCGCATCGCCGGCTATATCGCGCAAGACCTGCGCTTCGACAGTTTCGAGCAGGGCGCGCAGTTCGTGCGCGAGGTGTCGGCCTCCTTCGGCCCGCACAGCGACGAACAATGGCGCAAGCTGGCGGCCGACGTATTGCGTGAAGGGCCCGACGGCAAGTGGGTGCGCCATTACGACATGGGCCTGGCCGAACCGCTGAAACTGTCCACGCCGGAGTCGGCGAAGGCGGGCGAAGCGGCCTTGTGGGCCGCCTACGATGCGATCGGCTGCCCGACCCTCTTGGTGCGGGGCGAACACTCCGACCTGCTTTCGCGTGAAACAGCCGAGCGGATGCTGGCGCGCGGGCCGCGCCCCGAATTTGCCGAGATCGCCGGGACGGGGCATGCGCCCACCTTCATCGATCCGGCCCAGATTGCCATTGCGCGGCGCTTCCTGCTGGGCAGACAAGCGCCGCGGGCAGAGTAAAAAACATCAAAACAAAAGGAAATTGACATGGAAATCACCCGTCTGCACGTTGGCAAGCGCCTCTCGGAAGTGGCGGTGCACAACGGCACCGTCTACCTGGCTGGCCAGATCGCCGAAGACACCGCGGCCGACATCGGCGGCCAGACGCGCGAAGTGCTGGGCCACATCGACCGCCTGCTGATGGAAGCGGGCAGCGACAAGACCTGCATCCTGATGTGCCAGATTTTTATCGCCGACATGGCGCACTTCCCCGGCATGAACGCGGTATGGGACGAGTGGGTTGCGGCCGGTCACACCCCGCCCCGCGCCACCGTCGAGGCGAAGCTGGCCAATCCGGCCTGCCTGGTCGAAGTGTGCGTCACGGCCGCATTGCGTTAATCAAGCATGGTTGCCATTGCTGCACTCGGCAGCGCCACCGCTGAACTGGTCCAGGGCCTGGGGCCTGAGGACAGCGCGCGCGTGGAAGCGGCGCTGGCCTTCGCCACCGACGCCTACCAGGACAGTCTCTGCAGTTCGGGGCAGGGCGCGCTGGAGTTTTCCATCGGCGTCGCCAGCACCCTGGCGTTTCTGCGCAGCGACGTCGAGACCCGCATTGCCGGGCTGATGTTCGAGCTGACGGTGATTGAACCGGCCGCCGCGGCCGGGCTGGAAACCCGCTTCGGCAAGGAAGTCACCGACCTCGTCACTGGCGTGCGCCAGCTGATCCGCCTGCGCGACATGACGGTGGGCCAGGCGCCGGCCCAGCCCGCGGGCCGGGGCAAGGGCGCGGCCCAGGCTGCCGGCGCCCAGATCGAGACCCTGCGCAAGATGCTGCTGGCCATGGCCACCGACATGCGGGTGGTGCTGGTGCGCCTCGCCTCCTGCGTGACAACCTTGCGCTGGTTCGCCGACCAGAAACTGTTCAACGACATGACGCGCGCTTACGGGCGCGAAACCATGGATCTGTACGCCCCGCTGGCGAACCGGCTGGGAATCTGGCAACTGAAATGGGAACTGGAAGACCTGTCTTTCCGTTTTCTGGAGCCCGAGACCTATAAACGCATCGCCAAGATGCTCGAAGAAAAGCGCATGCTGCGCGAGAGCTTCGTGCAGTCGGCCATCAAGCGCCTCGAAGACGAACTGGCCGCGGCCGGCATCAAGGCCGAGGTGTTTGGCCGGCCCAAGCATATCTACAGTATCTGGAACAAGATGCGCGGCAAGGAACTCGATTTCAGCGAGCTTTACGATGTGCGGGCCTTCCGCGTCATTGTCGAGGACGACCGCACCTGTTATACGGTGCTGGGCCTGGTGCACAATATCTGGACACCGATCCCGAAGGAATTCGACGACTATATTTCGCGTCCCAAGCCCAATGGCTACCAGTCGCTGCACACGGTCGTCACGGCCGATGACGGCCGCCCGCTGGAAGTCCAGATCCGCACCAAGGAAATGCACAATTTTGCCGAGTACGGCATTGCGGCCCACTGGCGCTACAAGGAAGAGGGCGGCTCGAATTTCAAGGGCCAGAAGTACGACGAGAAAATCGCCTGGCTGCGCCAGTTGCTGGCCTGGAAGACCGACGTGGCCGACGCCGTGGTCGGTCCGGAAAACCAGGAAGACATCCAGCGCGAATGGGTGGAAAAACTCAAGTCGACCACGCTCGATGACCGGATTTTCGTGCTGACCCCACAGGCGCGCGTGCTTGAACTGCCGGTGGGCGCCACCCCGATCGACTTTGCCTACTACCTGCACAGCGAAGTGGGCCACCGCTGCCGCGGCGCCCGGGTCGACGGCGTGATGGTGCCGCTGAACACGCCGCTGCGCAATGGCCAGACCTGCGAAATCATCACGGCCAAGGGCGCGCCCGGCACGGCCGGCCCCTCGCGCGACTGGCTCACCCCCGGCTACACGGCCAGCAACCGCACCCGCACCAAGGTGCGCGCCTGGTTCCACGCCATCGACCTGGAAGAAACTCTCAGCCATGGCCGCAGCATGGTGGAAAAAACCCTGCAGCGCGAAGGCAAGACCGCGGTCAACCTGGAAACCCTGGCCCACAAGCTCGGTTTCAGTCGGGTCGATGATCTGTTCATCTCGGTCGGCAAGGAAGAATTCAGCCTGCGCCACGTCGAGCAGGCCCTGCACGACACGGGCGAAGTGGCCGAAGTGGAAGACGCGGTGGTGGTGCGCAACAGCCGGGCGTCGAGCGTCGAGCAGGGCGCCAAGTCGGGCGTGCTGGTGGTGGGCACGGAAGGCTTGATGACAATGCTGGCCAAGTGCTGCAAACCGGCGCCGCCGGACGGCATCGTCGGTTTCGTCACGCGCGGCAAGGGCGTGTCGATTCACCGCGCTAACTGCAAGAACTTCGCCGAAATGCGCAGCAAGGCGCCGGAACGGGTGATCCACACGGACTGGGGCAGGGCGGGCCAGGACACGGTCTATCCGGTCGACCTGTTCATCCTGGCGGGCGACCGCCAGGGCCTGCTGCGCGATATCTCCGAAGTGTTTTCGCGTGAAAAAATCAATGTCATTGGCGTCAACACCCAGAGCGCCAAGGGCCAGGCCCGCATGACTTTCACGGCCGAGATCGGCTCCACGGCGCAGTTGCAGAAGGCCCTGGCTGCGATCATGGAAGTGACGGGTGTCCAGGAGGCCCGCCGCCATTGACGCGACCTCGCCCATCGACCGCCTGACAGCGCGGCCTCGCCGCCTGCTCAGGACCGGCTTTCTTTACACGGCGCCCCATCGCTGGCTGCCCCTGCTGGGCCAATGGCTGGCCAGCTGGTGGCGCATGTTCCTGCTGGGTGCGGTCGCGCTGGTGCTGGCGTTTTCGCCGTCCACCTACACCCCCGCCCACCGCCGCGCCACGGCGCGCCAGATCTACCTGGGCGCCTGGCAGGTGCTGCCCTGGTTCACTGCGCTGGCCACCTTGCTCAGTCTCGCCATCATCCGCATCGTGCTGGTCACCGCCAGCAGCTATGGCCTGTCAAAGTTTGCCCTGGAGATGGTGGTGCGCGTGCTGGTGCTGGAATTGATTCCGCTGGCCGCGGCCCTGTTCGTCGCCCTGCGCGCCGGCATGCGTTTTTCTGTTGCCAATCTCGACGCGCTGGCGTTTGACCGCAGCGAGTCGGCCCGCTGGCGCCTGCGCCGCGACCTGGTCGCCGAGGTCAGCGGCAACGCCGTCGCAGTCCTGACCCTGGCGATGGCCAGCAGCATCATCGTGCTGCTGCTCGCCTACCTGAATGTGTATGGCCTCTCGCCCTGGGGCCTGGCTGACTACACGCGCACGGTGGGGCGGGTGTTCGAGCCGGCGGTGACGCTGGGCTTCGCCCTGAAAACGGTGCTGTTCGGCTTTGCCGTGGCGGTGATCCCGGCGGCAGCCCTGGTGGAAATCCAGCGCTTTGGCCGGCGCAGCCTGTCGACCATGCAGCCGGGCGCGGTGCGCCTGCTGTTCATTCTGTTCGTCATCGAAGCGGCCTCGCTGGCCGTCAAGTACATTTAATTGGGCCGAAAATCACATGGCAGATAAAAACGACGTGCCAGCCAGGCAAGCCGCACCCGATCCATCCCACGCTGCGCCAGTCGATGAACCGCCCCACGTGGAAGCCAAGGCGGTCATCCTCCTGATCCTGATGGTGGCGCTGGTGCTGGGTTTTCTCGGCTACGTCATGTACGCGCGCGGCGTGTTCGAGCCGACCCAGGAACTGGTGCTGATCTCCGACGATTCCGAAGGCGTGCAGCCCGGCATGGACGTGACCTTTGCCGGCTTTGCCATCGGCCGCGTGCGCCAGGTCGACCTGGCGCCGGACGGCAAGGCCCGGATCCGGGTCGATGTGCCGAAAAAAGATGCGCGCTGGCTGCGCGACTCGAGCGTATTCACCCTCGAGCGGGGCCTGGTGGGCGACACCCACATCAAGGCCTACACGGGCCAGTTGAGCGACCCGCCTCTGCCGGAAGGGGCGACTCGCACCGTGTTGCGCGGCGACACGGCGGCGGAAATTCCCCGCCTCGTGGCCAGCGCCCGCGCCCTGCTGGAAAACCTGGAAGCATTGACCCGCGCGGACTCGTCGCTGAGCGCCACGCTCAGTAACGTCAAGTCGGCCACCGGGCGCCTGTCCGGCAAATATGGCCTGCTCGGCGGCGCCCTCGGCAGCGACGAGGAAGCGCAAAAACTGATGCTGACCCTGGACCGGGTCAATGGCCTGCTGGCCAAAGCCGACAGCCGCGTGTTTGGCAAACACGGCGTGATGGACGAGACCCAGGCGGCGGTGGTGCAACTGCACGTGGTGCTCGACGACGCCAGCCTCACCCTCAAGAAGGTTGACGCCGTGCTGATCGAAGCCCAGGCCGTGGGCAAGAATGCGCGGGTGGCGACGGACGACCTGGGTGTCTTGCGCGCCGAGGTGGACGCCAGCCTGCAAAAGGTGACCCGCCTGGTCGACGAGATCAACCGCAAGTGGCCGTTTGCCAAAAAATCGGAGTTGAAGCTGCCATGAAATCGAGCGCATTCCTGATAGCCCTTGCCGCCTGCCTGATGGCTGCCTGTGCTGGCAAGCCGGCTGAGCCTGCATGGCGCGGCGACGCCTCAGCCGCCCTGGATAATTTTACGTCCGCCTATTTGGAAGGCAAGACTGGGCTGGCCGCCAGCGACTTTGCCCGTGCCCGCTTGGCCCTGAGCAGTACCGGACGCGCTGACCTTGTCGCCCATGCTGAACTGGTCCGTTGCGCAGCGATCACCGCCAGCGCAGGAGGCGGCGAATGCGCCGGCTTCGCATCGCTCGCCACCCAGGCCACGCCAGCGCAACGCAGTTACGCCGCCTATCTGGCGGGCCGCTGGCGGGAGGTCGATCCGGCCTTGTTGCCAGCGCAGCAGCAAGCGGCGATGAAAACCGGTTTGTCCGCGACGACAGATTCCCTGTCGCGGCTGGTCGCGGCCGGCGCCATGTTGCAAGCGGGACGGCTGGCGCCTGCCGACATCGGCATCGCGATCGACACTGCTTCCAGCCAGGGCTGGCGCCGTCCGCTGCTGACCTGGCTCGGTATTGCAGTCCAGCGCGCCAGGGCCGCCGGTGATACAGCCGAGGTAACGCGGCTGGAGCAGCGCATCGCGCTGACGGGAAGCCTGTAGATGGTCGGCCGCGTGCGCCGGCTTGCATCGCTGACGCTGCTCGCAGCCTCTGGTGCGGCAGTTGCAGGCACAGCGCCGCCACCCGATGCCGACGCCTTGAGCAGGTCACTGGGTCGCGCCTTCGTCGCCCAGTCGCAGCATGTCGGACTGTCGATCGGTGTCATCCAGGGCGGCGACCAGAAGCAGTTTCATTTCGGGACCACCGACCGCACGCTTCGGCACGCGCCAGGGCCGGACACGATCTACGAACTGGCCTCGCTGACGAAGACTTACACCGGGCTGCTGCTCGCCACGGCCGTGCTTGAACACAAGCTGGCGCTGGACGATGACGTGCGCCGCTTTTTGCCACCGGCGTGCCAGGGGCTGTCGTTCAATGGCCGCGCCATTCGCCTGGTCGACCTTGCCAATCATACCGCCGGCCTGCCCAAGAACGTGCCAGCTTTTGTTGCGGGCGCAACACCCCCGCAGCTGCTGAAACAGTTGGGCGTGCCGTCGCGGGAGCAGTTCCTGGCACAGCTATGCAGCGGCAGGCTCGAGCATCCACGGGGCGACGGCTTTGCGTATTCCAACGCGGGCAGCCAATTGCTCGGGATCGTATTGGAACAGGTATATGGAAGTCCCTACGATGAATTGATCAAGCGCTTTTTCCGCGTGCGCCTGACTATGCGCGACACGGTGACCGAGGTGCGCGCCGAGGACTTGCCGCGGGTGGCGATGCGCTACGATGCGCGCGGCGTGGCAATGCCCGGACTGAGCTTCTGGGCAAAGTTGCCCGCGGCCGCTTATTTAAAATCCACCATCGACGATCAGCTGCGCTATCTGAGATGGAACCTTGATGAAAGCGACCCGGTCGTCGCCCTGGCCCATCGTGTCAGCTACCGGGGCACGGACGAGCGCGGCGATGATATCGGCCTGGCCTGGTTTGTGGGCCGCCAGCATGGGCAGCGGCTGGTGCGGCATGCCGGCGGCAGCTTTGGCAGCACAAGTTATGAGGCGCTGTATCCGGATGCCGGCATTGCGCTCGTGCTGCTGGCAAACGACGCCGATCCCGCGACCGAACGCAGTCTCATTGCCATTGCCGACCAGCTGGCCGCGGCGCTGTTGGCCGGGACGCGAAAGTAAGCGCTGAGTTCGCATCGGCCGCGCGATATGGACAGCTGGCGCGCTTGTCGTGCCGAAGCCGGGGCAGCAATGCCTCGTCGGCCCGCGACAATGTCACCAACGCCTGGCTGGACGGCAGGGAAATGAATAACAGGGGAGTAAAAAGCAGGCGGGCAATAGGGCAGCCGAGGCGAACCGGCTGCCGGGAGCGGAGCCGGACCGCCTGGCGGCGAGTCGCTTCGCCGCTGGGCAGTTCAGGCATCCACGCGTTTACGGCTGGTTGACTTGCCCGGTGTACTTGGGCAGGTGGATCTCGATCTCGGCCTTTTTACCCAGGCCCAGTTCCATTAACTTCTTGATGTTTTTCTGGGCTGCGGGGCGCTGGACCGAGGTGATGAAGGACTGCCATTCGGCGCCCAGGTCCTTATCGGGTGGCAGCGAGGCGATGTTGACCTGGTTCTTGATATCGCCAATCGTCTGCTTGTCGAAAGACGCGATGCGACGGGCCAGTGTGTCGACGAAACCGTCGAGCTGGGCATCCGGCAGGGCGCGGTTGACATAGCCGTAGCGCTCGGCCAGCTCACCGTCGATGTCGTTGCCGCTCATCAGGATTTCCATGGCACGTCCGCGGCCAATCATGCGGGGCAGACGGGCCATCGGGCCGCCGCCGGGGGTGAAGCCGGCGCCGATTTCAAATTGCGACAGCACGGCTTTTTCGCGGCTGGCGAAGCGCATGTCCGACGCCAGCGCCAGTTCGCTGCCCACGCCGGTGGCGCGGCCACGGATGGAGGCGATCGAGACGACATTCATGCGGGTCAGTCGCACCAGCATGTCGGCCAGCGGCGGCAGGCCCGTTTTGCCGTTCGGCATGCTGGTGGTTTGTTCCAACGGCGGGACGAAGTCATAGTGGGTCAGGAAGAAGCCCGGGGTCTCGCTGTAGAACACCACCACCCGCACATTCGGGTCCTGCTCGAGTTCAGTGACGACACTGTTCAATTGCGGCATCGATTCAGGCCCGTAAATATTGAACGGCGGGTTGCTGATCTTGACGCGCCAGTAATTTGGCGTGACCTTGGTAATCGTGAACTGCTTGCCTGCAGTGGCGGGCGCCGTGGCAGCGGCCGCTGCGCCGGCCGCCGGCAAAGCTTCCGCCATGGCGCTGCCGCTCAGGATCAGTGCACCGGCGACAATTGCCGCGATTTTTTTAATTTGCATTTTCAACTCCTGGTGTGGTCGGTTTAAATCCGGGTCAATCGAACGTCGATATTGCCGCGGGTGGCGTTCGAGTACGGGCAAAGCACATGGGCGCGGTCGATGAGAACGCGGGCATCCTCGGCGGAGAGGCCCGGTAACAGAACCTTCATGTCCACTTCCAGGCCGAAGCCCTGCGGGATCAGGCCGATCCCGACTTCGCAGGTGACCAGGGCATCGCTCGGCATGGTCAGCTTGTCCCGGTTGGCGACAAAGGCCATCGCGCTGAGGAAGCAGGCGGAATAGCCGGCCGCGAACAGCTGTTCCGGATTGGTGCCGCCGCCATCGGGGCGGCCGCCCATCTCCACCGGCCGGGTCAGTTGCAGGTCGAGGGCCTGGTCGGCAGAAACCACTTTGCCGGCGCGGCCGCCGGTCGAGGTGGCGCTGGCACGGTAGATGGCTTTGTCGAGCTTTTCCATAAAGTTTTCCTTCGGTTAAGGTCAGTGGGATGCACTTTACTTATTCCTGAGTGGTAAATAAATAAGGTCAATTGCATTATTCTTGTTACACCGTGGAA
>JBJMVV010000242.1:0-10288 GCA_045810505.1 Massilia sp.
AGATTCGCCCACAAGGTCCCGCCACTGATTTTCTGCACCAGTTGCAGCATGTGGTGGTGGTTATTCCAGTAAATGCCGACGTACACAAAACTGAGCACATAACTGCCCGCCACCGGCAGCAGCGGCAGCAGTGCATCAAAGGTCGCGCCATGCGGCACTTTTAATTCCAGCACCATGATGGTGATGATGATGGCGATGACGCCGTCGCTGAAGGCTTCTAGCCGGGTTTTGCCCATCGTTTTTCCTAGGTCACTTCCAAACGCAGAGGGTACATGAACACTTACTTGGTCTGAAGCACATTTTCGTGTTTAAAAAAGCGCCCGCGAAGCACGAATATTGTCTTTATCGGGTCTTCCTGCGATATGTGCCGCAAGCGATTCTCGCGAGATTGGCCTCAAAAAACTGGTATCGGACAGCAATGCTTTATTTGACCACGATGCAAACCACGGCTCCGCGAAGTCTGCGACAAAACGAGCCATCACTTCAGCACACGCTTGAATGGACGCAACGTCCGTCCCATACTCAAAATTAACTTGGGCCAATTGCCGTTCTTCTGTACCCGACAAGGCACACGTGGCTGTAGGGTCATTGAGTACTCGAATGCAGATGTGCATTCTGAAGTACGGCCCGAACGTATATTTATGAAGATGTAGGAACTGGATCACCTCCCCTGACTCACGATAAAAAAAAGTTGATCTTCGCTTGAAACCCATCTTTGCAACAAGTTTGGCGAATACGCGCAGCACTTTGGCGGCGTTCGCTCGTTCCAATCTCTTCGCCGCCCTACGCTGATCGGCGTCCGAAATCAGGTGAGGCGGTGGCGACGGTTCGGAAGCATCTGTCATAACGTTCTCATTATTGGGCTTGATTTAGCCAGGATGCCAGCAAGCCGCCAAGTGGGGACCTCCTTGCGAAACGACGAAAGGCGCCTGACGTCTGATGGGTAACTCCCATATTGGAGCTTGTTCCAGTAAATCCCCACATACACAAAACTGAGCACATAACTGCCCGCCACCGGCAGCATCGGCAGCAGTTCATCTGGCTCAAGCGCTCGGTCATTCATCATCACCTCCAATCATCCTCTGTCGCGTCATCGAACCGGTGACTGATTCCAGTACTGGCGCTTGGGAGACGCTTATTCAAACTTCAAAGAGTTGAAAAACCGGTCTCGGACTTTTAATGCCTCCGATTGGTGTTCTTTGGAAGCGACAACGCCTAACATGAATGTGCCGCCTGGCACTCGAAACCATAGCCCATTGGAGATCATTGCGTCCTTAGCGCCAGGGACCAGGTCTTTTGTGCTCACTGCCACTGCATCCTTGAACGTGGAGGTGGTCGCACCGGGCTTGCCGTAAGTGTCATCGAATGTGCCGGACATTTCTGCATTGGGCCCCGCGCGCTCAAACACTGCGATAAATCGCGTGCCATTCTGATCGGCTCCGCGAAGCATGAATGCGGGCTGGCCGGGACCAGACTTGGTCACATCCTCGAAAGGACCTGGCATGTCGATGGAAAAATGTCCGTCCGTCGAACGTGCCCGGTACCATCCGTCCGGTGACGGCTTTGTCGGGGGATGTGGATAGGACCGGGTGGCAAAGCTTGTTTTGATTTTCGTGAATGTCGGTGGCGCTTCGTCTATCGACTGCATATAAAAAAGCCGCAGTCCGCGCGAGTTGGTCAGCTTCGTCAGATAAAAACGCAGCCTTTTTCCAGTCACCCTTCTCGCGGCGTCGCCGTTGAATGCCTGCTGCCTGTTTGGGAAACACGAATCGGCCGGAAGGCTCATGGTCGCATGAAGTGCTGTCGGCGCCGATTCATACAAAGTTCGGGGCTTTTCAACAATGACACCGGGCGGTTTAGTACGGTCATTTGGATAAAAAAACAGGGTAACCCCGGCTTCGATGACCAAGTCCGCCCGGTCGGCGGCCTGCTGCGCATTGGTGGCGATTGATGTGCAAGTTTCGCCTGCGCGCGCGTTGGCCGCCTGGGTCATTAAAAAGGACGAAAGGAGCAGTACGTAAATCTGTTTTTTCATCGCGTTTATTCTCCTTGTTGACCACCAGGCGAGGTGCGGCGCCGCCATTTCATGCGAGGGCCACTCGCCGCCCCACCCTGTGATTGGCCCCCCCGCCTACTGTGCGCGAGTTTTCTTATTCTGTCGATATTATTGCGCAACCATCAACTTCCTTGTGAAATGTCCATGTCCAACACATTCCTGCGCTTCGGCGCCACCGCCCTGCTTGCTCTCGCTTCCTTTTCGGCCTCGGCCGGTTCCACCACCAAGCCTTTGAACCTGAACGGCGCCTTCCTCGAGCAGGTTGGGCCAGCGCCGCGTTGCGCGTCGCAGTTTGGCGGCACCATCGTGGGCCATGGCGAGAGCGCCGTGACGGGCCGCAATGTGTTTATTGCCAGTGACTGCATCACGCCGTCCGGCCCCCTGTTCAACTTCAGCGACGGCAAATTCGTCATCGTGGCGACGAATGGCGACCAGATCTTCGCCAATTACAGCGGCCAGTTCGTGCCCACCGGTCAGGGCACCAATTATGTGTTCAGTGGCGCGACGTTCCAGATCACGGGCGGCAACGGGCGCTATCACAAGGCGACTGGCGGCGGCACCCTGAGCGGCGGCTCGGACATGGCAACCGGCCAGGGCAACCTGCAACTGAACGGCAATATCACCTACTAAGCACGGGCTTGCTGCGGTCGAGTTGCTGCATCTCGTAGTCGGCGTCGTCCACCAGCCGTGCCCAGCCGTCGAACCGGTCGAAGCCCAGGCTGCGCGCCAGTGACAGCAGCAGGCTCTGGCCGGTGGCGGCCCGCTCCGGCGTCAGCTGATACACGGGGTCGGCATAGGCCTGCGCGGGCGCGATGATGGTCCAGCCTATGGCCTGGAACTGGGCGATGACGTCGTCCAGCCAGAGCGCGTTGATCAAATTATGGTGCAGCAGCATGACCTGGGCGATGTCGCGGCCCTGCAATTGCTGCGACAGGGCGCGGTATGCGAGCGCACGCTGACGCACATGCGCCAGATACGCCGTTTTCAAAGGCGCCAGGTCGGCCTGTGGATTGGCTGCCAGCAGGGTCTGCAGGCGTTCATCGAAACGCCAGTCGCTCGTGTCCAGGCTGACATAGGCATTGCGGTAATGCCGCTCCCGCAAAAAGCTGCGCATGCCGTCGCGTTTTTCCGGGGTGTTGCCCTCGCGCAGAAAGGTATAGCGGAACCAGGCTTGATAGCCAGGGAGCTTGCTGATGATGGCGTCGCAGTCCAGGACTTCCTGCCGGTACTGGGCCAGCGTCACCTTGGCGCTGTTGAGGTCGAGGTGGGTGACTGTGTGATTGCCGATGGCGTGGCCCGCTTCGCCCCAGGCGCGCGCGAGCGCGAGGCCGGCGGGGCGGTCGGCGCCGTTGGCGGCTGTCACGAACAGGGCGCTGTGGACACCCCGTTTCGCCAGCGTGGCCAGCAGGGCGGCATTTCTCTGCTCGGGAGACAACAAGGGCGTGGCCGCCAGTTGCGGGCCGTCGTCAAAGGTCAGGGCGACCGACTGGGCGTGAACGAGTTGGCCCGACAGCGTCAGGGCCAGGGCCAGCGCGGCGCGGCGCAATTGGGCGCCCATCAATAGTGGGGGGGAATTTCCTGGCCGCCGCTGCCAGGCGCGGACTGGGCGGCATTGCGGATGTGCTCTGCCAGGGCGCCGACGATATCTTCCAGCTGATCGATGCGCTTGCTCTGCTGGTAGATCACGTCGTTGAGCGACTCGACCAGGTCTTCCTGGTGGGCCAGCTTGATTTCTATGGCGACAAAGCGCTCTTCCATGTCCATGTGCTCTCCTGCGAAAACGCCATTATGCGGGATCGCCACCGCGGCAGCATTCTTATGCGCGCTACCGCACGGACTGAGCAACATTTCCGCCGCAAAATATACGGATGGAAACAATGTCAAACGCTCCCAGCCCTGCCGAGCAGGATTCTGCCGCCTTCGCCGCGCCTGCCGCGTCGGTCATCGCCGGTCGGCCCGATTTGCTGACGGCGCAGAAAGTCGAAGTGGGGATCATCCTGCAAGCCATGCTGGGCACCCAGGCGGCGCTGGAATACATGGACAACAACGCCATCGCCCGTACGGTCGCGGCGCGCGTGCTCAATCAGCCGGAACTGCGGCGCGGTCGGCATGATGCGCACGGCATCCGCGTCTAGGCGCCCTTAAATTATGCGAAGTTTCGCATAACTGACTCAGGCTGCCGGCGGTTTCGGCGTGGCCAGCAGCGCTTTCAGACTGGCCAGCCTGTCCTTCGGCGAAATAATTTCTGATTCCATCGGCGGGGCATCGCCCACATCGAGCGCCATTTCCTTGATGAAGCGCGAGACGTCGCAGTGCACCTGTTCCCCGGCCCGTTTTCTTTGCTTGCACCAGGTGATGTGCAAGGTACGCTGGGCGCGCGTGATGCCGACGTACATCAGCCGGCGCTCTTCCTGCACGCGGGCGCCGATGGTTTCCACCGAGGCGTCCGGATCGCCCTTGTGCGGCAGGATGCCTTCCTCCACGCCGACCAGGAACACGTGGGGAAATTCCAGGCCTTTTGAAGCGTGCAGGGTCGACATGCGCACCGCGTCCGGTTCTTCGTCCTTCCCTTCCAGCATGGACATCAGCGCCACCATCTGCGTCAACTCCAGCAGATTTTTTTCCTCTCCCGACTTGTCCTTGCCGCCGCAACCACGCTCCTTGAGCCAGTTGGTAAATTCCAGCACGTTCTGCCACTTGCTCTGGGCCGCGCGGTCGTCGAACATGTCGTAGAGATAGGACTCGTAGTTGATCTCTTTCATCATGTCGTCGAGCACGGCCGCGGCGTTTTCTCCGCTGCCGGACGGCCCCGGACGGCTGGCGCGCGATTCCAGGTTGTTGATGAAATTGCAGAATTCGCGCAAGGGGATCAACTGGCGGTCCGCCAGTTTCGCCTCGATGCCGCCTTTGAACGCGGCCTCGAACAGCGAGCAGTTCCACTGTTTTGAAAACGCGCCCAGCACTTCCAGGGTCGCCATGCCCACGCCACGTTTCGGTGTCGTCACGGCGCGGATAAACGCCGGGTCGTCGCCATCGTTGGCGATCAGGCGCAGGTAACTGATGATGTCCTTGATCTCGGCCTTGTCGAAAAAACTCTGGCCGCCGGAAATCGTGTAGGGGATGCGTTCCTTGCGCAAGCACTGCTCGATGACGCGGGCCTGGTGGTTGCCCCGATATAGGATGGCGTAATCGGACCACTTGTTTTTTCTCTGAAAACGGTCGGCGGAAATCATGATGGCGACCTGCTCGGCTTCCTGGTCGTCGTTCTGCATGCCCAGCACCTTGATGGGCTCGCCCAGGCCATGTTCTGACCACAGCGATTTCTCGAAAATTTTCGGGTTGTTCGAGATGACGGCGTTGGCCGCCTGCAGGATGCGGGTGGTGGAGCGGTAGTTCTGCTCCAGCTTGATCACCTTCAAATCGGGAAAATCGACGCCCAGGGTCTTCAAATTTTCCACCGAGGCGCCGCGCCAGGCGTAAATGGCCTGGTCGTCGTCGCCCACGGCGGTGAACATGGGCTTTTTGCCGATGCCCGTCACCATCAATTTGACCAGTTCGTACTGGCAGGTATTGGTGTCCTGGTATTCGTCCATCAGCAGATAGCGCAGGCGGCGCTGCCACTTGTCGCGGATCGGATCGTTATTGCGGAACAGTTCCACGGGCAGGCGGATCAAATCGTCGAAATCGACGGCCTGGTAGGCGGCCAGGGTGGCGACATAGCTGCGGAACACGCGGGCGGCCTGGGCTTCGTCTTCATCGGCAGCGTTGCGGATGGCGTCTTCCGGATCGATCAGGCCGTTCTTCCACAAGGAAATGGAATTCTGGATGCTGCGAATCAGTTGCTTGTCGGTGGTGATGGCCAGATCCTGCACCAGCGCAAAACAGTCGTCGCTGTCCATGATGGAAAACCGGTCCTTTAAACCTACCCCGGCCGCTTCCTGGCGCAGGATCTTGACGCCCAGCGAGTGAAAGGTGGACACGGTCAGCTGCTTGGCCTGCCGCGGCTGTTTGAGCAGCTTGGCAATGCGCTCCTGCATTTCCAGCGCGGCCTTGTTGGTGAAGGTGAGCGCGGCGATGGTGCGGGGGTCATAACCCCGGTCTTCAATCAGGTGAGCAATCTTTTGCGTGATGACGCGCGTCTTGCCCGAACCGGCGCCAGCGAGCACCAGGCAGGGGCCGTCGAGATAGATCACGGCTTCGCTCTGGGGAACGTTGAGGCCGAACTTGGGGGCGGTGGACATCAGGGAGGCGCTTTGCAGGAATTCAGCCGGCCATTGTACAGCGAGCCCGGCCGTCAATTCGCCGTTCTCGCGCGCACCGGGCGTGCGCGCAACGCTGGCGGCGCCCACGACGCGCTTGATCGGCTTGCGTTACCATTTGCTTTTAGCGCATCAGGGATGCGTACGCCAAACCCGAGGTCCACCCATGAAATTCGAACATCTCGTTGAAATCAACGATCCATTGAATCCGCTGATCGACAGCCTCAGCCGCGAGCAACTGTGGCGCGGCCTGGTGCTGCACGCGGAGTCGCCCAAGCTGTTCGTGCCCCATCTGGACGAATGCACCATCAGCGAACGCGAGCCGGGCAGTTTCCGCCGCCAGCGCCGCTTCGGCGACCTGCGCATCGACGACCATGTCTACCTGACCCCGCTGGAAGAAGTGCGTTATGAAGTGCCCGAGCAGGGCGACATCAGCGCCTCGAGCCTGCACGTGACGATCGAGGCGCCCGGCGAAGGCGTGCTGTTCGTGCGCTTTCGCTACAACGACGGCCACGACGCCGCCACCGATGCGGCCAACGCCATGTACGACGAGTTTAAAAAGTCGGCGTACCAGGAAGCCGATATCGACGTGATCCGCGTGGTGCGCGAGATGGCGGCCGAGGGCCGCCTGGATGCGACGTATTTGAACTGAAGGCTCAGCCGCCCGCAGCGACAGATGGCGCGGCAATATCCGGCGCGCCCTTTGCCAGTTCCGCGTGCAAATGGCGCAAGGCCGTGCGCAAGCCTTCCTCCACCACCGGGTGGTAAAACGGCATCTCCAGCATCTGGTCCACCGTCATGCGCGCCTGGCAGGCCCAGGCCAGCAGGTGGCCGATGTGCTCGGCGCGGGGGCCGATCATCTCGGCGCCCAGAAAGCGTCCGCTGCCGTATTCGCCATACACGCGCAGCAAGCCGTGGTTTTGCAGCATGACACGGCTGCGTCCCTGGTTTTCAAACGACACCATGCCCAGCGCAAATTTGGATTTGCCGGCGGCCAGGCTGCGGTAGCTCTGGCCCGCGGTGGCGATCTGCGGCTCCGTAAAAGCAATCGTCAAGGGGGTGCGGCGCAGGCCTGGACGCACGTCCGGGAAGCGGCCCGCATTGTCGCCGGCAATGCGGCCCTGGTCGGCCGCCTCCGACAACAGGGGCAGTTCGTCATCGGCGTCGCCGGCGATAAAAATGTGGCTGTCGCCGCATTGCATGGTGCAGCGGTCATACAGGGGCACGCCGGCGGCGTCGAGATCAAGGCCCGTGTGTTCCAGCCCGATGCGCGCCACGTTGGGCGTGCGCCCGGCCGCAACCAGGATGTATTGAAAGGTATCGGTGCGTTCCGCGCCCATGGCGTCGCGCGTGGTCAGGTCGACGTGGCCGTCGGCACGGGGCGCGGCACTGACAAGGCGCTGCTGGTAGCGGATATCGAGTTCTTTGGCGAAGGTGCGCGTGGCCACGTGCAGCACCTCGGGGTCGGTGATCTGGGCCACGCTGCCGCCCCGCGCAAAAAAGCTCACGCGCACGCCCAGCCGCGCCATCGCCTGGCCCAGTTCCAGGCCGATGACGCCGGTGCCGATGACGGCCAGCGATGCCGGTAAATCGGGCAGCTCGAAAATGTCGTCGCTGGTGATGACGGCCGCGCCGGCCGCATCGAGCACGTCCAGCTTGACGGGGGTCGATCCCGTGGCGATCACGAAGCGGGTGGCCTTGACGATGGTGTGATCATCCACCTGCAGGGTACGCGCGGCGGTAAAACGGGCGTAGCCGATCAGCCGATCGTGTTCCGGGATGCCATTGACGCTATCGAGAACGAAACCGACGAAGCGGTCACGCTCGCGCTGCACCCGCGCCATCACGGCCTTGCCGTCGATGCGACGCTCGCCCGGATGCACGCCGAAGCCGGGCGCAACGTCCATGCCGTGGGCCGCGTCGGCGGCAGCGATAAGCAGCTTGCTGGGCATGCAGCCCACGCGGGCGCAGGTCGTGCCGTAGGGCCCGCTCTGGATCAACAGGGCGCGCTTGCCCTGCGCTACGGCGGCGCGGTAGGCAGACAGGCCGGCGGTGCCGGTGCCAAGGATGGCGACATCGACGTCCAGGGTTTGCATGACGGGTTCCAGTTCGGTTGAGCGCAATGCCCCATTTTAGCGCGCTGCGCGAATCAAGGCTGGGCCGACCGATTTTTGCAGCGCCCGTTCAGATATCGAGCGGATCGACTTCCAGCGACCACTTTACGCGCGGCTTCATCTCGCGCAGCAGTTGCAGCCACTGTTTCAGAAAAGCCTGCAAGGCCGGGCGCGAGGGCGATTCGATCAGAAGCTGGGCGCGGTCGACATTGTGCACCCGCGTCATGGTCATCGGAATGGGATCGTTGAGGGTGACGGCCGGATCCTCCAGGCAGTCGCGCGCCTGCTGCAGAAAGGCCAGCGCCGTGGCCAGTTCCGGCGCCTCGGCGCGCAGCAAGGCCTGGTACATATAGGGGGGCAGCGCGGCCTGGCGCCGTTCGGCCAGCAGGCCATCGGCAAAGCGGTCGTAATCATGATTGACCACCGCCGCATACAAGGGATGGCTGGCGTAGCGGGTCTGGATCAGCACTTCGCTGGGACTGCCCCCTTCCAGCCGCGCCGCCCGCCCGGCCCGCCCGGCCACCTGCATCAGCTGGGCGAACAGGCGCTCGCTGGCGCGGTAATCCTGCGAGAACAGGGCCGTGTCGGGATTCAAAATGCCGACCAGGGTCAGTTTTTTGAAATCGTGGCCCTTGGCGACCATCTGGGTGCCGATCAGGATATCGACGTCGCCCCGGTGCACGCTGTCGAAGGCTTCCTGGGCGCTGCCCTTGCGGCGGGTGGAATCGGCGTCGATGCGCAGGATGCGCGCCTCCGGAAACAGCAGCTGCAGGCCCTCTTCCACCCGCTGGGTGCCGCGTCCGAGCGGCGCGATGTCGACGTTGCCGCAGGTGGGGCAATGGCGCGGGATGCGCAGCTCCAGACTGCAGTGATGACAGCGCAGCCGGTGTTCGGGCTTGTGCAGCACCATGAAGGAGGTGCAGCGGGTGCACTCGCTGATCCAGCCGCAGGCTTCGCAGGTGATCACGGGCGAATAGCCGCGCCGGTTGAGGAACAACAGCGACTGCTCGCCACGTTCGAGCCGCTGGCGCAGCGCCTGGATCAGGTGGGACGTCAAACCATCCTTCGGCTTGTCCCGCTCCATGTCCAGCACTTTTACACGCGGCAGGACGGCGTCGCGCACGGCCCGTTCGCGCAGTTCGAGCTTGCGGTAGCGCTTCGCACCGGCGTGGTGCCAGCTCTCCAGCGAAGGCGTGGCCGAACCCAGCACGATGGGAATGGCCAACTGGCGGGCGCGCCAGACGGCCAGGTCGCGCGCCGAATAGCGCAGCCCTTCCTGCTGTTTGTACGAGGGGTCGTGCTCTTCGTCGATCACGATCAGGCGCAGATGCGGCAGCGACGCCAGAATCGCCAGGCGGGTGCCCAGCACGATGCGCGCGCGGCCCTGGTGGGCGGCCAGCCAGTGCAGCATGCGCTCGCCCTCGGACAGGCTGCTGTGCAGGGTCGCCAGCAGCAGGCCCGGAAAGCGCGCGCGGATATTCCCTTCCAGTTGCGGCGTCAGGTTGATCTCGGGGACCAGGATCAGGATCTGCGCGTCAGGTTCGCGCGCCAACACCTGGGCGCAGGCCTGCAGGTACAC
Organism: Massilia sp.; assembly: GCA_045810505.1. Lineage (GTDB taxonomy): Bacteria > Pseudomonadota > Gammaproteobacteria > Burkholderiales > Burkholderiaceae_D > JAFCUW01. The sequence goes on from JBJMVV010000242.1 coordinate 10,009, forward strand.
CTCGGTCTTGCCGCTGCCGGTGACGCCGTACAGCAGCAGCGGGGTAAATCCGGTCGCGCCGCCGATCGCATCGGCCGCCGCCTGCTGCTGTGGATTCAAAGGTGGCGCCTCGAACGGGGTGCCGTCGGCGACATCGGTATTCTTCGCCAGCTTCTTGATGGCGCGGTCCAGCGCCACCGTGGTGGACAGGCGCAGGTTTTTCGGCAGGCCCGGTAAAGCCACTTCGCCCAGCGGCCGCTGATAATAGTCGGCGGCGAAGGCGGCCAGCGCCAGCCAGGCC
>JBJMVV010000243.1:0-6200 GCA_045810505.1 Massilia sp.
GCCTCTGAGGTCTGCGCCGGCGCTTTCATCTCAGGCGCGCAGGGCGGCCAGGGCGGCGCTGGCCGTCTCGCCAATGTGGATGAGGAAATCGGTGGCCATCTCGGCGCGGAAACGCTGGGGATCGGGCGAGCCGAGTATCAACAGGCCAAACGCCGTGCCGCCGCTGCGCAGGGGCAGGATCACGGTCGAGGCGACGCTGGCGGCGTCATCGAGCCAGCGGACTGCTTCGAAATCATGGTTGCTGCCGCAATACGGCGCCAGCAGGCTGTTGGCGAAGATGCGGGCATCGTCCGACACGCCCTGGGCGTACCACTGGGTGGTGTGGCCGGCGGCCAGGTCCCACAGGCGCAAGGTCGCTTGCGGCACCGAGAACTGGCTGCACAGGCCGTCGACAAGGGCGCGCGGCAAATCGGCGCCATGCTGGGCTTTTAATACGGCCTGGGTCCAGCCGTGGAATTTGTTGGCGATGGCGGCATTTTCCTGCGCCAGCCGGATCAATTCCGACATCTGCAATTCGAGCGCCTTGTACTTGTCGCGCATCACTTCCATCTGCCGTTCCTGCAGCGACACCGTCTTGCCCGTCAGGGGACTCGACAGCTTGACCTTGCCCAGCAAGGCAGCATGCTGCTCAAAAAACTCGGGATGCTCGACCAGGTAGTCGGCGAGGGCAGCAGGGTCGATGGGATCGGTCATAAGATTCTTGGTGTAATTGTGGCTCGTCCGCAATTTTACCCGAGCGGGGCAGCAAAATGATGCATCCGGAACCATAAAAAAAAGCCGCCCGAAGGCGGCTTCCGTCCTTGCACTTTCGTGTCCTTCATTTTAAAAATCATCTGGCTCCGCCAGTGATTTTTAACGCTTCAAGCCACACAAAAGTAGGTGTGTACTTTTGTGTGATCAAAACCGGTGACGCATGCCGATTTGATAGGCGTGGGTCGATTCGCCAGGCACTTTCGTGAAGCCGCCTGGGGAACCGGCTGCGCCAGGGATGTACTGGCCGTCGTTGCGGTTCTTGATGTTGGCGGCGACCACATACACGTCGGTGCGCTTGGACAGGTTGTAGTCGTAGCCCAGTGCAACCAGGGTGGCGTCGCTGTCGGAGGCGGTGCGGTCGTTCTGGTGCGCGACCGAACCGATGATGCGGCCGGCGCCGATGCGGTAGTGGGCGCCAAGCTGGTAGCTGGCGGCGTCCACTTGCGAGTTCGCAGCAATGTTAGTGAGGAACACATTGCGCAGGCCGGCGCCGAGGGCGGTGGCGGTTGCCGTGCCCAGCGGCGCCAGTTGGGCCGCTACGCTTGGTGCAATCGTGCTGGTGTAGGCGGCCGTGTAGTCAGCCAGCAGCACCGAGTGGCGGTTGCGCTGGTCGTGGTAGCCGGCGAAGAACTTGAAGTCGCCCCAGGTGTAGGAGCCGCCGATGGTGCTGGTGACCAGGCTGACGTTGTCGCTCTGGTCGTAGCCGCGGTTGTGACCGACGCCGACATCCCAGCCATTGGCTTTATAGGTGGCGGCGATGCCATAAAATTTGTTGTAGCGGTTCAGGTAACCCGAACCCTTGGCGCCGTACATCAGCGAGCCGCCGAAGCCGGCGGGCGTGGCGATGCGGTACTGGATCGATTTCGAGGAGCGGATGTCCGCGCCCAGGTTGGTGAAGCCGGCGGTGCCGCCGGTGACGCCGCCCCAGGTGCCGGCCGTGCCCGTCTCAAACGCGTCGGCGGCGGCAAACACTTCGTAGCCAGGGGTATACATGCGGCCCATCATCACGGCGCCGACCGGGGTCACCAGGCCAACGTAGGAGGTACGGTCAAACAGCGCGCCTTCCGGGTTGACGGCTGGGGCGCCTTTGACTTGCAAGCCGCTGCGGATGCTTTGCAGCAGGCCGGCCGACAGCAGACCGCCGGTAGGGCCGAGCGGCGTGAGCACGCTCGAGAAGCCAGGGCCCATGCCCTTGGTCAGATACAGGCCCTGCTCATCGGACAGCAGGGTCGGTTTCTGGCTGCCCGTGTCGAGTTCGACGCGCGCTTCCAGGTTGAAAATGGCCTTGTAGCCGCCACCGAGATCTTCGCTGCCCTTGAAGCCGATGCGGGAGCCGTCGGCAATGCCGCTGACCACGCGCAAGGTCTGGCCGCTCTGCTTCATGATGCCGGCATCAGCGATGCCGTAAATCGATACATTGGACTGGGCCATGACGGGCGCGGCGAAACAGCTAGCAACCAGGACAGCGAGAAATTTTGTTTTCATTACGTCTCCAAGATGGGGCTTTTTTTATAAAACGAACGCGCGTACTAATTCGTATCGGACCAATATGCCATTGTTCCGTTGCCATGTACAGACAGCAAGAAGGTGTGTTTCGATGCGGTTGCGTAAAAGACACACGGTGCGGCGCAGCATGGCGGCGACCGGCGGGAGCCCATATGCAACAAGGGCGGAGATGTTGCCATCTCCGCCCCTGTGTGCGATCAGACTGTCAGCGCGGTGACCCGCGCATCAGCTTAGAAAGCGTGGTTCACACCCAGCGAGTAGGTGTTGATCGACTCTGGCGACAGTGGGGTGCCGGTGCGTGGCAGGCCCTTCTTGTTCGACAGATCTGCGTACAGGTAGGTACGCTTCGACAGGCTGTACTCGTAGCCCAGCGATGCCTGCTTGACCTTCTGCAGGCCGTCAGGCGTCTTCTGGCCGTAACCAGCCAGGATCTTGCCTGGGCCCATGGTGTAGTTCGCGCCAATCACCCAAGCTTTGGTGAGTGGGTTGCGCAGGGTGGTCTGGTCCTGGTTCTGACGCTGATACGAAGCCATCAGTTTCAGTTCTGGGGTAGCGAATACGGAACCTGCGATCGACAGCAGACGCGTTTCAACGGCGTTACGCTCGCTGGCCAGCATCAGGGCGCCAGGGCCGTTCTTGTAGGTTGCGCTGATCGAGTACGGCAGGATCGACGCTTCTTTGCCCGAGACGTACTGAGGAGCGGCTGCAGTGCCGCGACCGATGTAAGGACCGCCCAGGGCTTCTTTCATGCCGATGGTGGTGTTCAACTGGAAGCCGAGAACTTCAGGCGAGTTGTAGAAAATCGCGTTCGAGAAACGGTTGGTCGAGTTGCCTGGGAAGCCCAGTGGGTCCGAGGTGTAGCCAGCAACCATCAGGTCGGTTTGGAAACCGGCTGGGGTTGGCAGACCGTGCCATGGCTCAAACGCGGTGCTGGTTTCCTGGAATGCGGTCAGACCGCGGCCCAGACGAACCATACCGAAAGCGCCCTGCAGGCCGACGCGGCTCTGCCCCTGGAACAGTGGACGCTGGATACCGCCGGCGCCTTGCTCGATGGTGCCCGTGTCCGGCTCGTAACGAATCTCCAGTTGGAACAGTGCCTTCAGGCCATTGCCCAGATCTTCAGTACCTTTGAAGCCCAGGGTGTTGTTGGCACGTTTGCCGATGGCCAGGGTCTGGTCGGTACGCTTGGTGATGCCGGCATCAACGGTGCCGTAGATCTGAACCGCCGTTTGCGCCTGTGCAACACCGGCGAATGCGCCAAGAAGTGCCACTGCCAAAAGTGATTTTTTCATGTATCAATCCTTTAAAAGTAAATCGGTAGAATCCGTTAAGACATCGACTTGCGTCATCTGCTTGAGCACGCCGATGTGATAAACCTTAAATGCTTGCTGCGTCAACAATGCCGGATTGGTCAATTATGGGCTAAGCACTTGGTCGAAAGCCAATTATTCCGTAGGATCTGTTGTTTTTCCGAAACGCGACGGTGCACTTTTCGCACCAACTGTGCAAATGGAATAATTTATTTGCACCGTTTTAGAGCGTGATCTCGCCTTCGAAGACCGTTTCAGCCGGGCCACTGAGATAAACGGGCGTGCCAGGGCCGGCCCAGGCAATGCTCAACTGGCCGCCGCGCGCCTCGACCCGCACTGGCGAATCGAGCAGGCCGCGGTTGATGCCGGCCACCACGGCGGCGCAGGCGCCGGTGCCGCAGGCGAGCGTCTCGCCCGCGCCCCGTTCGAACACGCGCAGGCGGATCTGGCTGCGGCTGACGATTTGCATGAAGCCGGCGTTGACCCGCTTGGGAAAGCGGGGATGGTGTTCGATCAGGGGGCCGGTTTCGAGCACCGGCGCCGCGTCGACGTCGTCGACCACCTGTACCGCGTGCGGGTTGCCCATTGAGACGACGCTGAACAGGATGGTGGCGCCGGCGCCGCCGGGCTGGTGGATTTGAAGCGGCCACAGCAGGTCGCGGCCCATGCCGACCCCGTCCAGCCCGGCCGCATCGAACGGCACTTGAACCGGTTCAAGCACGGGCGCGCCCATGTCCACCGTGACGGTGCCGTCCGCTTCCAGACGTGGCTCGATCACGCCATTCATGGTTTGCACCCGGATCGCCGGACGGGTCGTCAAACCCTGGTCCGTGACGAACTTGACGAAGGCGCGCGCGCCATTGCCGCATTGCTCGACTTCGCCGCCATCACTATTAAATATGCGGTAGCGAAAATCGATCCCCGGCGCCGGACTGGCTTCCACCACCAGGATCTGGTCGGCGCCGATGCCGAAACGGCGGTCGGCCAGGCGCGCCCACTGGGCCGGGGTGAAAGCGATCTGCTGGTCGATGGCGTTGACGACGATAAAATCGTTGCCGGCGCCCTGCATCTTGGTGAATTTGAGTTTCATGGCAGCGTCGTGGTTTCGTTCAAGCATACGGCGAAGGCTCGCCGGGCGGGCGGGTTTTAAAGCGCTTGTGGGTCCAGAAGTATTCGGATGGCGCTTCGCGCACCCGTTCCTCGATAAACGCGTTCATGCGGCGGGTGGCGGCGAGCATGTCGTCGCCCGGGTAATTGTCCCAGGCCGGATAGAACTTGACTTGCCAGCCCTGGTAGTTTGGCAGGAAGGTGGCGACGACGGGGATGACTTTCGCACCGGTGGCGGCGGCAATGCGGGCCGTGGCCGTCAGAGTGGCGGCAGGCACGCCGAAAAACTCCACGAAGGGCGCATCCTTGTCGCCGAAATCCATGTCCGGCAGCATGAAATAAGGCAGGCCGTCGCGCAGGGCGCGCATGATGGGCTTGATGCCGTCCTTGCGGGAGAACAGGCGCACCGGCGAAAAACGCGCGCGGCCCTTGCGCAGCACCTCGTCGAACACACGGTTTTTCTGCGCCACATACATCGAACTGGCCGATGCGACCATCGCCACCGAGGCGCCGGCCACATCGAGGCACACAAAGTGCGGACACAGAAGCACCACCGGCCCCGCTGCCATTTCCGCCAACGGCACTTCCGGCACCACCTTGATCAGCCGGTTCAGCCGGGAAATCGGCGCCCACCACAGGATGGCCCGTTCAAAGATGCTGCGGGTGTAGGCCTGGAAGTGGGCCCGCGCCAGCTCGACCCGCTCCGCTTCCGTCAGATCCGGCATGGTCATGCGCAGATTGATGAGGGTGATGCGGCGGCGCGAGCGCAACAGCAGGAACAGCACGCTGCCGACCAGCTTGGCGAAGCGGCCCAGCAAGGGCAGGGGCAGCCAGTGCAGCAGCCACATGAATCCCAGCACGAGTCTCATGCAGCCTCCTGCTGGGGCGCGGCCACGCCGTCAGGCTGTTTATACCGGTTGTAACTCCAATAATACTGGGCGGGGCACAGGGCAATCAGTTGTTCCATCGCCCCATTGATGGCGGCGGCCTGCTGGGCGGGCGTGCCCTCCAGGCTGCCTTCAAAGCGGGAGAAGCGCAGGCGGAATCCCCGTCCTTTCGGCAGCCGCTCGGCGTAGACCAGCAGCACCGGCGCGCCGCTCATCTGCGCCAGTTTGGCCGGCAAAGTCATGGTGTAGGCGGGGCGGCCAAAAAACGGCGCCCACACGCCTTCACCCTGCTGCGGCACCTGGTCGGGCAGCACGCCCACCGGTTCGCCGTTTTTCAGGGCGCGCGCCAGGATGCGCACGCCAGCGAGGGTGGCCGGGGCCAGATGCAGCATGCCGCGTGCGCGCGCCCCTTCCACCAGCGGTTTGAGCGCGGCCTGCTTGGGCGGACGGTACATGACGGTGAGGCGCGTGCGTAGCGCCACCTGCTGGGCGGTGATCTCAAAGCAGCCCAGGTGTGGCGTCAAAAACACGATGCCGCGCCCGCCCGCGAGGGCCTGTTCGACCAGTTCGTAATTTTCTTCAATGGCGCTGGCAGCCACCCGTTGCAGCGGCGCGCACCACAGGAAGGGCAGCTCGA
>JBJMVV010000244.1:0-5345 GCA_045810505.1 Massilia sp.
ACCATGCGCGTCCGCTGGCGCCTGTTGATTGGCTTGCTGTATTTGCCGACGGCTTTATTTTCCCTCTTGATGGCAGGCTTTTGATCAGCCTGACCTTTGCCGACAAGTCGCGTGCGCTTGCGGTCGATACCGTGCCGACCGGTATGCCGCGTTCGCCCACAAACGGCAGCTTGACCACACCTTGACGAGAACATGACAATATCGATACGCGACTTCGCGCCTGCCGATCGGGCGCACGTAAACCGGATTGCATTGGCTGCATTCGATCAGTATGAAAGCGACTACGCCGACTGGGCCACATTCCGGGCTGGAATCGGTCGCATGGCGGACCTGGCTGATTACGCCGACCTGATCGTGGCCGAGCGCGGCGCCATTGTGGGGGCGGTGGTGCATCTTGGTCCGGGCACACCGAGAAATGCGATCTTCCCGCCCGACTGGTCGGTGATTCGCATGCTCGCGGTCGATCCGGATTACGGCGGCCAGGGCATCGGCAAGGCGCTGGTCGCAGCGGCCCTGGGCCGTGCCTGGCAGGGCGGCACGCCGGTGGTGGGCCTGCACACGAGTCCGATCATGCGCCACGCCCTGTCGCTGTACACGGGGATCGGCTTTGAACACGATATGGCTTTACCTGCGCTGGGAGGCGTACCCTATGCGCGTTATGTACTGGACCGGGCCGCAATCCCGGCAGCACTTGAACTGCTGCGCCCCACTTAGACCACGAGGCGCCGAAGCCCAGGCGCTGCTACACTGCGCCCGGCGCCCCCCTTCCGATCGATGTGGAAAGCCCCGTTAACCGCCTCTGCCATTTGACTTCATGCCCAACGACGCCGCCCTCACCACCCTGCTCCAGCGCGCCGTCGCCTTGCATCAGCAGGGCCGTTTTGACGCCGCCAGCGCCCTCTACCAGCAGGTGCTCGCTGCCGATCCGCGCCAGTTCGACGCGCTGCACCTGAGCGGCGTGATCGCGCGCCAGCAGGGACATCCGGCGCGCGCCGTGGCGCTGATCGAAGCGGCCATCGCGGTCGCGCCAGAGCGCGCCAACGCCCATTGCAACCTGGGCGCGGCGCTGCAGGACCTGGGCCAGACGGCTGCGGCCCTGGCCAGCTACGAACAGGCGCTCGCGCTCGATCCCCGCTACGCCCTGGCCCACGCCAACCGCGGCAATACCCTGCGCAAACTTGGCCGCCTGGCCGATGCGGTGGCGAGCTACGACCTTGCGCTGGCGCTCAAGCCCGGCTATCCGGAAGCGGCCTGCCACCGCGCCATCGCCCTGCATGATCTGGGCCGCCACGCCGATGCCCTCGCCAGCGCGGAACTGGCCTTGCGCGGCCGCCCCGCTTACGCCGATGCGCTGGCCGCCCGCGGCAACGCCCTGCAAGGCCTGGGCCGCTTTGCCCCGGCGCTGGCCGACTACGAGCGGGCGCTGACACTGACGCCCGCGCGCCCGGACGTGCTGGGCTGGCGTGGCGGCGCTCTCATCAAGCTGCAGCAGGTGGAGCAAGCGCTGGCCAGTTTCGAGGCGTCGCTGGCGCTGCGGCCGGACCACGCCGCCACCATGCAACTGCGCGCCAACGCCCTGCGCCTGCTGGGCCGCACGGCCGAGGCCGCAGCATGCTACCGCGAGGCGCTGGCGCTGGGCGGCAATGCGGAACAGATCGGCTTTGCGCTGGCGGCGCTGGGCGAGACGGCAGCTCCCAGCCAGGCGCCGCCGGCCTACGTCAAGGCGCTGTTCGATCAGTACGCCGACCATTTCGACGCCCACCTGGTCGATGGCCTGGCCTACCGCACCCCGACCCTGATTGGCGCGGCGCTGGCCCGCGCGCAACTGGGCGATGCACTCGACATCGTCGACCTGGGCTGCGGCACCGGCCTGTGCTCGCCCCTGCTGCGCCCGCTGGCACGGCGGCTGTGCGGCGTCGATCTGTCGCCCAACATGCTGGCGCAGGCAGCCCGCCGCGGCCTGTACGATGCGCTCGACTGCGCCGACATCGGCGACTGGCTGCAGGGCCAGCCGTGCTCGCTCGACCTGATCGTCGCGGCCGACGTGCTGGTCTATGTGGGCGAGCTGGACGGCCTGTTCGCCCGGGCGCGCGCGGCGGCGCGGCCCAATGCCAGCTTTTGCTTTTCAGTGGAAACGGGCGGGGCACCCGCGCAGTCCTGGGCGCTGGCGGCGAGCAGCCGCTACGTGCACAGCCTGGACTACATCGAGGCCAGCGCGCAAAGCACTGGATGGCGCCTGGTGGAAGCGAGCCCGGCGCTGCTGCGCGAAGACGGCGGCCGCGCCGTCGAGGGCCTGGTGGTGCTGCTGCGGGCGGCCTGAACTAGCGTTCGGCCAGGTGCTCGTAGACGAACGATTTCAGGGTCAACAGCACCGCCTCGTCGACCTGTTCGTCAAATTCAATCCCGTAGCGCATCTGCTGCGACAGCTTGCCCTTGATGCTGCGAATCACGCAAGGAACGCTGACCACGCGCGCCTTGTCCGACATCTTGAGCCGAAACGCCACTTTCAGGCGGGTGCCCGGCTGGCCCAGGATAAAACCGGTGGCCACCGCGCAGCCGCTGCCGGACAAATTCGTGATCAGGGCCGGCACCGTGTAATTGTCCTGCATGGTGATCGAGGCCGGGATCTGGGCGTCCACCCGCAGCGCCTGGCGGAACGATTTGGTGACGGCGTCGGCCGGATAGCGCAGGAACAAATGGCCGCTGGGCAGCGGGGCGTAGCGCATCACGCTGGTCTTGAACATGCACAGGCTGCGGCCGAAAATCACTTGCACGGTCACGGGCAGGCCTTCGAAATTCTGCCAGGTCTGGGCCGTGCCCAGGCCCAGCGCGGGCGCCGAGACAATCACCGATTGCAGCGGGATGCGGCCGTAAAATTCGACGGGGACGTTTCTCGCTTCGAAGTCGTTGGGTAATTTGAAGGTGAGAATGACGCCTTCGGCATTGTGCTTGAGGTACTTGAGGGGGTCGTGGGTCTGGCCGGCGCCTTTGTCATCGGCGGCGGGCGTCTCCGCCTCGACCAGGTTCTTTCCAGCGTCGCGCGACGTGGCGGCCCGTACCGGCATGGCCGCCATCAGGCGCTCGTGGACCAGGGTGTCGGCCACCATGAACCCTGCCGGCGCCAGCAACTCGCCGGAGCGCAGGTAAATCGACCAGGGAAGGGCCGCGCCCACGGGGATATCGTGGCTGGATAAATGAACGAACTGTTGCTTGGTCATCTAGAACACTTTGTTACTTAAGACAAACGACAAATTTACTTTCGTGCGTACTGGAACGCATCACAATATAACCATAACTTATTGAGAAATATACGGTTCTGCCACAATGTATTGCCGAGAAGCCACAGAATATTATCTAGGAAACAATATTTTGTCGTGGCTTATGATCCATGCATAAAAGCAAACAGCGCCGGCAAATTGCTGATCACATAGAGAACGATGCCGATCAGGCCGCCCACCAGGGTGCCGTTGATGCGGATGAACTGCAGATCCTTGCCGATGTTCATTTCAATTTGCGCCGACATCTCTTCGCTGTCCCAGCGCTTGACGGTGTCGGCGATATGCTTCGTCAGGAAGCCGGCGAACTCGGGCGCTGCGCTGCGCACCGCCGCCTCCAGGTGTTCGTTGAGCGAGGCGCGCAGGCGCGGATCGTCGGCGAGCGTCCGCCCCACCCAGCTGCCGGCCGCCACGACGCGCTGGTGCAGCACCGACTGCGGGCTGGCCAGATCGCGCTTGAGCCAGCCTTTGAGGTCGTCCCACAAGGCGCGCAAATAACCGTTCAAGGTAGGGTCGAGCAGCAGGTACTGCTTGATCTCTTCGCCCTTGGCGAGGAAGGCCGGGTCGGCTTTCAGGCGCGCCACGAAGTCGGCCGTGAACTGGTCGAAGTTTTCGCGCAAGGGGTGAGCGGGATCTTCATGCACCCGCGCCAGCAGGCTGGCCGCCATGCGCACGGCGACGTCGGCGCCCTTCCTGCCGATGGTCTCGGTGGGCAGCATTTTTTCAAACATCGCGTACTCTTCCCTGAGCCAGTCGACGATGCCCTGGGCAATGAAGGCCTGGGTTTCCTCGCTGTGCAGCAGGGTCGCCAGCTGGCCGATGCCGGCGTCGAGCAGTTCCTGGTGGCGCCCGTTCTGGGTCATGGCGTCGATGATGGCGCCGGCCGATTGCGACAGGTCGATGCTGCCCACCATTTTGTGCACGGCGCGGCTGATGAAATTCTGTATGGGTGCGTCGTCAATGAAATCGAGCGCGCCCGCGCCCAGCTTGACGAGGTAGTCGCCCAGTTGGCGCGCGTTCTGCTCCTGGCGCAGCCAGTGGGCCACCTTGTCGGCCGGATCGTGGCGGCGGATCAGGGCCACCACCGATTCGGTGTCGAGGAATTTGTCGCGCACGAACAGGGCCAGGTTATCGGCGATTTTTTCCTGGTTGCGGGGGATGATGGCCGTGTGGCGCTGCACGAAAGGGATCGGCACCCGCTTGAACAGGGCGACGACGGCAAACCAGTCGGCCAGCGCGCCCACCATGGCCGCCTCCGCAAACGCCTTGAGCAAAGCTGCCCACCAAACCGCAGGCAGGAACAGGGAGACGAGAAACAGGCCCGCGGCGCCGGCAAAAAATGACAGGGCCAGGCGCTTGGCCGCGCGCAGCTCGTGCGCTTTATCCATGCGTGCTGTTGCGCGCCTCGTCGGCCGGCGCGCCCACGTCGGTGTTTTCGTCGAGGGCGTAGTCGCCCCGTTCGTAAGCGGCGATGATGTCGGCCGCTTGCGCCAGATAGGACTCGGGCGCGAGCACGCGCACCCCGCCCAGGGCCGGTGCACTCAATAGGTCGGCCTGCACGTGGTTGGCATCGGCCACCACCGCCGGCACGCCGCCGGCCACGAGCACGCCCTGCAGCAGCCAGGCGTCGGTCGGCACCATGCACTTGGCGACCACAAACAGGTCGCGCCCTTCCAGCCTGAAGCCTTCGGCGCTGGCCTGGTTCACCGCAAACGGCACATCGTTCATTGCGCTCTCCTGGTAGATCGAACTGATCGATGCCATCTTACTACCGGCGCCCTTTTGGGTTCGTTCTAGATGGCGCCTGCCGTGCGCAGGGCCGCCACCCGGGCCGCATCGAAGCCCCAGTCGGCGAGAATCGCCACGCTGTCGGCGCCAGGGCGCGACGGCGGCGCGGTCACCTCGCCCGGTGTGCGCGAAAAGCGCGGCGCCGGCGCCGGCTGCACCACACCGCCCACCTCGACAAAGGTGCCGCGCGCCGCATTGTGCGGATGTGCGGGCGCCTCGGCCATGTCCAGCACCGGTGCAAAGCAGACGTCGGTCGACTCCAGCAGTTCGCACCACGCATCG
>JBJMVV010000245.1:0-17259 GCA_045810505.1 Massilia sp.
ATGCAAAATCAATAAGCGTTAATCCTCACTTCCCGTCCACCCGGCATCGGTAGTACTGCTAACGGGTTGGTCGGGAAATGTTGCATATCGTCACTTTTTGCCTGTATGCTTGTGTCTTGCGAGCGCAATTGCCGCCGCCAGCCCGATAGCACAACAAAAAACAGGTCATGCCAAAGTCGACTTCCCCCTCACGCTTGTCCCTGCCATTGCTGGCTCAGCGATGGCTGGATGGCGCGTTGCGGCTGTTCTCTTTCTACCTGATACCACTGGGCATTGCCGCCATTTCCCTCATCGCGCTGGTGATGTGGAATGACCAGTACGCCACCGCCGGCGACGTGCCCCTGATGATGCGGGTGACGTCGCAGAGCGGCGCCCCGCTCAACCCCGACACCGCTTTATCAGCCTTGCAACAGCGCGAGCTGGTTCCCAGCTTCGACACCAAGCTGTCGGAGGCGCCGGTGTGGTTTGATTTCCACACTTTGCCGCGCCCCGGCCAGGATTTCGTCGTTGAATTTCCGTCCCGCCACGCGGTCGACGTGATGTGCTGGGATGCCGACAATCTGCAGGTGCTCGGCGAAGCGGCGCGCGGCGCCTCCCGTGGCGCGATTGCGACCGTGAAAGCGGGCTTCGTGCTCAAGATGGAGCAGATTCCACCCCACGTGCTGTGCCGCGCCAGTTTCATCGGCCCGGCCCGCCTGACCACCCTGCAATGGCCGGACGCCCAGTTCGACCTGTCGGTGGACCACTATCACCGTAAATCTGGCCTGCTCGACGGCGGCATGATCGTGCTGGCCCTGTTCGTGCTCATCACGGCGGCCATCAACCGCCAGCCCCTGTATGTCCTGTTTGCCGCCTGGCTGATCCTGAACCTGCGCGCCGCCGCGCTGTCTGCCGGCTGGGATATCCAGTGGCTGGGCCAGACCTTGCCGGAGGCGTGGCTGCTGGTCAGCCGGCCAGTCACCATCACCCTGTACGGCCTGGCCACCCTGAGCCTCTACCAGGCCCTGCTCGAAGAAAATTTCCGCCACTCTCGCTATCGCATCGCCATGCGCGCCATGCAGTGGTGCTGCCTGCCCATGCTGGTGGCGGCCGTGGCGCTGCCATACCGCCTGTTCCTGCCGATCCTGTGGACCATCATGGTGGTGGGCTGCTCGGTCACCACCCTGGGGCTGGTGTCGATCATGTTCAAGTCGCGCACCCGGGTGGCGTCCTGGATCGCGGCCTCGTTTGCCGTCACCTTTGTCGCCTCGCTGGCCGAAGTGATCGCCGCCGCTTTCGGCATCCGCGAACTGACCGGCGTCATCAACTCGGTCACGGCGGCACTGGCCTCGAGCCTGCTGGCGGCGCTGGCCGTGGCCGAACAGATGCGCGCGGAAATTGAAAAGCGGGTTGATGCCCAGGCCGAACTGGAGCACACCTACAGCGCCATGCCGGTGGGCCTGTTCACGCTCGATATGTATGGGCACTTCCTCAGCGCCAATCCGTCCCTGCAAAAAATGCTGGGCGGCGCGCCGATCGTGCTCACCCGCACTCGCTGGAACCAGTTTTTCGAAGAGGCCGTGTGGAGCCAGTTGCACGACATGGTGCACCGCGAAGCCGACACCGAACTGGAGATTGGCGACCGCGAAGGCAGCCGCCGCTTCATGGTGCGCGCCATCCTCGCGCGCGGACGCATCGAGGGCGTGCTGCAGGATGTGACGGAGCAGACCAAGGCGACCGAACAACTGCACTTCATGGCCAACAACGATCCGCTGACAAAAGTATTCAACCGCCGCGGCATCGAAAAAATGTATGCCAACGCGACCGGCGCGGGGGCGGGCGGCAAGCCGGTCGCCCTGGCCTATATCGACCTCGACCGTTTTAAACTGATCAACGACCTGTTCGGCCACTCGGCCGGCGACGAAGTGTTGAAGCAAGTCTGCGAGCGCATGGCCACCATGCTGGCGGGCGGGCAGCAGATCGGCCGCGTCGGCGGCGACGAATTCGTCATCGTCATGCCCGACACGGCCATTCCACTGGCATCGCTGATCTGCCGCGGCATCGTCGAGAGCATCGGCAACACGCCTTACCGCGTGGGCGACAAGGCGTTCACCGTGCGCGGCTCGATCGGCCTGATCGAAGTGAGCCCCGGCATGCAGATGAAGGACGCCGTCTCGACGGCCGACCGCGCCTGCCGCGAAGCCAAACTGGGCCGGCGCGACGGCCTGGTGGTGTACGAACGCGACGCCTCCGCCTTCCACGAGCGCGAAGCCGAACTGAACCTGGTGGCGCGGCTGTCCTCGATCAATGCGACCGAGGGCATGTTCCTCGAGATGCAGCCGATCATGTCGCTCAAGTCGCCCCACGAGTCGCTCAACTTTGAAGTCCTGCTGCGCATGCGCGAGCGCGACGGCACCATCAAGACGGCCGGCCCCATCATTGCCGCCGCCGAAAAGAGCGGGCGCGCCGGGGTGATCGACCGCTGGGTGCTGGCCAATACCCTGGCCTGGATTTCGGCCAACCTGTCGAGCCTGCCCAACACCCGCTTTGTGTGCATGAACCTGTCCGGCGCCTCGCTCAACGACGAGCGCTTCGTGCAGGACACCATCGACATCCTGGGCCGCCATGTGCACGTGGCCAGCCGCCTGTGCATGGAGATCACGGAGTCCGTGGCCCTGCATGACCTGGACAACACCCGCCGCTTCATCGACCAGGTGCGCGCCTTTGGCGTGAAAGTGGCGCTCGACGATTTCGGCGCCGGCTATACCTCGTTCTCGTATCTGAAGGAACTGCCGGCCGATGTGCTCAAGATCGACGGCAATTTTATTGTCAACATCAACGACCATCCGGCCAACGTCGCCATCGTCGAGGCCATCGTCAACCTGGCGGTGAACCTGGGTATGAAGACGATTGCCGAATGGGCCGAGGACACGGCCACCGTGCGCACCCTGGCCGAAATCGGCGTCGATTATGTGCAGGGCTTTGCCGTATCGCGCTCGCAGGCGCCGGAAAAAATGCTCACCGCTGCCTCGTCGGCCAGCTTCATCCAGAATGAAGAGCTGGCGATGCTGGTACGCACCCTCGGGGCGGAAGCCGCCCAGCCGGCCAGCTTCGCGCCGACGGTGTCACGGGTGCACGACCTGCACTGAATGCCGCGCTGAGTCCGTCGATTAATTCAGACCGGCCACCCGCTGCTGGCGTGCGCTGGCCGATGCTTCGTCCATCACCTGCAGGCTCGTGCGCGCTGCGCGCAAGGTGGCGGCGTCGCGCGAAAACATCCTGGCGTGGGGTTTCGGATCAATCCAGCTGTCGTGTTCGACGACTTGCGGTGTCAACGCGACTTTGGTGACGGCCGCGCGCGGCGCCGCGCTGGCGGCCGCCACGATGACGCTGGCGCTGCTGCTGCCTGCGTTGCAAGGCTGATCGGTCAGGGTGACATGCCCATCGGCCGCCACGCACTTGACAATATCGCCGCCGGCAAACGCGGGCGCGGACAGCGCGGCCAGTAAGGCAAGCGCACAGCTGGCGGGGCGGAAGGCGGGAAGGGCGAGGGTCATGGCATGCTCCGGTCTGATCTATGAATATAAAAATGATACTAAGTCTTGTGCTTTGAATATCATAGAGATGGTCTGCCGTGTTGCTGTAGGAGATATCCGGCGCGTGCATGCTGTTGCAGTCGCTGGCGTGGTCATCACGGCGTCATATGGCGCGTGCATAGTGCTTACGTCCCCACTATTTCTCGATAAATAGTTTTGCCCGTCGCCATGGCGGGCTTTTTTTTGGGCGCTTTGCGCGTTAAATCGAGATAATTCCCAGCGCCGCTCTGAGGAATCGTTCCGGGCTGTCAATGCGGCCGAAGTCGATTGCCCATCGCCAACCAAGATAATTGTCCAGATAGGCCGTCGCCACGCCGCGGAAATGCTGCAGCCATCCTTTGAAACGGCTGTGATAAGCATTCACGTTTTGCACGTGATAGGGGCCGATAACCCTTTTGCCCTGCCTCAGATTGACGGGTTGATGATGAATGCGCGCTTCGCGGGCGAATTTTTTATAGGCGGCATTGGCGTCGCTCACCAGCACCACATCAGGCGCCAGTTTCGGCAGCAAATAGTCATGCAGTGCCGCCGCTTTCAATCCACCGCGGCCAGCGATGAAATCAATGGTCTTGCCATCGCGATCACGGGCCACGACGATGTTGACCAATTCAGCCGAGATGCCCCGTTTGCTGGCCACACCGCCCTGTTTGCGCGCAGGCCGCTGCAGCTGCCGTGCGCCTTTCTGCGACTCCAGTAAAAACGTTTCATCGGCTTCGACAATGCCGACCAGGCGGGCCGGCCGATCCAGTCTGGTCCACTTGAGAAAGCGGTGGCGCCAGCGGAAGCTGGTGCTCGCGTGCACGCCGATCTTTGCTGCCGCATTGTTGACGGTGCAGCCGGGGTCGCGCATGCAGCCGAAATACGCCAGCCACCGGGTTTTGAGCCGCAGCCGTGCGAGCGGGGTGCCGGTGAGCGAATTGAAGGTTCTGCCGCACGCCTTGCATTTAAAACGCTGCAAACCATTGGCATGGCCGCAGCGGTTGAATGCCGTGCCCTGACACTCCGGGCAGGACAGATGCGGCCGCCGGGCCTGCTCGATCAGCGCGGCGGTCTGCTCGCCATTGACCTGTTCGGACATGAAACAGCAGACCCGCAGCTTGTCTTGCGGGTGGAGGGCGTGCAGGCGCGGAAGAAGACGATCAAGCGGACTATTAAGCGAACGGGTGCGTCGACGGCGGACGGAATCGCGGGGCATGCTGCTCTCCAGAGGATGAGCAGGTATGACCGCGGGTTTGAAAACTGGTTCAGCCCGGACGCCTATTTAACGCCTAAAGCGCCGTTTTTGTCACCAGAAAGCACAATCCGTGGCGCCAGCTTCGGATTTTTATCGTATGGACTTGCCAAGCTCTGTTAATTTTTGGCAAGCGGCAGTAACATGGAGGGGCAGCCCAGATTCCGCCGCTTTTGTCCGTCCTTCGCCCGCGCCTGGCCCCAGGCGCCGCACCTTGGCGAGAGGACGGCCGCGTTCTCACCGAGAACGCCATCGCCTAGGAATCGCATGGACAAGCTGCCACTTTCAGAATACGACCGGACCGTCGCGCTCGCTGCGCTGGGCGTGCTCGATACCCCCTCCGAAGCCCGCTTCGACCAGTTCACCCATCTCGCCCGCGCCGCGTTCGGCGTGCCGATCGCGCTGATTTCCCTGGTCGACGAAAAGCGCCAGTGGTTCAAGTCGCGCAGCGGCCTGGACGCCACCGAGACACCCCGTTCGGCCGCCTTCTGTAGCCACGCCATCGAAGGCGCCGATACCATGATCGTGCCGGACGCCTTGCTCGATCCCCGCTTCGCCGATAATCCCTTGGTGCTGGGCGCGCCGCATATCCGTTTTTATGCGGGCCATCCGGTGCGCGCCCGCAGCGGCCATGCGCTGGGCACCCTGTGCATCATCGATACCGTGCCGCGCGAACTGTCGGCCGACCAGCAGACCATGCTGCGCTCGCTCGCCGGCCTGGTCGAAGCGGAACTGAACCGGGACAGCCTGGAGCGGGTGCGCCAGTTCGCCGAAGCGGCCTTGCATGAACTGAATGCCTCGCTGGAAGCGCGGGTGCGCGAACGCACCCTCGCGCTGGAAGAAAAAAACGAAGCGCTCAACCGCGAGGTGCGCCAGCGCGCCGATGTTGAGGCCAGCCTGCGCCGCAGCGAAGCGCGGGTGCGCACCATGATCGAGGCCTCGTTCTCGGCCTTTGTCGCCACCGATGAGCACTCCTGCATCATCGAATGGAACAAGTCGGCCGAGCGGGTGTTCGGCTGGACCCGCGCCGAGGTGCTGGGACGGTCATGGATGAGCGTTATCAACAGCGCCACCGCCGTGTTCGCGCCCGGCCACGCCGCCGCCGGCACCGCCGATGCCGCCGCAAGTCGCATCGTCCGCCTGCAGGCCAGCACCCGCTCGGGCGCGCTGATCACGGTGGAAATGGTGGCCGACAGCTACCTGATCGACGACCAGATGGTGTTCGGCGCCTTTATCAATGATGTCAGCGACCAGACGGTAACGGCCCGGGCGCTGGAACAAAAACAGGAGTTGCTCGACGCCGTGCTGGAAACCGTCGACGTGGCCGTGGTCGCCTGCGACGCTGCCGGGAACCTGAGCTTCTTCAACCGGGCTGCGCGCGAATTCCACGGCCAGCAACCGGGCCGCATCGACACCGGCGACTGGGCCAGCCAGTTCGACCTGTATCACGCCGATGGGCGCACCCCGATGGCGCCGATCGATATACCCCTGCTGCGCGCCCTGGGCGGCGAAAACGTGAAAAACCGGCCGATGGTGATCGCGCCGCGCGGCATGAAGCGGCGCACCGTGCTGGCCAGCGGCCGCGTGCTGCAAAGCGCGGCCGGCGAGCGTCTCGGCGCCGTGGTGGCCATGCACGACATCACGGAACTGAACGCATCGCAGGAAAAACTGCGCCACAGCGAACAGATGCTGCGCTCGATTACCGAGCACCTGCCGACCCTGATCGGCCAGGTGGACCGCCGTGGCCGCTTTGCCTTTCTCAATCTGCGCGCCCTGGAATTTTTCAAGCTGCCGGCCGAAAAGCTGCTCGGCCAGCCCATGCAGTCGGCCTACAGCGCCGGCGACTACAGCAAGATCGCCGCGCACGTGCAGAACGCCCTGGCTGGCCGCGCCGTCAACTTCGAGAGCGATATCGTGCTTGGCGGGCGCACCTATTATTATCACGCGGCCTATGTGCCGCAGATGGACGAGAAGGGCAATCCGGACGGCTTTTTTGCCATGGCCTTCGATATCAGCGCGCGCCGCCGCAGCGAAATCGCCCAGCGTGACAGCGAGGAGCGCCTGCGCACCATCACCGATAACGTGCCGGTGCTCATTTCCTACCTGGACTGCGATCTGCGCTACCGCTTCGCCAACGCCATGTACAAGGACTGGCTTGGCAAGACCAGCGCAGAGATGCTGGGGCGCACCGTGACGGAAGTGTTCGGCGACGAATATTTCGCGGCGCGCGCGCCCAGCATCGGCCAGGCGATGGGCGGCAATATGTCCAGCGTCGAAGTCAATGTGCTGCGCAAGGGCCGCGAGCGCATCCTCAACACGACCTACATGCCACACTACCGCGACGGCAAGGTGGCCGGGGTGTACGTGCTTGCCACCGACGCCACCGCCGCCCGCTCGCACGAGAAAAAGCTGCTGGCGCTGGCCAACGCCGACCCGCTGACCAATCTGCCCAACCGGCGCATGTACGAATTCCACCTGGTCAAGGCGCTGGCCTCGGCGCGGCGGCAACAGAGCCGCCTGGCCCTGATGTATCTAGACCTGGACAACTTCAAGCGCATCAATGACACCCACGGTCACGCGGTGGGCGATGCGGTGCTGGTCGAATTCGGCGAACGGGTAGGCGCCGCGGTGCGCGAATCGGATCTGCTGGCGCGCCTTGCGGGCGACGAATTCACTGTGGTGCTGGAAGGGGTGGAGAGCGTGGCCAACTGCGAGATGGTCGCGCGCAAGATTCTCGAGGCCCTGCGGCCGCCCTTCCTGTGCGGGCGTCAAGCCTTGCAGATCAGCGCCAGCATCGGCGTGGCGCTGGCCGACGGTGGCATCGACCAGATTGCGCTGTCGTCAAAGGCGGACGAGGCCCTGTACGCGGCCAAGCGCGCCGGCAAGGGGCGCTATGCGGTGCTGGAATTGCAGTCGGCCAGCGCGGCCGACGATTTCTACGGCGACCTGGGCTGATACGAGCATGGGGACTGGCCTTCTGTCAGGCCTGTCCCCCCAGCTGCGCTGTTACGCCGCCTTCGCCGTTTCGGCCGCATCCTGCAGCGCCGGCGCATCTTCCGGCGCGTCCTTGATCAGGCGGGTGAGGAAGGGAATCAGCAGCGCCAGCACGACGCCGACGGCCACGCTGCCCCAGCCGAGGGCGCCGAACAGGCTGGCGTAGCCGGCGTTGGTGACCAGGGGCGAGCCCTGGCCGGGGTCCGGCACCATGCTGGAAAAGTCGCCCGAAAACACCGAGGCGACACCCGTGACGAGCATCCAGGCGCCCATCATCGAGCCCTGGTATTTACGGGGCGCCAGGCGGCCGATCATGGCGTAGCCGATCGGAGAAATCAGCAATTCGCCCACGCTCTGGAACAGGTAGGACAGGAATAGCCAAAGGAAGGGCGACATGCCGGTGACGGGGTCGGCCATCTTGATGCCCAGCGGCAGGCACAGGAAGCCCAGGCCCATCAGCACGACGGCGGTGGCGAACTGGCGCGGCACGTCGATCTTCCAGCCTTTTGCGCGCAGGCGCACGAACCAGGCCGCCAGCAGCGGACCGCCAAACACGATCACCAGGGTGTTGATGTTCTGAATCCACTGGGGCTGCACTTCCATCCCCAGCACCATGCGGTCGACATTGTGCTCGGCAAAAAACTGCAGGCCATTGGGCGCCATCTGGTACAGGGCCCAGAACACCAGCGAACCGAAGGCCAGGATGATGTAGGCGAACATGTTCTTTTTCTCGCGAGGATCGGGATGGCGCAGGGCCAGCACGGTGATCACGGCAAACACAAAGGCGGCAAAGCCTTTTACCATCGCGCCGGTGGACACGGGATGTTGCAGCAGCAGCCAGACGGCGGGCACGATGGCGCAGACGATGGCGGCGCCGCCCAGCAGACGCAGGCGCCACTGGCCCGGCGTCATGCCCATCAGGGGCGTGCTGATGTCGGCCAGGGTTTTCCAGTTCAGCAGGGTCAGGATGATCGCGATGACGTTGCCGACGGCGGCGAAGATGAACAGGGCCGGGTAGTTTTCCGTTGCCTGGAATACGCCGGCGCCCGTAAAGCCGATGAAAAAGCCGATGTTCATGCCGGCGTAATTCCACAGGAAGGCCGATTCGCGGCGGTCGTCAGACGGCTGGAAGCGCTGGGTCAGCATCATGTTGATGCAGGTGACGTTCAGGCCGCTGCCGGTGAGGAAAAACGCCAGGCCGCCGTAGAGCATGGCCGTCGAACCGGTCGAGATCAGGGCGCAGCCGATGATCTGCAGCAGCATGCCGACCACGAACAGGTTACGGTTCGACATGAAGCGCCCGCCAAGATAGCCACCGAACAGGTGCAGACCATAATTGAAGGCGCCGAAGATGCCCATGATGACGGCCGCATCCTTGACAGGAAAGTGCAGGTGCTTGGTGGCGTACAGCACCAGCGAGGAGTAAAGGACGGCAAAGCCCAGGGTGCAGAAAATCTGGATGAAAAACAGGGTCGCAGCGCCTGGCACGGCGGTGGACAGGCGGCGTTGAAAGAAGGACAAACTATTCTCCTGGATAACAGCGTGGCGGGTGCCGAACCCCGGAATTCTACGACGCTTTGGACCGGCCTGCCTTCTTTCCGGTCAATTTGTCAGAAGAACTGCGTGGCCCCCATCGCCAGCACGGCTGCTGTCATTACAGCCGTGCACAGCCATCCCAGCCATTTCAGGCGGCGCGAAATGACCAGTTTGCCCATGACATCGTGACGCGCCGCCAGCAACATCATCACCGCCATGATGGGAATAGCAATCACGCCATTGATGACGGCGCTCCAGTACAGCGCCTTGATGGGATCGATGGGCGCGAACACCATGCCGATACCGGCCAGGGTGGCGACAACGATGATGGCGTAAAAACGGGGCGCCACTTTCGGCGCATGCTCGAGGCTGCTCTTCCAGCGGAAGGCGCCGGCGATGGCGTAGGCGGCCGAACCGGCCAATACAGGGACGGCCAGCAGGCCGGTGCCGATGATGCCGAGCGCGAACAGGGTGAAGGCGAAATTGCCGGCGATGGGACGCAGGGCGCTGGCGGCCTGGCTGGACGTCTCGATGCTGGTCACGCCGTGCAGGTGCAGGGTGACGGCGGTGGTGAGCATGATGAAAAACGCCACCAGGTTGGAAAAACCCATGCCGATCCAGGTGTCGCGGTCGATCCGCTGGTAGCCCGCGCGCGCCATGCGCGGGGTTTTTTTAAGGGCATGCGCACTATCGTCGGCCCGCAATTCTTCCACTTCCTGTGAGGCTTGCCAGAAAAACAGATAGGGGCTGATGGTGGTGCCGAACACGGCGACAATGGTGGTGATGTAATCGCTGCGCCAGGGCAGGGCGGGCAGGGCCACCGCTTCAGTCATTACCCGATGCCAGGGAATGTCGACCACGAACACGGTGGCGACATAGGCCAGCAGCGCCAGGGTCAGCCATTTCAGCACCTGCACATAGCGGCTGTAGGGCACGAACACCTGCAGCAGCACGCTGACCACGCCGAACAGCACGGCGTACCACTGGGCCTCGCCGCCTGCAACGAGCACCATCGCGTCGCCCATCGCGGCGATGTCGGCGGCAATATTGATGGTGTTGGCCAGCAGCAGCAGGCCGACCAGGGGAAACAGCAGGCTGCGCGAATAATAACGGCGGATATTGGTCGCCAGACCATGCCCCGTGACCCGGCCGATGCGCGCCGACACGGTCTGGATCGCCACCATCAGGGGATAGGTCAGCACCAGCGTCCACAGCATGCCGAAGCCGAACTGGGCGCCCGCCTGCGAGTAGGTGGCGATGCCGCTGGGATCGTCGTCGGCCGCGCCCGTGATCAGTCCGGGGCCCAGTTCGGCGATCCACGCCGGCGAGGTGCTCTCGTCCGTATCGGCCGGCGCTGTCGTTTCCTGTAGTGGCTTGCGTGCTTGCATGGTGCCTCGTTTTCATTGAGTCCAGGCACCACCCTACGCAACTGTTCAGGCTCTTACCGTGCGTTCACGAACCAACACGCCGATGGCGCGCCAAGGTTAATGTTGCGGAAAGGTGGAGAGCAATTGGGCCCCCATCGCCAGCAAGCGCGCGCGCGGTACGCCGTCGCGGGCGAGCACCGACATGCCCTGTATGGCGCCAATGACCAGATCGGCCAGCGCCTGACAATCGGTCTCAGCAGGCAAAAGTTCAAGTTGCACGTCACGGGCGATCCGGTCCAGCAGCAGGGCGCCTACTTGCTGCCGCACGGCCGCCACCGCCACCTGCACGTCGGCCGACGCCGCGGAACCGCTGGCCGTTGCGCTGGCCAGCAGGCAGCCGGGCGGGGTGGCATCGCCCGTAAAGCTGATGGCGGCGCCTTCGAGCATGGCGGCCGCGCCGGCCCGCGCGCTGGGCGCGGCATCGAGCGCTGCGGCGATGGCCGCAGGATCGCCGGCATACAGGCGCATCGCTTCCAGGAAAAGACCCTGCTTGTCGCCGAAGGCCGCATAAAGGCTGGGCGGTGTAATGCCCATCGCCCCCGTCAGTTCGGCCACCGAGGTGGTTTCGTAGCCGTGGCGCCAGAAGGCCAGCATGGCCTGTTCGAGGGCGGCGGCGCGATCGAAGGAAAGAGGGCGTCCGGTTTTCTTGATGGGATATTTCATAGCGTTCTTTATAAAACAGATTGACGCCATCGTGCAAGCCTGCGAGACTTAAATAACGATCACTACGAAAGCACAATACCATGGACCTCAGCAGCTACCGCACGGTTGGCCGATCCGGCCTCGTCGTCAGTCCCCTTGCCCTCGGCGCCATGACCTTTGGCACGCCCCGCTGGGGCGCCACCGAGACCGACGCCCGCCGCCTGTTCGCCCATTACCTTGACCATGGCGGCAACTTTATCGACACGGCTGATATTTATGGGGCTGGACAGAGTGAAGCCCTGCTGGGCCGCTTTCTTGCCGAGTCGGGCGCGCGCGACCGGGTCGTACTGGCCACCAAGTTCGGTTTCAACGGCGCGGCCAGTCCGCTCGACCCGTCCAGCGGCAAGCGGGGCAATCCGAATGCCGGCGGCGCCGGCGCCAAGAACATTCACCGGGCGCTGGAGGGCTCGCTCAAACGCCTGGGAACCGACTACATCGACCTGTACTGGATGCACATCTGGGATGGCGTCACGCCCGTCGAGGAAATCCTGCAGACCCTGGGCGACCTGGTCAGAGCAGGCAAGATCCGCTACTTCGGCTTTTCCGACATGCCTGCATGGCTGGCGATGAAGGCGGCGACGATCGCCGCCGAGCGGCGAGTGCCGGGACCGGTTGCCATGCAGCTGGAGTATTCGCTGGTGGCGCGCGATATCGAGCGGGAACACGTGGCGGTGGCGCGGGAGGCGGGCATGGCGGTGATACCCTGGAGTCCGCTGGCAGGCGGCTTTTTGTCAGGCAAATACCGGCGCGACGACCAGGCCGGCGCGCGCAGCGGCCGCCTGGCCGGCGCCAATCCTTTCGGCGACAGCAAATTTTCTGAACGTAACTGGGCCGTGCTCGACGTGCTGCGGCAGGTGGCGCAGGAACTCGAACGCAGCCCGGCCCAGGTAGCGCTGGCCTGGGCCCTGTCCCGTCCCGCCGTGGATGCCGTGCTGCTCGGCGCCAGCCGCATGGAACAGCTGGAAGACAATCTGGCGGCCCTCTCCTGCGTGCTTGGTATTGATCAGCTTGCCAGGCTGGAAGCGGTCAGCGCGATGACGCCGGGCTTTACGGACAGCCTGGCCAGTCCGGCGATCCGGCGGATGGTGTTTGGCGGGCATAATGTGCAGGGCTGGGCTGAAGCGCCCGCCTGAGAGGAGAGTCGATGCAGGAAGAAGCACACAGGATCCGCCCCGCCACTCGCGCCGACCTGGACGCGCTGGCGGCGCTGGAACAAGCCAGCTTTGTCGTCGACGGCGTGAGCCGGCGCGCCATGGCGGGCTTCCTGGCCAGCCCGGCGTCGCTGGTGCTTTTGATGGAAGATGCCGGCGTGCTGCGCGGCCACCTGGTGCTGCGTTTTAACGCCCGCCACGCCATCGCGCGCATTTATTCCATCGCCGTGGCCGAGGCGGCAAAAGGGCAGGGCGTGGGCAGGGCGCTGGTGGCGGCGGCGGAACACGCGACGCGCGGGCGGGGACGCACATCGGTGCGGCTGGAAATCAGTGTCGACAATCTCGCTTCGCAGGCCCTGTTCCGCGCCTGCGGCTATCGCGTGTTTGGCGAGTACGCCGATTACTACGAGGATGGCGGGGCGGCCTTGCGCCTGCAAAAATACCTGGCCTAGCAGCGAGCGGCGTATGCATATCCATAATTGTTTGCCGCCCCCAAATTATTCCTCTACCATCGCCCTTGCCAATCACCTCATCAAAGGAAGCCATCTTGAAGCTCACCCCTCGCTTGCGCGCCGGCGTTGCCGCCATCCTCTGTGCCCTGTCGCTGCCGGCGCTTGCCGCGGAACCGGCCTGGGTCACCAAAAGCAATGAGAACGCCAAGCTGCTGTTGAATGTCATGGCGAAGTATTCGCCGGAAGGGGCCAGTTCGCTGGGCGTGGATGGTTACGATGAAAAAATCACGGACTATTCGCGCGACCAGTTCGAGGCATTGAACCGCGACCAGCGCGCCGCCATCGCCGAGATGGAGCGGCGCCGCAAGAATGAGACCGATCCGAAGATCCGCCAGGACCTCGACATCCTGATCGGCTCGGCCAACGACCAGCTGCGCTCGGCCGCCCTGCAGCGTAAATACTTTATACCGTTTAATGACCTGACCCAAACCATCTTCGGCGTGGTGCACCAGACGCTCGACCCGCGCATCCCGAAGGCGCGCCAGGCGACCTTGCTGGTGCGCCTGCAAAAGTATGCCGGTCTGACGGAGGGCTACAAGCCGGCCACCGTGCTCGCCAACGAGCGCCTGCAGGAGCGCCTCAAAGCCAACAAAAACCTGATCGGGCCCTACAAGGATGAAGTGGAGCAGGCCCTGAACAACGCGCCGACCCTGCTCGCCGGGATGAAGGATCTGCTGTCGAAAAGCGACATAAAAGGCTGGGAGCCGGTCTATGCCACCCTGGAAAAGCA
The DNA here is from genome assembly GCA_045810505.1 of Massilia sp. Taxonomy (GTDB): domain Bacteria; phylum Pseudomonadota; class Gammaproteobacteria; order Burkholderiales; family Burkholderiaceae_D; genus JAFCUW01. The sequence goes on from JBJMVV010000245.1 coordinate 13,859, forward strand.
GCTGACGGCGTACAACGAACAACTGCGCGCCCAGATCCTGCCGCGCGCGCGCAGTGACCATCGCCTGCCGCCGGAAGTGTATGCGGACAATCTGCACCAGTTCGGCGTCGACATCACGCCGCAGGAACTGAAGTCGCGCGCGCTGACCTCGTTCTCGGAAATCCGCAACCAGATGAACATCACCGCGGGCCTGATCGCGCGCGAACGCAAGCTGCCGCAAAGCGATTACCGCGCCGTGATGGCGGTGCTCAAGAAGGAGCAGATCGCCACCGAGAAGGTCATGCCCCTGTACGCCAGCCGCCTGGCCCAGATTGAGTCGGCCGTGCGTGAACACAAGATCGTGACCCTGCCGACCCGCCAGGCCGTGATCCGCCTGGCGTCCGACGCGGAAAACGCCGCTTCGCCGGCGCCCCACATGAACCCGCCCCGCCTGATCGGCAACACGGGAGAATACGGCGAGTTCGTGCTGACCACGGCCGTGCCGCCAGCCAAGGGCGGCAAGGCCCTGGTGATGGATGACTTTACCCATGATGCGGGAGCCTGGTCGATCACGGCCCACGAAGCCCGTCCCGGCCACGAACTGCAGTTCGCCAAGATGATCGAGTCGGGCGTGTCGACCGCGCGCGGCGTGTTCGCCTTCAACAGCGTCAACGTCGAGGGCTGGGCCCTGTACGCGGAAGCGGAAATGCAGCCCTACGAGCCGCTCGAAGGCCAGTTGTTTGCCCTGCAGGCGCGCATGATGCGGGCGGCGCGCGCCTTCCTCGATCCCATGGTCAACCTGGGCGAAATCACGCCGGAAGGGGTGAAATCGTTCCTGATGGACGACGTCGGCCTGTCCGAAGCGCTGGCCACCCAGGAAATGCAGCGCTACACCTACCGCATGCCGGGCCAGGCGACCTCGTATTTCTACGGCTATCAGCGCCTGATGGAAACGCGCGAAGCGGCCGAAGTGGTGCTGCGCACCAGGTTCGATCGCCAGGCCTTTAATGACTTCGTGCTGGCCCAGGGCATGCTGCCGCCGGCGCTGCTGCGCAAGGCGGTGATGGACGACTTCGTACCGGCCGCGCAGAAGGCGCGCTAAGTTTTCGGTAGTGCATTGCCGATGTCTGGAGAAGGCGGCGGGCGCGCACGGCGCTCCCGCCTTTCTTATACAATCGTGTTCACTTTTGATTAACGCTCTGGGAGAACCCGATGTCCGGCTACAGCATCAATATTGAAAGCAAGACCCTCGAGGGCGACAATTTCCGCGAGGTGCTCTACACCACCGAGCGCAGCCAACTGGTCATCATGACCTTGCAGCCCGGCGAAGAAATCGGCATGGAACACCACACCGGCCACGACCAGTTCATCCGCGTCGAGCAGGGCAGCGGCAAGGCACTGCTCGACGGCGAAGAGCACCTGCTGGAAGACGGTGTCGCCGTCGTCATTCCCGCCGGCACCGAGCACAACGTCATCAATACCTCGACGACGGAAAAGCTCAAGCTCTACACCCTGTACACGCCGCCCGAGCACCCGGACCGGATCGTGCACGTGACCAAGGTGGAGGCGGACGAGTACGAGCGTCAGCACGGACACTGATGGCAGGCCCAGCCCCAGCCGTCACGCCGGCCGCCATTATCCAGGCCCAGCTTGATGCCTTCAACGCGAAGGACATCGACGCGCTCCTGCGCACCTACGCGCCGGACGCCGAGCAGTTCGCCTTGCACGGCGAACGGCTGGCCCAGGGCCACGAACAACTGCGCCCGCGCTACCTGGCCCGCTTCGCCGAGCCCGACCTGTTCGCCCGGCTGCTCTCGCGCAGCGTGATCGGCAACGTCGTCACCGACCTCGAACTCATCACCCGCAATTTCCCGGAAGGCCTGGGGACGCTCGAGATGCTGTGCATTTACGAAGTCGTCAACGGACGCATCCAGCGGGCCTCGTTTGTGTCGGGGGCGATGACGCTGCTGGGATCGAGGGCGGGATAAATCTGCCGTCATTGCGCATGAATGGAGTTCGATGAATTACCGCAAGTTAGTAATATCCGCTGCAGTGAGCATTTGTGCGCTTTCGAGCGCGCGCGCCACAGAACTGTGCACGGCCATTGCCGATGCCAGTACGGGCAAGGTGTTGATGCAGCGTGGCGATTGCAGCCGCCGCGTCACGCCAGCCTCCACCTTCAAGATCGCCATCAGCCTCATGGGTTACGACGCCGGCTTCCTGAAGGACGAGCACACGCCGCGTTTGCCATTTCGCGACGGTTATGTCGACTGGCGCGACAACTGGAAGGAAGCGACCGATCCATCGAAGTGGATGCGAGACTCGGTGGTCTGGTATTCACAGCAGGTCACCCGCTCGCTGGGGCAGGAGCGCTTTGCAGCCTACGCCAAAAAATTCGGGTTTGGTAATGCCGACGTCTCGGGCGACGCGGAACATGAGGGCCTGACCATGTCCTGGATCGGTTCGTCCCTTCAGATTTCGCCGCTGGAACAACTGACGTTCCTCGGCAAGCTCGTCAACCGCCAGCTTGGCGCCAGCCAGCACGCCTACGACATGACCACGGCATTGACCAGGAACGCGCCACTGCCCGGCGGCTGGAACGTCAACGGAAAAATCGGCGCGTCGTCCGGTTACGGATGGTATGTGGGATGGACCTCGCACGGTTCGCGCGCGCTCGTGTTTGCGCACTTGATTCAAAAGGATGCGAGCCAGCCGCAGGAGGTTCCGGTAGGCGTGCTCGCGCGCGAGGGATTTGTTACCGCGTTTCCGGCGCTGGTCGGGCCGTTGGGACTTTGAGTGCCGGTTTTGTCGCCTTCAACGTCTGCGCTTGAGATGCCCTGACGTTGCCGCACGAAGTACGATCGAATGTTGCAATGCAGATTGTCAGTCCTGAAAGCCCAGCTTACTATCAGGTTTTTCCTACTGATGAGCTTTCACCATGACTGTCTGCTTCGCTGGCCGCACCATCGCCGCCTGTTTCCTGACCATAGTCGCGGGCGCTGGCCTTGCTGCTGAACAGGTCGTACCTGCACCGAACGCCGCGCCACGCACGGTGCTGCTGCGCGCCGCGCACATGTTTGACAGCGTCAGCGGGCGCCTGGTCGATCAGGCGGCGATTCTCGTCGTCGGGAACCGGATCACGCGGGTGAGCAGCGGGGCGCGGGTGGAGGCGCCGGCCGGGGCCGAAGTGGTCGACCTGGGTGACGCCACTTTGCTGCCGGGCTTCATCGACGCCCATGTGCACCTGGCCGACCAGGGCAGCGACAACTGGTACCGCGATTTCTACGACGGCATCATGCGCTTTCCCGCGGAACAGGCCTTGTACGGCGCCTCGTACGCGCGCCTGACCCTGGAGGCGGGCTTCACCTCGGTGCGCGACGTGGGTTCGAGCGATTACGTTGCGCTGGCGCTGCGCAATGCGG
>JBJMVV010000246.1:0-28213 GCA_045810505.1 Massilia sp.
CCACCTGAAACTCGTGTTGGGATGCACGCCCACCTTGCCTGCGGCGTTGTGCACAGTGCAGACGGGTTCACGCAGGCAATCGAGGTAAGCGAGCCAAAGCTGTTTTAGCCGCAGGCGGGCCAGCGGCCTGCCGGATAAACCATTGAAAGTGCGGCCGCAATCGCGGCAGCGGTAGCGGTAGCGGTAGCGGTAGCGCTGCAGCATATTGGCAAAGCCATGCCGATAAAAAGATGTGCCGTCGCAACGGGGACAGTGCATGTGCTGGCGGGCGATCTGGTCGATCAGGGCAACTATCTCCTCGCCATTGACCGGTTCAGACAGAAAAAGGGAGGCGGTCCGACGTTGCGGGGTCGTGAAGCGGCGCAACTGGTGGAACACGCGCTTGAACTTCGGAGGGACCATATTGTCTTGCGCCATGCTGCGCTTCCCAAAGTTGGCTGAGCATGTTAGACCTCGGCAGTATTAAATGGTTCAGGGACGCGTCCACAGCCAACGATGAAAGCGTTAAAGGAGTCGTTGTGATTCGATTTCAAGTATCGAGATCGATGCCGATGTCGATGCGGATGCTGATGCCGAATCCTATGCCGATTCCGACCCGGCGCCTCTCGCAATCGGTCCCTCAGCCTGTCCCGGAAAATCTCATCGGCCGGCGGCCGCGAGTCGGAAACGGCCTTTGTTTTTGCGAATCGGCGTTGGAAGCAACTGGCCGCGCAGATGCGTTGCCGCCATCATGAACAGCAGCCAGACCGGGGCTTCATAAAAAAACATTTTTTCGTTCAAAGGAATGAGGAAGAGGATCGTCGCGAAGATGATCCCATTCACGAAAACCGAGCGCGCGACCATCAGGAATAAAGCGAACGCTACCACTGCGCCACCGCGCGTGACCAAATTAAATGTCACGCCGATATCCTGGTAATAGCAGCGCACGCAAGGATCGGCGCCAAAACCAACACCAAAGAATTTTTCTTCGATACTTTGGTTCATATAAGCGTGCATTCCTTCGACCCGGTGCGACAGGCTGCCATCCTCGTGTTCAAAGAAGCGGTCTTCAAGGTGAATGAGAACACCGGAGTAAAAAAGGTAAGCGACGATGGCGACAGAAAGTATCAGCAGGTGACTCGCCCTTATTTTGCTACGCCAGAGATAGATCATCAATACCAGCAAGACCGGCACAAAATAGACTGAAGAGCCGGAATTGGTCAGGAATATTGATAGCACCGCAAGGGAGGCCGTCCATAGTATTTTCACGCTGAAACCTGACACCAGCAGCAGGATTGCGGTCAAACAGCCGATGTAATTTGCGTATGTCCCAGGCTCCACCTGAATACCCGAGAACCGTGCGATGTTGAGATAGTCTTCGGCAAATCGGCTGTCGGATCCAAACAAGACCTTGTGAAAATCAAAAATACTGTGGGTCACGCTATAAAAGATCATGGCCTGAATGGCAATGAGTGCAGCATTGATGAGCAACAATACCGAAACTGCGGCGACAAATTCCTTGCGCCAGCTGTAGCTCGCCTCGTAGAGCATCAACGCAAGCGCGCCGTTACCCAAAATGAGTAATGTAAATTGCGCCGGCGCTGGTTTCACGACCATCGTGTGCAGGGCGATCGAGAGCACCGCCACAGTCATCAAGACCGCTGCAATGCGTATTTTCACGGGCTTGAGCACGATAAGCGGCGCCACCACGAACAAGCCAACTCCCACAGCAAAGTACTTTGGAAACATGGTGGGATGGGGGCCCGCCTGTTCGAAGGGTGTGAACAGCAGGAACAAGGAGGCAAGCAGTGCAAGAAATGCGTATCGCGAACCGAGCCGCGCGGCCAATGCACGGCTCATGGCTGCTCCATGCAGCGCAGTAGCGCTTGACCAAACTGACGATAATTGCTTTTCGCGTTGAAGTGATCGTCCCAATAGGCGCGCGCCCGCGCACGATATTGCATAACGTTTTCCCGGTCGTGAAATCGTATCAGCGCCTCGGCAATACTTTCCGCGCTGGCGTTCTCGTTGATCAACACACCGTTGAAAGCATTGACAATTTCGCCGCTCCCACCCACATCCGTCGCCACCATAGGGATGCCGACCGAGCTCGCCTCCATCAGACTGACGGGAATGCCCTCGGTGTCGCTTACATTCACAATGACGTCGAAGCCAGCATGGCGGTACAAGGCCACGATATCGGGCTGCCGCATGTAGCCCTTGAAATCCACCTCTACTTGTTTGCCGATAAAAACTTGTCGGGTTAACGCATGAAGCTGATCGGAGAGATCACCGTCGCCGATGTGCGTCCACCGGACCTTGAGACCGGGATGCGTGGTGAGCATACAATTGATTGCCTCAATGATGCGATGAAGTCGCTTGCCCGGAACCATGAACGACACTGACAGGATCGACAGCACTTCCCCGGCGGGCTGGGGACTGATAAACCCGGGATCGTCCACCCCGAGTCGGGACACGTGAAAGCGGTCCGCAAGCGCAGGATACTTCAGGTCGAGATAAGTTTTACCATGTTGGGAGATACAGTAAATGGCGTCGAGACCGCCGATAATGCTGGTGGTCAGACCGGCGTACCCGCCCAAACGCCGCTCTTCATAAAGATCGCCCCCATGCGCCCGAGAAACTACGGCAATTGAATGGGGTAGCTCCGTTTTTCGCCGAAATGCGAGCGCACCGGCGATTTCGGGCACGATCCAATAAAAGTAAATCATGTCGAAGCTGTGGCCGAGAGCATGCTGATGCTCTAGAAACTGCTCGAACATGCGGGCCCGGTAAAGGCAGCGCACCAGTTCCTTGATATTTTCCGCCCGATGCGGATTTTTAAGGACATGGGCCGCTTCGCCTAACCATTGATAGCGCGATAAGGCGGAAAAAAAAGAAGCGGCGACGTGCATGATGCGGGCGGCGCCCCAGCGCGCCGTGGCGTAGGCCAACTCGACGCGATGGCTGACGACGCGCGGCGGCTTGCCCGACTCAAAAAAGCACGGTGCCAAAGTCACCGTCTCGAAACGATCGGCCACGTGCGCCAGTTCAGCTTCAACAAACGACTCTCCATGGCCGTAGGGAAAACTGGTGGTCACCATCAGCAAGCGTTTTTTGCTCATGTCGGCATCGCTCTGATTTTGCCTATCATAATTTTTTTATAGGCGAGCACCGTAAACAAGGCGGTGCACGAAAAGGCAATGGTGGACGCCAGCGCCGCGCCCTTCGCACCCCATCTGGGCAGCGCGATCACATCACCGACGATATTGATCGATAAACAGAGCAAAGCGCCGCGGATATTCACCCCTTGTGCGCCCATGCCGGCCAGTGAATTCGAAATCACGCTCATATAGCTCCACAGCACCACGCCTGGCAGCAGAATGACGAAGGGTACGACGCTGCCGATATACTCGTCGCCGAAAATAAAGGGAATTGCAACGGGTGCGAGCAAGCCTGCCAGGAGCGCGCCCGTTCCGGTGATCAACACGACGACAAGCGCAACTTGTTCGATCATTTTCTGCAGCTCGGCCGGCGTTCTTCCCTTTGCTGCCGACTCGGGAAAAACGATCATCGCCGCGGCCCCTGAAATCAGCCAGAAAACTTCCGCCAGCTGCACGGATAAGGCGTACTTGCCCACGGCTGCGGCGCCGAGCATGAAACTGACCAGGTAGAGTGCAAGCCGGTAATTGAGGTAGGTGATGACATTGCTCAGATGCGCGCGCAAACCATACCGCAGTGATTCCGTAAATCGATGGCTGACCGTTTCGGAGACAGGTTCCAGTCTGCCGACCCGGATTTCGCTCAGCAGCCACAAGCTCATCTGACTCAGGATCGTGCAGCAGACCACTGTTATTGGCGTTATTGCCCCCAGCGCGCGCAAGACGAGAACGGCGCTGCAAAAAACCAGCGGCTGGATCAGCAGCGTCAGGTTATAACTGCGGTAATCACGACTTCCCTGGATGAGTGCGGAGGTCCAGGCCGCAAGCAGCATGATGGGAAACAGCAGGCTGGCCAACTGGGCCGACGCCTTGTCGATCCCCGGCAGTACCCTGGATAGTTGTTGCTCACTGCTGCACGACAGCGCGACGAGTACCAAGGCCCACAAGGCTGCGGCCAGCTTCCAGTTGGTGGTGCGCATGGTGTTGTGACTGCCTTTGCCACTGCTCAGATGGAACACATGGCTGGGACCCATGCCCAGGTTAAGAAAGGCAAACAGCGTTTGCGGCAGCAGCATCAAGGTGGTCAGCACCCCGTTTTGCTGGGGGCCGAGGGCGCGCGTGGTAACCCACAGCCCAATGAAATACAGGGAACTGGCCACGATCTGGCGCGCCACCGTCGAACCAATGGCCGACGTCAGCGTCATGCGCGAAGTAGCCGGTACGCCAACCGCAAACGAAGAAAAAAAATTTTTCATAGATCCGCTGTTCCAAGATGCCCCACCCGCAGGGCTGGGCTGGGCTGGGCTGGGCTGTAATCAGTATGAAATGTGGTTTTGCTCACGATTTGATAATTCGCACACCAGCGGTCTGAACTAGTTCGAATCAATTTGGTTCCGCGCCGCGCGCCCAGTTTTCTTGATGCCCGTGCATAAGCGACCCTGGCCGAATGGTTAGCATGGCCAGACTTCAGGCAAAAGGAAATCACATGAATAAGAATATGTTTCTGGCCTTCTCCGCTGTGGCGCTATGGTTCTGCTCCAGCGATGTTCCAAGCACGCCCATGCCCGCGCAGCAGCCGGCAGGGGCAACGCCTTCGACAACAACGGCGTCGGCGCCCAACTTGCCAGTTCCCGCTTCGGCGCCCGAAAAGCAAGGCAGCGGTGAACCTCAAACCGCGCGCGACCTGTACGTCAGTACCAACGGCATCGACAGCAACCCCGGCACCGAGCTCATGCCCTTTCGTACCCTCGACCGTGCTGCAAAAGCAGCGAAACCCGGCGCGACTGTGCATGTTGCGCCGGGTTTATACATAGGAAACGTACACACCAAGGAGGCGGGCACGTCCAGCGCGAGGATTCGCTATGTTTCCGCCATCCGCTGGCAGGCGCGACTGCAGGGTCAGGGGCACGACGCCGTCTGGACCAATTACGGCGATCACGTCGAGATCGAGGGATTCGACATTACCGGAAGCGGTCGCATAGGCATACTCAACCTGGCTTCGCACACACTTATCGCGGGCAACCATGTCCATCATCTTGCCCTCAGCGGTGGATGCACGGGAGACGGCGGAGCGGGAATCGACAACGGTAATTATGCTGCCTCCAATGGCGATATTGTCGGCAACATCGTCCATGACATAGGCAGGCCCGGCATCTGCAACGGCGTTCACGGCATCTACTCTTCCAATCTTGGCGGGCGGATCGTCAACAACATGGTGTATCGCGCTTCATCGTTCGGCATTCATCTGTGGCATGCCGCCAATAGAGTCACGATTGCGAACAACACCGTCTTTGCCAACGGCTCCGCGACGATGGGCGGGGGCATCGTGCTGGGAAATGGCGACAGTCCCGGCGGCAGCGTTCTCAATCATACCAAGGTGATCAATAACATTGTGTATGACAACCCTGCAGTATCAATCAAGGAGTTCTGCTATCCCGGTCAGGACTGCACCGGCGCAAACAACAATTTTGCCAACAACCTCGTGTTCAAGAACGGCAGCGCCATCAGCTTGCGGCGCGGCCGCGCCCGGGGCACCATCAGCGCGGATCCTGCTTTTGTCGATTACCGTCCCGATGGCAGCGGTAATTACCGCCTCGCGCCCGGCTCGCCTGCGTTCGGCAAAGGCGCATTGATCGCCGTGCGCGTCGCGGGGAAGGGTCAGGCGAACTCCAGTGGATCAATCAACATCGGCTCAGATATCTGCCGGGTACCTGGCGCCCCTGGCGCGGGCCTGGCGGCCCGGACCACGCCGGGCTCCTGAGCCGCAGGTGCCACACCAAGCGACATCTCTCTATTTCGGCAATAGAAATAATGGTCCCGCGTTTCTGTTAGCACAAGTTTCGAGCAACATCTCCTATAAATCAGGTAGCGGTTTGCAGGCTAGCTGAGCACCTCCCTGCGGTTCAAGCCGCAATCTGTAAGCAATTCCGAGCTCGATCGTCGAAGCATGACGATGCATTGCATTTGTAACGCCCCGGAGCGACTGACTAACACTCCGTGGCGGCGTTGCTACGTCACATCGACGTCGCGCCCAGTCCTGCACGCATTTGTCAGGCGCTCTCAGCGGCATCGGTTTCAGTCGCTGTTCGTGCCTGAACAAATCATTTCCCTTGTCTGACCCCGGCCCGCTTCATTCGCCCTCGGGCGCTCGCGAGTGCTTGCGCGCGTGGGTCGGATGGGCCCATGGCGTAGCCGGTGCGAAGCGATTTGTTTATGGCAGCTAGCTCCGCATCAGCGCCGGATTGCAGAAATGACTTTGCGAAATACTACGCCAGGAAAATTTTTCTTTTGAACCATTGAACTTAAGAAGGTTTCCTGGCTCCAACTAACTCATTCATTCGTTGTTAAAGGAAGTTCCAGATGAAGAAGCCATTTAGTGTCGCCCCGTCGCATCGCGTTCACGCTCTCTTGTGCTCAAGCGCGGCGGTACTGATCACAGCATGTTTCCATCCTGCGGCACAAGCCCAGGATCAACAACTGCTTCAAGTAAATCTTGCAGTACAGGGAATCACGTCGCCAGCAGGTGATGTTGAAATCAATGCGGCGCCGACACCTTCACCCAGCATCTACCACCTCTATGTTTCTACGAGTGGTAATGATGCCAACTCCGGCAGCAGCAGCGCGCCTTTCCGTACCATCAACAAGGCCGCGAGCGTCGCCAAGCCTTCCACCACTATCCACGTTGCCGCCGGTAATTACGCAGGTAACATCAGCACAAAGAATTCCGGTACATCGAGCGGTCGCATCCGCTACGTGTCCGATGCAAAATGGGGCGCCAAGATTGTCGGCACCGGGACGGAAGCGCACTGGACGAACAATGGTAATTTTGTCGACATCGTCGGCTTCGACATCAGCGGCCCCGGTCGCCTTGGCATTTTGAACTACGCGTCGAACACTTTAGTGTCGGGCAACCATATTCACGACCTCAAATTAACGGGCGGCTGCACTGGCAGCGGCGGCGCCGGCATCGTTGATGCGACCTATACCGCTGCGGACGACGATATCATTGGCAACGTGGTCCACGACATCGGCGTACCCGGTAAATGTAATGGCGTGCAAGGTATCTATCACTCCAACCTGCGCGGCAAGATCATGAACAATATTGTTTACCGCGTCTCCGCGTGGGGCATTCATTTGTGGCACGCAGCAAACAATGTTGTGATTGCAAATAACACCGTGTTCGCCAACGGTAGCAGCAGCATGGGCGGCGGCATTGAAGTCGGCTCCGGCGACAGCCCAGGCGGCATCGTGGTGAACAATACCAAGGTGATCAACAATATCGTCTATAACAATCCCGGCTCGTCGATCACGCAGTACTGCTACTCCGGTCAAAGCTGCATTGGCTCGACCAATGTGACCGCCAACAACCTGATCTACGGCAATGGCCGCGGCATCAGCCTGAAGGTTGGCAGCGCCACAGGCACGGTTGCCGTCGATCCAAAATTTGTCAATTATCAGTCGAATGGTTCGGGCAACTACCGTCTGCAGAGCAGCTCACCCGCCGTCAACAAGGGCAGTGCGACCTCCGCCCCTGCCTATGACATCGACAATATCTCGCGGCCGCTCGGCGGTCTGCCTGACATCGGCGCCTACGAGAGCTTCTAAACGCCCGCACGCCTGCCTGACCGCGTAGTTCACACCGCGTAGTCACATAAAACAAAGCAGCATGATTCTTCCACGATCGGTCAGCCGGTCGTGGTTTTTTTTCGCCCGTCGCTTTCATTGAAATGACAGGGGCCGTTTGCGGGGCTTCAATACGCGATGCATTCTGCTTGATATCGTCGAGAAGTGGCTGCACAGCGGCCGTCGAACGATAGGGTCATCTTGAACATTCTTTTGATTAACCACCACGCGGGCTCCTTGCAACACGGGATGGAATACCGTCCGTACTACATGGCGCGGGCGTGGAGTGCCATGGGCCATCGCGTGAGAATCGTCGCCGCCGCACGCTCTCACGTGCGCCGCAAAGATCCCTGTCTGGAGGGCCGCAGCCGGCTCGACCAGCAGATCGATGGCATCGAGTACACCTGGTTGAACACCCCGGCCTATGCGGGAAACGGTTGGGGGCGCATTTGCAATATGCTGGCCTTTCTATTGCGTCTGCATTACCTTGCGGGCGCCTTTGCGCGCAGTTTCCGTCCGCATGTCGTGATTGCGTCGAGTACCTATCCGCTGGATATTTTTGCCGCGCACCGGATCGCCCGCCAGGCCGGTGCGCGCCTGTTGTTCGAACTGCATGACCTGTGGCCGCTATCGCCCATTGAGCTCGGTGGCTACTCGCGCTGGCACCCCTTCATCATCGCCCTGCAAGCGGCCGAAAATTATGCTTGCCGCCACAGTGACGCGATTGTCTCGATGCTGCCAAACGTGCGGGGACACCTTGAAGCGCACGGCATGGCTCCCGACAAACTGCATATTGTGCCAAACGGCACAGATCCGGCGGAATGGCTGGGCACGCCCGCCCCCCTTGCCCCGGAAATTGCATCTCAGTTGACGGCCATGCGGCAGGCCGGCACTTTTGTGATTGGCTTTGCTGGCGCCCACGGCCTGGCCAATGCGCTCGACACTTTGCTCAGCGCCGCGGCGCTGGTGCGCGACCTTCCCGTCGCGATCGTCCTGGTCGGGTCCGGCCCCGAAAAGTTCCGATTGCAGGCGCGCACCCGCAAAGAACGCCTGAGCAATGTGCATTTTTTCGATGCCGTCGCCAAGCAGCAGATTCCCACCCTCCTGCGCAGTTTCGATGTCACCTACATCGGCCTGCAGCGCCAGCCCCTGTTCCGCTTCGGAATTTCACCCAATAAACTCATCGACTACATGATGGCGGGACGCCCTGTCTTGCAGGCGATCGAAGCCGGCAATGACCCCGTGGGCGAAGCCCGTTGCGGGCTCACTGTCGCGGCTGAGGATCCAGCGGCGGTCGCCAGCGGCATTCGTGCCTTCTTTGCGATGGCGCCCGAAACGCGCGAGGCAATGGGGCAGAACGGCATCCGTTTTGTGCTCGACAACCTGACTTATGAAGTGCTCGGCGCGCGATTCCTTGAGGCTTGCGCGGCCCCAGCCCGTGTATTGGCCGCTACTACGCCGTGTGATGCCCATTAATTGGAGATGATCTTGAATGACCGCGAACGCACGTCCTTGAATCTGCCTTTTCTTCCCTTTGCCTTGCCTGACATCGGGGAGGAGGAAATTGCCGAAGTGGTGGCCTGCCTGCGTTCGGGCTGGGTGACCACCGGGCCGAAAACACGCCAGTTCGAAAGCGACTTCGCCGCCTATCTCGGTGAAGGCATTGAAGCGATTTCGCTTAACTCCGCCACCGCGGGTCTTCACCTGGCGCTCGAGGCGCTGGAAATCGGTCCTGGCGATGAAGTGATTGTCCCCACCATGACTTTTACGGCCACTGCCGAGGTGGTCCGCTATCTCGGCGCCATTCCGGTGCTGGCCGATGTCGACCCGGACACCCTCAATCTCGCGGCCGAAGGCATTGAAAAGGCGTTGACGCCGCAAACAAAAGCGGTGATACCCGTCCATTATGCCGGGCTGCCCTGCGATATGGACGCCATTCTTGCAGTGGCGCGCGCGCACGACCTGCGCGTCATCGAGGACGCCGCGCATGCATTTCCGACGCTATATAAATCCCAATTAGTCGGCACCCTGGGCAGCGACGCTACGGTATTCAGCTTTTACGCCAACAAGACCATGACCACCGGCGAAGGCGGCATGGTGGCGACGCGGGATAAAGCTGTGGCGGCGCGCATTCGCCTGATGCGCATTCACGGCATCCGCCAGGACGCGTTTGCCCGATACACCGCCACCACGCCGTCGTGGTTCTACGAAGTCGTGGCCGCCGGCTTCAAGTACAACCTTACCGATATCGCCTCCGCAATCGGCGTGCAGCAACTACGCAAAATCGATGCCTTTCTGGAGCGGCGACAGGCAATGGCGGCGAGATACCGCGAAGCCCTCTCCCCCCTTCCCTTGCGGCTGCCCTGCGACGTGCCACCCGGCAGCGGCAGCCGCCATGCCTGGCACCTGTACGTTGTGCGGATCGAGGACAATAGCGGCCTGGACCGCGACGGCCTGATTGGCCGACTTTGCGAACTCGGCATTGGCACCAGCGTGCATTTTATTCCCCTGCACCGCCATCCGATCTGGCGCAGCACCTGCGGACGAAATGACGCGGACTTTCCCGCGGCCGAGGCCAGCTTCGCATCAATGCTGAGTCTACCTTTGTACACAAAGATGAGCGACGACGACCAGGAACGCGTGATCGACGCAGTACGCATGGTGTTTGCGGAAATCGGCAGATGAGCAAGCGCCTGTTCGATCTCGTCGCTGCATCGCTGGGGCTGATCTTGCTGTCTCCGGCACTCTTGCTGGTGGCGCTCTGGATACGCTGCGATTCCGCGGGTCCCGTGTTTTATCGGCAGCAAAGGGTTGGCCGGGGTGGCGTCCTGTTCTGGATCATCAAATTCCGTACGATGCACGTTCACGCCGATGCAAGCTCTCAACTCACGGTGGGGCACGACCCCCGCGTCACCCGCGCCGGCCGTTTTTTGCGCACTTACAAGATTGATGAACTGCCACAGCTATTGAATGTCCTGGCTGGTTCAATGAGCTTGGTCGGCCCCCGTCCTGAAGTACCACGCTATGTCGCCTGTTATCCGGAAGCGCTGCGGCAGGAAGTCCTGTCGGTCGCGCCCGGTATTACAGACTGGGCTTCCATCGAATACCGTTGCGAAAACACGATTTTGGGCGAAGCAGCGGACCCCGAGCAGGCTTATATCGATGAAGTACTACCGGCAAAGCTCATCTTCTACCAGCGCTACGTGCGTGAACACAATTTCTGGCTCGACTTACGCATCCTGGGGGGCACGATCGCCGCCCTGATGCGCATGCGTTAATGCCATGGACCTACTTATTCACCTGGGTGACGTTCCGCTGACCTTTGCCGCGGCGGCGGCGATTGCGATGTGGCTTGTGTGCGCACGCGCCTGGGCGATGGCATTGTGGTGGAGCGCGCTGTTCATATTGGGGGTAGGCGTGGTTGCAGCGAGCAAGATCGCATTTCTGATCTGGGGTGCGCCAACGGTCGCGCTGCCATTTCGTGCACTGAGCGGACACGCAATGGGTGTCACTGCCGTGCTCATCATGTTTCTCCATCTGCTGCTGCAAGCCCCGGGGCGCAAGGTGGGCCTGGCTCCGGCGATCGGCCCCACTGCGGCGGGTTTTAGCCTCGGTGCCGTCATGGCAATCATGCTGGTGGTGCACGGTGACCACAGCGTGGCGGAAGCAGCTGCCGGCTGCCTGATTGGCGCCTTGGCAAGTACAGGCGCCATCTGCTGCGGGCGCCTCACTGCCAACTTCGCGGCCCGCATGTTTCTTAACCCTGCCCCGCCGGAATCAGTGGCCTCGGGACTGGCGTGGTCGGCGCTGGTTTTCATTTCGAGCCTGGCAGTTCTGCACAAGCTTCCAGTCGGCTATTTCATGTATCGGGCAGCCAAAGTTGTAGCGCAGCACGCGGGAATGCTGGCGATGGGAGCGCATTAATGCACGTGACGAATCCTTGCGTCGGCGCACATCTGCGCAGCCGGTATGAACGGGCGGCCCGAACGGTTGCAGCGCAGAACAAGGAAGAAGCGGTATCGAATCGTTGTTAGTCGATTGCTGGGTATCGCATTGAAAATGGCATTCAGAACGGTTCGAGCAACAAGGTGCAAACGACACCGAACGACTGGACAGCGACACTGGCCGTACACGATCAAATATAACCATGGGAGACTGAAATGCAAAAGAGTGCGGTACCGATCGTGACTTGGCATCCCCATTCGGCGCAGCGTGCCAACGGGTGGCAATCGACACTGATTGCACTCGTGCGCGGGCTAGCAGCCCTTGCCGTTGCCGCGGCTCACTTGCGCGCCCTGTTTTATCCTGGCATGCGCACCATCCCGGATCCGACCTTGTGGTTCAAGGGATTCGCCTTTTTTACCGGTTTTGGCCACCAGGCAGTGCTGCTCTTTTTTATCGTCAGCGGCTGGCTGGTGGGTGGCAGTTTGCTCGACAAATGGCGGCAGCCGGACGCCATCGCCAATTACGCCGTCGATCGCATCACCCGCTTGTGGACCGTAATGATCCCCTTGTTTGCATTGACCCTGCTGCTGGCCTTTCTGAATGGGCAGCTTGCCGGTGGCGCTATTGATTACTCACCGAAAAACGATCTTTCTGCGGCAGCATTACTGGGCAATCTGCTAGGACTGCAAGACATCCTGGTGCACACCTTTGGCGATAATTTTGCGCTGTGGAGCTTGTCGAATGAAACCTGGTATTACATCTTGTTCCCCCTGCTTATCGTACTTTTCACAACGCAGAGCCTGGTCACGCGCACCGCGTGTGCCCTGACGATCACGGCGATCGCGTTGTTCGTGTCGTCGACCCTTCTCCTGTTTTTTTCAGTGTGGCTGCTGGGCGCGGCCGGTTCCCGTATCGCGATCCATTGTGGACGGATGGCGCGGCTGAGTATCGCGCTCGTTCTTCTGGCCGCGTCAGCATACTGCCGCATCAAGGGATACACCGATGACCTGTCGCCGGCCTCTTTTGGCTACGATTTAGTGCTGAGCATTTTGTTCCTGGTATTGCTCTGTAGTCTGCAGGATGCCGGCGCCCCCTCGCGCTGGCTGACGATCAAGCTGGACCGCGCTGGCCGGTTTTTCGCGGAGTTTTCGTTCACCCTTTACGTGATCCACATTCCTTTGATCTACACCTTTAATCACTGGAGCAAGGAGCTTTGGGGCAGGGACCAGCTTTCGCCTGCCAATAGCATGCATTTCATCTATTACCTGGTGATGCTGGGCTTGATTCTAGCGAGCGCCTATGTGTTTTACGTCTTGTTTGAAGCGCACACACACAAGATTCGCCGCTGGGCCAAACGGAAAATCGTACGCCCGCGGGCTGCACCGGCCGTGCCCGCATAACGCCGGAAATTTCCACAAGCGGGCGTTTTGGCGCCCGCCCCGCGAACATGCCCCTCAAGTCGGCGGGCACTCGGAGGCGCCCAGGGGTACGGCAATGGGGGCCAAACGCGGCGCCGGCCTTGCGCATGGCCGAACAGCGTCCCCATTTGCGCGCCCGAAGCGCCGGCCTACCCCGATTGCACACCAAGGCGCGATCAGAGCAAGAGCGGCGGCCACGGCGCGTTCGTCGTCATAAAAGCCAGGTGTGTCGGCAACGTCTGCTTCACCCGATCCCCGCACCAGTCCGCGCCGAATAATACGGCCGGGGTCAAGTTGGCCGACCAGGGACAGGTAGAAATCAGCTCGCCCACGCCGAACATCGACACTGTAGTCGCGCACGAGAGTTTGAAGACAGCTTCGATCGGCAGAGGTGACCGGCGACCATCTGCGCCATGAACGCTGGTCTTTGGACATCTAGCAGAGCGATTTTCAGATCGAACCTCGGGCCACTAGCCAGGGCGGACAGGTCGTCAGACGCACCATTTCCGGCTGTAAGCTGCTACCCAAGGATGCCGTCGGCAGAGTTGGGCAAGGGGCGCCGTCTGGCCAGGATAGATCCCATGACCGCCCTCGGGACTTGCCGGCGCACGCGTAGCGCCCTGCCCGGCAAATTTCAGTTTTGAGTATGCCTGCCAAACACTACTGCGGTGAGCTTCGCCTGCAGCACTGCTCAGTCATCGCGCCCATCGGTTCTTTGGCAAGCAGACACTCCCCTACGACGATGCTTTCGGCCATCAGGCTCTCACCGGCCTGGGCTGCGTCGCCTTCCGCCCTCACACATCGTAAGCCAGCCTTGGCGCCTCGGCTTCGCTCCTTTGCGTGCGGCGAATACCCGGCCTGACCGTCAGGTCATTGAACAGCACCCCCCGGGGCGAAATGCCGGCATGATTGAGGCGCTTGATGGATTCCGTGATGTCGCTTTCCGTCGTGTGGCCGGAACGCGTGACGATGAAGACGGCGCCGGCGTGGGCGCCGATGATCAGCGCATCGGCGACCGCAAGGATCGGTGGCGGATCGATCAGAACGAGGTCATAGACGGCGCTAACGGACGACAACATCTGCCCAAAGTTCAGCTGCAGCAGGAATTCGGAGCGGTTTGGCGGCAAGGGGCCGGTGGCAATGAAGTCCAGATTGTCGATCACATTGCGGTGAATGATGTTATCGACGGACTCGACGCCAGTGATGGCCTTGGTCAATCCCTTGTCGCGGTCCACCCCGAAGTAGCGGTGCAATTGCCCGTGCCGCAGATCGGCATCAATGAGCAGCACGCGCTTGCCGCTGGCGGCGACGACAGCGGCAAGATTGGCGGCAATGAAGGACTTGCCAAGATGGCGTGTCGGGCCGGACAACATCACGATATTGTTCTTAAAGTGCGGCATGGAAAACTGAAGGGCCGCCCGAAAACTACGCAGGCTTTCAATCGCCAGGTCGTCGGGCAACTGCTTCGCCAGCAAAGGCAGGCCCGTACCCGTGGTTTTCCATTTGCGCAATAAGCGCTCATGCTGTTCGCTGTGGGGGATGCTGGCGTACACCACGCGGGCATGCAGCAGTCGTTCGATTTTGCCAGGCTCGTCAATTCCGCTGCGGATTGCCTTGCGTGCGATGGCAAGCACAAGGCCGAGAAACACGCCAATCATCGCCGCCAGGCTCACAATCAGGGGCCGGTTCGGGCGCACCGGCCGTTCTGGCGCCATCGGCGCGTCGATCAGGCGCACATTGCTGACGCGGCCGACCGAGATGAGCCGCAATTGCTGGGCCGTGTTCGACAAGGCCGTGTACAGGTCGGTGTTGACTTTGATTTCACGCGTCAGGCGGGTTTCGTCCTGCTCCAGCGAGGGCAATGAGCGGATGCGCTTGGCCACCTCGTCGATTTCCGCATCGACTTCGCGGCGCTGTCCGTTCAAACCCTTGACGATGGGATGGTCTTCCGTGAAACGGGCCAGCAGCTCGGTTTTTTTCTGCATGAGATCGAGCCGGCGCGTCCTGGCCGAGGCCGCCTGCTGCAGACTCATGCGCGCTTCCTCGCGCAGGTCGATCGTGCCGTGGGCATTGCGAAACTGGTTGTAGCGGTCCTCCGACTGTTCCAGCTGACGCTTGAGGATGGGCAGTTGCTGGTTAAGAAAGGCCAGCGACTTCTCCGCCTCCTCCGTTTTGCGTGCAAGATTCTGGCGCAGGTATTCGCGGCCAATGGCGCTCAGCAGCAGATTGATGCGCTTGGCGTTTTCGCCCTGCAGCTTCACTTCGATGACGCCGGACTGCTTGCCCTGCTCGGTGATCACCATGGCGTTCTGGATGCGCTCGATGGTGCCCAGGCGGGCCATGCGCCGCATGCCGAATTTGGCGCCGCGCCAGCCGTTGATTTTGGCGATATTGAGTTCAAGGCTGCCGTCGCTGGTGGGTACGATGTAATGTTCACCGACCCTGCCCTCGAAGGCCGGCGCGCCATGGCCGCCGCCAAAACGGTAGCGCTGTGCGCCCAGCGAAGTGACGATGAATTCCTGTCCCAGCAGCGCATCGGGCGTGTTGAAGGCAGTGACGTCCATTTTCTCTCCGCCCCACACGTAGCCGCCCCAGCCGAAGATGCCCGGCTCGCGCAGGCCCCCCTTGGCGCGGTCGGCAAACCAGGAACCGATCACGGGAAAGAATTTGGGCTGGACATCGATGTACAGTTGCAGGTTGTCGACCGCGCGCGAGATGACCATCCGCGAACGCAGCAGTTCCATTTCCGCGATGGCCGCCTTCTTGGTCTCGAACAGGGAGGACGCTTCGCTGAGGATGTTCTTGGAGGCGTTCGGACTTTCCTCTTCCACGTGGATCATCAGGTTGGCTTCATACACGGGTTTTGCGACCAGCGCGTACAGCAGCGCGCCTACTGTCAGCAAGGTGGTGATGGAGCCGATCAGCCAGCGGCTGTCGTAGAGCGTATTGAAATAGCTTTTGAAATTGACCGCGGGCTCATCCGGCGGCAAGTCCGGCTGGGGCGGATCGAGCCGCATGCTCAGCACGGGCGGCTTATGCACCAGGTGAGAGAGCGGGTGCTGCTGATTTGGCAATTCCATGGCAATTCTCCTGCGGTGCTCAGGGCTTGGCGACTGAAGCGGCGGAAGTCAGTGCACCAGGAATGAGCAGGCTGAGACTGCGGTTCCAGTTGGCCAGCGGCGAAGCGGCGACATACACCACGTCCTTGGGCGCCAGTTCAAAGCCTTCAGCCATCGCCAGCGCTCCCGTGACGCGGGCATCAAGCTGGTAGATGCGCACCTCTTCGCCGGACTTGCGCACCACATAAATTTGCCGCGAGTCGCCGGACAAGGGGCTGACCCCGCCCGATTCCCCCAGCGCCTCGTTCAGGCTGAGCCGCCCGTTGTGCATCGTCAACGCCTTGGGCGTGACCACTTCGCCGGTAACGAACACCTTGCTTTCATCGCGCGAGTGGACGCGCACAATGTCGCCGCTGGCCAGCATGACCGTGCCGGGATTGATGCCCTTTTGCACCAGGTCGCGCAGATCGATGCGATACCGTGCGCCGCCCCGCTCCAGCACCAGCCGGCTCTGGTCGGCCGTGGGCAGCAGGCCGCCGGCACGGTTAAGTGCCTCCGTCAGGGTCATGGGAATATCGTTGATGGCCTGCAAGCCGGGCGAGCGCACCTCACCATCTATATAGACACGCTTGCTGCGAAACGCCTGCACGCGCAGGGTGACGTTGGGCGTGGCGATGTATCTCGCCAGCCGGCTGGCCAGCTGGTCGCGCGCCTGGTCCTCGGTCAGGCCGGCCAGCTTGATGGCGCCGGCGAAGGGGAATTGCACGCGGCCTTCGTTGTCCACCACAAAGCCGTTGGGCGGCGCGCCGTTTGATACCAGCTCGGCGGCACCGGCCGCCGGGGTGACGCTGTTGCCGCCCAGCTCAGGGTGATCCCATACGACAATCGAAAGAATGTCGCCCGGCCCGATCACGTAGGGCGGCGGGTTAGGCACCACCAGCGAAGACAGGTCCTGGCGCACGGCCACCTCGCGTTGCTGCTGCTCATTTGCAATCAACTGGGGCGTGATCAGCACCGTGGGAGGCGCCTTGCCGGCCGAGTCAGGCCCCACCGGTGTTGCCTGCTGGGCGCCGGTGAGGTTGGCACAAGCGCCGAGCGCGCACAGCGCGCCAAGCAGAATGGCCCGCAAGCCCAGGGTGGCGCGGCGGCAGCCACCGATCAGTATCGTTTTCATGTTGAAGCACCCCATCTTTTGCCAGAAGTCGGTCCGCCTTGTTGCGGAGTTAGCAGTCAGGGTAAGGCCTCGGGTCGGCTCGGCTTTGGCGCACATCAAGGCGCTTGCTCAGATAAACTATGGCGCGACAGCATGCGCGCGAATGTGGCAGAGTTGTCTGTGCCGCAAGGAAAAGTTGTCAGAACAAAACATCATTTCACAGACAGTTTGCCGATATGTCAGATTTCTCTCCGAACACTTTCATCGCAGAATCGTCCAGGACGAACGGGCCCCACCACTGGATTTTCGAGAGTTGCTCCGATTGCGTGATGATTCTCGACATCGCAGGCGAGGTGATGGTTATCAACGGCAATGGCATGCTGGCCCTGGAAATTGACGACGAGGCCACGGTGCTCTACCGTCCCATCGGCAATCTGTGGCGGGCCGCCCGCGCCGACGCCATCGCCGGCGCGCTCGAACAGGCGCGCCAGGGCGGGATCGGGCGCTTCAGCTCCACCGCGCCTTCGCGCCATGGCCGGCCGAGCTGGTGGGATGTCACGATCACCCGCATCCAGAACGACGATGGCGCGCCCGAAGGCCTGCTGGCGGTGGCGCGCGACGTCACCGGCATGCGCCAGGCCGACCAGCAGCTGCACCGCAGCGAGGCGCGCTACCGCTCCCTGGTGGCGGCGTCCAACGTGATTGAATGGGACGGCCCGGCCAGCGGCCAGTTTGAAACCGTCCAGCCGGCGTGGAGCACTTTCACGGGGCAGCGTTTCGACCAGTACTGCGGCTCCGGTTGGCTCGACGCGGTCCACCCGGACGACCGTGAGCGCACCGAGCGCACCTGGACCGCCGCCTTGCGCCGGCGCACCCCCTATGTGACCGAACACCGCCTGCGCCGCGTCGATGGCGTCTACCACCACATGCTGGTGCGCGCCGTGCCCGTGATCGATGCCGATGGCACCCTGCGCGAATGGATCGGCGTGCACATCGACGTCGAAGAGCGGCGCGGCGTCGAGGAGCGTCTGCGCCTGCTTGACGCCATGAGCGAAGCGACCCGCAACGCCGACGACGCCCGCAGCGTGATGGCCGTGACCACCGGCATGCTGGGCCAGCATCTGGGCGTGACGCGCTGCCCCTACGCCGACGTCGGCGCCGACAACAACCAGTTCTTCATCCGCTACGACTGGGTGGCCGAAAACGCCCAAAGCACCGTCGGCGAATATTCGCTCGACCTGTTCGGCGCCCGTGCCGCCAGGTCGATGCGGGCCGGGCACACCCTGCTCATTCGCGACGTCGACCAGGAACTGGGCAGCGGCGAAGGCGCCGAGATGTTCAATGCGATCACCTGCAAGGCCATCATCTGCTGCCCGCTCGTCAAGGAGGGCAAGCTGGTGGCGATGATGGCGGTGCACCAGGACCGGCCGCGCAACTGGACCGCCGACGAGGTCGCGCTGGTCGAGGAAGTGGTCGAGCGCTGCTGGGTGCACATCGAGCGGGTGCGCGCCACCGAAGCGCTGCACGAGGCGGACCGGCGCAAGAACGAATTTCTCGCCATCCTCGCCCACGAACTGCGCAATCCTCTGGCACCGATGCGCAACGGCCTGCAGCTGATGAAGCTCGCCGCTGGCGACGCCGCCGCCATGGTCAAGGTGCGCGACATGATGGAGCGCCAGGTGATGCAGATGAGCCACCTGGTAAACGATTTACTCGATATCGCCCGCATCACCAGCGGCAACCTCGATCTGAAACCCGAGCGGCTCGACCTGGCCGGCATGGTTGCGGCGGCGGTTGAAACCAGCATGCCCCTGATCGACGCGGGCGAGCACACGCTCACGGTCGACCTGCCCCAGCAAGCGCTGCCGCTCGACGCCGATCCCCTGCGGGTCGCGCAGGTGCTGGGCAATGTGCTCAATAACGCCGCCAAGTACACCCCGCGCGGCGGGCGCATCGCCTTGTCGGCGCGGCGCGACGGGGCGATGGTGGCGGTCTCCATCAGCGACAACGGCATCGGCGTTCCAGAGTCGGCGCGCGCCAGCGTGTTCGAGATGTTTGCCCAGGTTGGCGAGTCGCTGGGGCGCGCCCAGGGTGGACTGGGCATCGGCCTGTCGCTGTCGCGCCGCCTGGTGGAACTGCATGGCGGCAGCATTGTGCTCGAGCGCAGTTCCGGCGCGGGCAGCACCTTCGTGATCCGTCTGCCGCTGGCAGACCAGACAAGCGCAGTCGCCCCCAGTGCAGACCCGGTCCCCGCCGCCACCGCCACGTCGTCCCTGCGCGTGCTGGTGGTGGACGATAACGCCGACGCCGCCGACATGCTGGCCGCCCTGATCGACGTGGTCGGTCACGCCAGCGTGGTGGCCAACAGCGGCGCCGACGCGCTGCGCCTGCTGCCGACGCTGCAGCCCGATATCGTGTTCCTCGACATCGGCATGCCGGGCATGAACGGCTACGAAGTGGCGCAGCAGTTGCGCGCCATACCGGCGCTGCTGCAGCCGGTGCTGGTGGCGCTGACCGGCTGGGGCGACCAGAAGGACCGCGCCCGCACCAGCGAGGCGGGATTCGACCATCACCTGATCAAGCCGGCCGACCTGGGCACGGTGGAGCGCCTGCTGGCCGACACCGCGCGCGAACGCGGCCGCGCCTGAGGCCATCCCGCCACTACGGCACTTCTTCCAGCAGGGTCAGGGTCTCGGCAAAGCGCCAGATGCGGCGGATTTCGATGACGTCGTAGCGCGAGGCGATATTCGGCGGGAACACGGAAAAGCGCGCGTTGACCCGGATGATGCGGCGCACGGCGTCGTCGACGCGCGCATGGCCGCTCGAACGCACGATCGTCACCTCCTCCACGCTGCCGTCGCTGCGCACGGCGATGCTGACCAGGGGATCGATGCGCACCCGGTCGGGATCCTGGGGCGCGAACGCGAGGCCGCCGTTACGCTCGATTTTCATGCGCACGCTGTCGACATACATGCGCACCGGGATGTCGCGCTCATTGGCGCCGACGATGAGCCGCCGGCCGCCATGCTGGTCCTCGCCCGGACGGCGCAGCGGCGGCGGCGCACTGCCCAGCAGGTCGACGCCGCGCGCCAGTTCACGCGCCCGTTCGGCGGCGGCACTGCCGAGGCCCGGACGGGTGCCAAGGCCCTGGCCAGGACCCGCACCCGCCCCTGCCCCGCCGCCCGTTGCTGGACCCGGCGCCGCCGGCACAGTTGCAGCGGCGCGGCGCTCGGCGTCGGCACGGACTGCATCGGCCGCCGCGCGGCGCGCACGCTCATCCGCCTCGCGGCGCGCCTGCTCCTCCGCCTGGCGCGTCTGCTCGGCCTGGCGACTGGCTGCTTCGGCCCGCGCACGTTCAAGCTGCTCGATCCGGCGCGCCTCCAGCTTCTGCGCCTCATCCTTCTGCGCCTCGACCAGTTGTCGTTGCAACTCCAGCCTGCGCACCTCTTCCTGCTTCTGTGCTTCGAGCACCCGGCGCTGCTCCTCCTGCCTGCGCGCCTCCAGCAGCCGCCGCTCTTCTTCGAGTCTGCGCGCTTCGGCCAGGCGCGCCTCGTCCTGCGTGCGCTGCGCAAGCGCCTCACGCGTTTTGGCCTGCTGCTCGGCTTCGGCTTCGGCCTGCCGTCGCGCGAGCGCCGCCGCTGCCTGTTCGGCATCGCGCCGGGCCAACTGCTCGGACTCGAGCCTGCGCGCCTCGGCCTCTTGCGCCGCGATCCGCTTCTGCTCCTGTTCACGCTCAAGCCGCGCCCGCACCTTCTCTTCCTCCTCCTCGCGGGCCAGTCGCGCTGCTTCCTCGGCCTCGCGCGCCGCGTCGGCCCGGGCGGCAGCATCGTCCGGAGGCGCTGGCGCGACCTCCGCCTCGCTACCCGGAACGACTTTCGGCATTTCAAATTCATTGCGCACCTGGTCCTGGGCGATCACGTCGACGCCCTGCTGGATCGGCGGCGGCGGCTTCGGCGTGATGCGGCGGCGTTTGCGGGCCGGGCGCGCGGGCGCCTGCGCCAGCGCAGGTGCTGGCGGGGCCGGCACGACCAGCCGCATGCCCTGCGCAGGCGCCGCAGGAACTGGCGCCGGCGGCACAGGGGTTGGCGCCTCTTCGGGTGGCAGTGGCGGTGGCGGTGGCGGCGCCAGTTTGACGGTCAGCGGAGGCCCATTGATCGCGCCAGACCCCATCTCGGGCACGCCAAAGCGCAGCAGGAGCAGCAATCCGTGCAGCAGCGCCGAGATCGAGATCGCCAGCACCAGCCGCCGCGCCGGACGGGCAGCCGGGCGCTCACTGGGGCGCAATACCTTGGCGGGATGTTCGCTCATGGGAAAGCAGTGGGGTAGCTCAATGGAGGTTCACAACAACAGGGATGGCGCCAGAATAGCCGCTAATGGGCACAATGCGCAAACAGGCGAGCACCGCCAGCCCTGTTCAGGATCGCGTGCGCCCAGCGCGCCGCGCCCCGGCCAGGGCGTGCATCGCCTCCACCCATTCTTCGCCGCCAGCGCCCATGGCGGCGGCCACCACCTCGGGCGCCAGGCTGTAGACGCTGGCCCAGGCGGCGCGCCCGTCGGCCAGGTTGGTGGGGAAATCGCGCCGCTCGACCGGCCAGCCGTACTTGCGCACCAGCGCGCGCACTACCGTATTCAAGGTGATCTTGCGGTGTTCGAACAGGCTTTCGACGCCGGTCATGTCGTCTTCGGACAGCAGCACCAGCAGCACGCGGGCGCGCAGCGAGGTGCTGACCAGGGGGAAGCGGCCCGGCTCGGGCATTTTTTTGGAATGCATGAAATTCAGGCTGCCTTTATCGGAATCGGGTCAGGTTGCGCCAGCACCCCGGCGGCGCCGGGCGGTTCGGCCATGCAGGCGCCCAGCCAGTCGGCGACGCGGCGCGCCTTGCTTTCAATGGCGGCGCCAAAGCCATGGCGCCCCAACAACGTGACGCCATTGACGTCGGCCAGTACGCCGGGCGCCCCTTGCAAGGCGCCGGCGCTGTTGCGCGACACGCACAGGGGCGCGAGGCGGTGCGCCAGCAGGCGCGCCAGCACCACGTTGTGCGACGAGACCATGACCAGGCTGGCGGCGGCAAGTTCATCGAGCACCGCCGCTGCCGCCGCCACCGACTCGCGGTGATTGGTGCCGCGAAAAATCTCGTCGATGATGAAAATGGCGCGCTGCGCGTTGGAACTTACATCGAGCAGCGTGCGGGCCCGGATCAATTCGGCCACGTACAGGCTGGCGCCATCGAGCAGGCTGTCCTCGCTTTGCATGCTGGCCACCACAGGCAGCATGGGAACGGTGGCGCTGGCCGCATAGCACAGGCCGAAGGCGCGCGCCGTCAGGAGATTGAGCCCGACGGTGCGCAACAGGGTGCTCTTGCCGATGCCGTTCTGGCCCGAGATGAACAGGCCCCGTCCATCGGCGCCCATCTCGACCGACAGCGGCATCGGTGAGGCTAGCAGCGGATGCCGCGCCAGCGCCAGATGCACGTGAGCGCCGGCTTGCGCCCAGCACGTGGCGGCGGCGGCGCGATGACGCGCC
This sequence comes from Massilia sp., assembly GCA_045810505.1. Taxonomy (GTDB): domain Bacteria; phylum Pseudomonadota; class Gammaproteobacteria; order Burkholderiales; family Burkholderiaceae_D; genus JAFCUW01. The sequence continues at coordinate 22,860 of JBJMVV010000246.1, forward strand.
AGCGCCAGATCGGCCTCGAACCGGGCGCACAGGCGGTAGCACAGCTGCAGGAAGTCTCTTTCGGCACCGATCCGCCGCAGCGAACGGAAATGGTGTTCGACGTTGGCCTGCATGAACCAGTCGAGATAGACCCCCAAGCCCGGCGCGCGGCGCGCGGGCGAAGGACTCAGGGCACGGTTGATGCGGCCGGCCCGCTCGCCCACTTCAGCAAACTCACGCAGGGCCGGATGGGACGACGCCGCCGCCAGGCTGCAGCAGCGCAGCATTTGGTGCAGGCCCTCGCGCACGCGCGTGCCCTCTTCCACCGCGGCGTGGTGACGCAGCTGGACGGCCATCATTTGAAACAGAAAAAACAGCACCGGCAGCCAGGCGATGGGGCTATACACCACCGCCGCAACCGACGCCACCAGGCCCGCGGTCAACAGCCAGCACTTGCCGGCCCATGCAGGAATCGCCGCATCGGCCCCAAACAGCAGTTCGACGACGTCCGTTTCAACGGCGCGCAAAGGCAGGCACACTGCGGTGAGCTGTGGGTCCGCTTGCTCCAGCACCGCCAGGCGCGCTTGCAGGGCCGCGCGACCGGCGCCATCCTGGCCGCCGCGCAGCCAGGCATACAGCTGCTGCCGCCCGCAGATGCCAACGCCATTCGTGAGCGACGCAAAATACGCCGGCATCAGCATGCCGTCCCAGGTGGCGGCGTCGATGGCAGCGCCGTTGGCGTCTGTGCCTGTCATGGCAAACAGGCGCGCCACATCGGCGTCGCCGAAGGGGAAGTCGACCGGGTCCGATGGGACCATGCCGGCCAGCGCTGCCAGTTGCCCAAGCGCCGCCGCGGCCCGGTTACCCAGTTTCCGCACAGTTGCCAGCATGCCGCCTTTCAGTGAACGCCGCCCCGCACCAACAGCGGCGTCAGCAAATTAATCGATGGCGCAACGTAACGCAAATCGCCAGGAGCGTCCATGCGGGCGCCCTGGCGACGTACTTGCACCGGTACTTCAGCAGCTTGCCGGGCTATCAGGCAGCCTTGCCCGACAGGCGCTTGAGGCGATCGAGCGCGCTCTCGGCGCCGTCCTGGGGCTGGCTCACCGACTTGCGGATGGCGTCGATCTCGGCCTGCTGGTCGAGCGGCTTCTGGCCGATGTCGGCCACGATGCGCAGACCCGCCGCTTCGTTCGACACCGACTGGGCGCGCCGGGTCAGTGCCGACAGCGCGGTGGAACTGCCCTGCATGCCGCTCAAGCCGGCCAGCTGGCTTTGGCGTTCGACCCGCAGCTCCTGCAGTTCCTTCTGCGCCTTGGCGTTGGCAAGCATCTGCAGCGCCTTCCTGGCCTGGGCATCGAACTCGGACAGCTGTTTGCTGAGCGCGTCGACGATCTTCTGCAGTTCGTCCATGTAGGCCTTGGCGTCCGCTTCTTCCTGCACTTCCTGCGGCAGGCGCGATTTGTTCGCTTCCAGTTCGTCGCAGAACATCGTCACGGTCGCCTCCGCGATGGTGCCGGCGGCCAGGCGCTCGGCCAGGGTCTCGGTGGCCTTTTCATCGTTGGCGATCAGCTTGCGCAGGCTCACGACGTCGTTGTGCTCCTTGTCGAAGGCGGCGCGCGAGGACGCCAGCAGCTGGGCCGTCTCGCGCAGGGTTTCAGCCAGGCGGTCGCGGTCCGCCTCGGTCGCCGTCTCGGGATCGAAGTTGGCGATGGCTTCCGAAATGCGGTTGCCCAGGACGCCAAAATGCTTCGATACCAGCCGTGCAGTCAGGCCCCATCCACTTGCGTTGCTCATGTTATTTCCTTTCGTTGGTGAAGAAGGTGTCACGGATTGCTACTGAACGGTAATGCGTTCCTGCTCCATCGGAATGCCGATGACGAAGTCGACGTGGATGCCACGCTTGCTGCTGTCGCCATCGACGCTCTGAATGATCTCGGTTGTGATCAGCAAATACTCACGCCCGCCCCCGGCCAGCTCGCGTACATAGGGCATGAAATATAGTTCCTGCTTGATGCCCTGGCGGCCCTGCACATCGTCGATGCGCACTTCCTGGCCCGTGAAGGGCTGCACAAAGGCGGCGCCGCCGCCCGCATCGCGCGAAAACACCAGGCTGTCGCCGTCGCCAAACGCCGCCGCCAGCGCGGCTTCGTCAAGCATGCCGGCCAGCTGTTCGCGCCACAGCGTGTAGCTCGATTCGCCCAGGCCGTAACCTGCTGTGCCCATGAAGGCATCCTGGTCTTCGGCCGTTTCAGGCACGATGCGGGCCAGCTGGGTGCAGTACAGCAGTTCGGCCACCGCGCCATCGTCGCCGCTGAACACCTGCACGAATTTTTCATCGGCTTTGGCGTCACCAGTGGCCAGATACAGGCGGAAGAAGGCCACCGCCGGTTCGAGCCTGATCTGCGAGACGGCCAGCACCCGCGTGTCGCCCGCACCGGGCATGGCGATCAGCGAGCCGGCCGACTGCGCGCGGATCACGGGCGAGACCTGCAGCTGCACGACGCTGCCGATGCGGGCGCCCAGCGGCAGCGCCTCGTCGGCGCGTGTGCTGGCGCCAACGCCCTGGCGCGCGGCCATCGCGCGGGTGTAACTGAAAGCGTCCTTCCAGCCCATTTAATTCCTCTCGAATGAATAATTCGGCTTCGAGGCCGCGCGCCGGGCGCGCCACCAGCGCACGCCGAACCAGGCCAGCCAGCACAGGGCGGACAGAATCATCAGCCACATGAACAGGTGCAGCACGCCGCCAAAAAAGCTGCGTGCCGGCTGCTGCTGGCCGACACTGGCGGTACCCACGATGGGGCTGTTGTAGCCGGGGCTGTTGTAGCCGGAATTTGCGGCGCCGTGCGAAGCGCCGCCGCTGGCCATCCGGCCCAGCACATAGCCCGTCACCACCTGGCCGATGCCGCTGTCCGGGCGCACGATGATGGGCGCCTGCTGCGGCACTGGCGCGGGCGCCTGCATGGGCGCCTGTGCGGTCACGCCACGCTCTTCGTAGCCGGGCACGGGACGGGTATCGCGGCTGGCCGCCTCCTTTGCGGCGCGGCGTTCATCCAGCGTGCGCAGCGCGTTCGCCTGCGCCGCGTTCCTGTCCAGGCGCTGCGACAGCGCCGAATCGCTTTGCTGCTTGCTGGGCGCAGCGCCGCCCGCGCCGAACGAGCCGAAGCCGCCGGACGCAGCGCCAGTCTGCCGCGATGACTGATCCGATGCCGGCGCCGATGGCGCTTTGCCAGCGCCGCCGAAACTGCCGAACGCGGTTTTTTTCGGAGCGCTCGATGGCGCACTCTGGGACGAACGCTGCGATGAAAAGCCGCTCTTGAAAGACGGCGCCTTGTGCTGGCCCGACTGCGCGCCGGCGGACTGGCTCACGGCCAGCAGGACGGCCAGAACAGCGATATTGATCGATTGGGTCAAGGACTTCAGCATGGTCAGACTCGCCCTTCAAAGTTAAAATCACGCTTGAAAGTTAAAAACACAATAACGCCCGGCGCCGCGCTTCGCACCGGTAAAACACTCCGAGGAATACCATGACCCGACGCTATCTCGACATGAACCAGCACGACGCCCTGTACACGGTGGCGCGCAAATTCCCTGGCGGGGTCGATGCGCTCGCCCGCGCACTGGACATGTCGCCCAACGTCCTGCGCAATAAACTTGCGCCCACCATCACCACGCACCACGCCTCATTCGAGGAGGTCTCGCAAATCATCGACTGCTGCCACAAAGCCGGCGTGCCGGAGGCCCACCTGCCCCTGCACGCCCTGCTGGTGCGCCACGGCATGGCCGCCTTCGTCGTGCCCCAGCCGGAAGCGGCGCAGCAGGACGACCTGTCGCAGACCGTGTGCCGGGTCATGAGCGAAGTGGGCGCCGTCGCCGAAGCCGTCTCGGGAGCCCTGCGCGACGGCGTCGTCACCGCCGTCGAAGCGGACCTGATCGAGCGCGAATTCCACGCCGCCCTGTCGGCGCTGGGCGCCTGGCGCGCGCGCCTGCGCCTGCAGTCCGAGGGCAACGCCGATCACCATCAGGATTGAACGCGGCCCGTCTTCGCATCAAGCGCAGCATCATCGGCGGCGCCCTGGCGCAGGGAACCCAGGAACAGACCGAGCCCGCCAAACGCCAGCGTGAGAATCATGATCAGGGTGAAGGCCGACATGGTACGCAAGTCCAGGCTCACCGTCGAGATCACGCCGAATACCATCGCAAAGAAGGACGCCACGGCGACCAGCCAGCCCAGGTAGTTGTGCGCATTAAAAAAGATCATGGCCAGCCCGATCACCAGCGGCACCAGGATGGCCCCGCCCGTGATGCCCACGCCGCCGACGCCGAACAGGCGCGAGCCCAGGCCGAAACTGGAACTGACGACGACGTTGTTGAGCAGCAGGTAGAAGCCGCCGCACATCATGAACAGGCCCAGGAAAAACTTCCCGCTGCCCCCGCTCGTCCCACCGGCACCTTGCATGGCGACCTCCGTCGTGTTGAATGAACGGCCACTATAACAAAATTGTAATCTTGTGAGACGGTAAATTAACAAAGGAAGTACCGTCAGCGCAGCGTGGCCTCCGTATATTGTGCCATTGTCTTAATATTAATGAAGAAGGAATTTTAACTGATAGATAATGGGATGGCGATTTGGATGCGGGTGACCCCAACAAGGGCGACGCGGTGACGGCCAATTGGCCCGCCTTCACCGGCGACGACAAGGTGCCGGGACTTGATGTGGCCTCCGGCGGCGGCATCAAGGCGCTGGCCAGCTTCGAAGCGGACCACAAGTGCGCCAGCCCGTGGGCGGCGGTGACATTTTGAGCCTGACGGCGGCAAGGCAAGACCGGGCCGCCCCGGCTGCTATTTCACCGACCAGTGCAGGCTGAAATGGCGGTCGAACTGACAACCCGGTCGGAGATTGCCGGGCTGGCACCATACGTCGATCGGCAGGGGAACCGGGCTGTCGTAGGCAAAGCCATCGCCCGGATTGCCGCTGCGGGGAAAATTCGGGGTGGCCGAGATGGTCACCACGTAAAGCCGCGCGGTAACTGGAACAGCACCAGGCCGGCATCGCGCTTGCTCTGGTAGCCGGGGTCGACGGTCTGGTCGTCGTCGTTGACGGCGATTCGCACACCGTTGCGCCACTCGAATCTGGCAAATGGGAGGCAATCAGTGATGACGCATGCGCGCTGAAAAGCCGCCCCCCATTTTCACGAAGTTAAGGGGCCCGGTGGTGCCGGGTCAAGGCGCGTCAACGGGCTGGCTTGTTGATCACGCCCGGTGCTGCGCCACTGCCCGTGTTAAAAAACGGTATCGGCGCGCTTGCATAAATGTGCTCCGGCAGCTTGCCGTCCCAGCGCCCCGCCTTGGTCATCTCCACTTCAATCCGGCGC
>JBJMVV010000247.1:0-8384 GCA_045810505.1 Massilia sp.
CCGCGGCGCTGGCAAAGACCAACATAGCGACCGCATCCCGCTAGCGCCGCGGTCCGCGTGAGCGCTGCACATTGCCCTCAGATATGCCGCTCCTTGGCATGCTTGACGCATTCGGACGCGCATTTTTCGCACGCCTCCATGCACCGTTTGCAATGCGCATGCACCGACGCATGCGGTGCGCACACGGCGGCGCAGGCGCGGCAGATGTGGGCACAGATGGCGCAGAAATCGCCGTGGTGGATGGAATGGCGCGACAGGGTGTTGAGCGTGGCCGTGCAGATATCCGCGCAGTCCAGGCAGATCAAGGCGCACAGATTGGTGGCGCTGCGGATGTCCTCGGCGGCGCAGGCTTGGCAGGCATCGATGGCGTCCTTGCAGGCAGCGATGCTGTCTTCGATGTGGTGGCGTTCACTGTCTATCATGGCGCTCTCCTGGCTGGATGAACTTTCATCATAGTCAATGGGGCGGAAAACGCCTGTCCATTTCCGGCAGTCATCTTCGGTCTCTCAGGCGCACCTTCCAAACAAAAAAAATGCCGCTGTCACCAGCGGCATTTTGTTCTTGTAAAAGGCGCGGCTGGGGGCCGCGCCTCACGGCATCAGTCCGCCGCGTAAATGTCGTTGTCCTTGGTTTCGCGCACAAACAGGCCGCCGATCACGACCGTGATCAGGGCGATGATGATCGGATACCAGAGGCCATAATAAATGTCGCCCTTGAAGGCCACCATCGCGAAGGAGATGGTAGGCAGCAGGCCGCCGAACCAGCCGTTACCGATGTGGTAGGGCAGGGACATGGAGGTGTAGCGGATGCGGGTCGGGAACATTTCAACCAGCATGGCGGCGATCGGGCCGTACACCATGGTGACGTACAGCACCAGGATGAACAGGAACAGGACCGTCATCGGCTTGTTGATCTGCGCTGGATCGGCCTTGGCAGGATAGCCGGCAGCCTTGATGGCGCTGCCGATATCCGTTTTCAGGGCCGCTTCCGACTTCTTGCTGGCGGCGTCAAAGTTCAGGCCGGCAGGGTCCATGGTCGCGTTAAACGAAGGGATCACCTTGTCGCCCACCTTGACGCTGGCCAGCGTGCCGGCCGGTGCGTCCTGGCGGGTGTAAGCCACCGAAGCGCCCGTCAGGACACCCGTTGCGATGTCGCAGGAGGAAGGGAATTTCTTGGTGCCGGTCGGGTTGAACTGGAAATTGCAGGTGGCGGGATCGGCGATCACGGTCACTGGCGAATTCTGCAGGGCCGTTTCCAGCGCCGGATTGGCGTAGTGGGTGATGGCCTTGAAGATCGGGAAGTAGGTCAGCGCGGCGATCAGGCAGCCACCCAGGATGATCCACTTGCGGCCGATCTTGTCCGACAGGCCGCCGAAGAAGATGAAGAACGGGGTGGCCAGGGCCAGCGCGATGGCGATCAGGATGTTGGCGGTGGCGCCGTCAACCTTCAGCGTTTGCGTCAGGAAGAACAGGGCGTAGAACTGGCCCGTGTACCAGACCACGGCCTGGCCCATCGTCAGCCCGATCAGGGCCAGCAGCACAATCTTGGCGTTGCGGCCGTGCAGGAAGGACTCGGTCAGCGGCGCTTTCGAGGTCTTGCCCTCAGCCTTCATCTTGGCAAAGGCAGGCGACTCGTTCATCGACAGGCGGATCCAGACGGAAATGCCCAGCAGCAGGACGGAGACCAGGAAAGGCACGCGCCAGCCCCAGGCAGTGAAGGCTTCTTCGCCCATGGCCTGGCGGGTGAACAGGATCACCAGCAGGGACAGAAACAGGCCGGCCGTTGCCGTGGTCTGGATCCAGGCCGTGAACGCGCCGCGCTTGCCATGCGGTGCATGTTCAGCAACGTAGGTGGCGGCGCCGCCATATTCGCCGCCCAGGGCCAGGCCCTGCAGCACGCGCAGCGACACCAGGATGATAGGCGCAGCGATGCCGATCGAATCGTAACCCGGCAGCAAGCCGACGATGAAGGTCGAGGCGCCCATGATCAGGATGGTGATCAGGAAGGTGTACTTGCGGCCGATCATGTCGCCGAGGCGGCCGAACACGAGTGCGCCGAAGGGACGCACGATGAAGCCGGCCGCGAAGGTCAGCAGGGCAAAAATGAAGGAGGTGGTCGGGTCGCCCTTGAAGAACTGCTTGCCGATGATGGCGGCGAGCGAGCCGTACAGATAGAAATCGTACCATTCGAAAACGGTGCCGAGGGAAGAGGCGAAAATGACTTTGCGCTCTTCCTTGGTGATGCCTGCGGACGATGCTACCTTTTGTCCGCCCGCGGTCATGCCGGGTGTGGTTGCCATGCTTATCTCCGTTTATGTAATTTTTAAAGCATTCGGCGCACCATAACAATATGAATAAGATTGCCAGGATCCGCCGATTGGCAGTGTGAACTGCGAAGCTTACGAGAGGCTTGCTTCAAACTTACGCGAAGCTGACATGTTTAAGACGCGCCGGCGCCGAGTTTGTTCCGCAAATTTTTTTGCGAACGACCGTACTTAAATGTGATACGCTAGCACGGCACACCCCCACCTTTCGAAGGAGATTCGCATGTCAGAAGCCGTCATTGTCGCGACCGCCCGCACGGGCTTGGCCAAATCGTGGAAGGGCGGGTTCAACATGACCCACGGCGCCACCCTGGGCGGCCATGTGCTGGCCGCCGCCATCGAGCGGGCCGGCATTGCGCCCGCCGACGTGGAAGACGTGATCATCGGCTGCGCCAATCCGGAAGGGGCCACGGGCGCCAACATCGGCCGCCAGATCGCCCTGCGCGGCGGCTGCCCGGTGACGGTGCCGGGCATGACGGTCAACCGCTTCTGCTCCTCGGGCCTGCAGACGATTGCCCTGGCGGCCCAGCGCATCATTGCCGGCGAAGGCGAGATCTACGCCGCTGGCGGGGTCGAATCGATCTCCTGCGTGCAGCAGGAAATGAACCGCCACATGCTGACCGAAGTCTGGCTCAAGCAAAACAAGCCGGAGCTTTACTGGCCCATGCTGCAGACCGCCGAGACGGTCGCCAGGCGCTACAACATCTCCAAGGAACGCCAGGACGCATACGGCGTGCAGAGCCAGCAGCGCGCCGCCGAAGCACGCGCCAATGGCCGCTTCGACCGTGAAATCGTGCCGCTGACCACCACCATGGGCGTGGCCGACAAGGCCAGCGGCATGTTGCTCACGCGCGAAGTGACGGTGGGCGCCGACGAAGGCATCCGCGAAGACACGACCATCGAGGGCGTATCAAAAATCCGCGCCGCCATTCCCGGCGGCGTCATCACGGCCGGCAACGCCAGCCAGTTTTCCGATGGCGCTTCGGTGTCGATCCTGATGTCGTCCGACGTCGCCCGCGAGCGCGGCATCGAGCCGCTGGGCGTGTTCCGCGGCTTTGCCGTGGCTGGTTGCGAGCCCGACGAAATGGGTATCGGTCCCGTCTATGCCGTGCCGAAACTGCTCAAGAAAGCCGGCTTGTCGGTCGCCGACATCGGCCTGTGGGAATTGAACGAGGCGTTTGCCGTGCAGGTGCTGTATTGCGCCGACACGCTCGGCATTCCGATGGAGCGCCTCAACGTCAACGGCGGCGCCATTGCCGTCGGCCATCCTTACGGCGTCTCGGGCGCCCGCCTGGTGGGCCACGCCCTGATCGAGGGCAAGCGGCGCGGCGTCAAGTTTGTCGTCGTCACCATGTGCATCGGTGGCGGTCAGGGCGCGGCCGGCTTGTTCGAAGTCCTGTAAGTTTCATCGCAGCGGGGCGGATGGGCCCTCGGGGCCGCTGTCCGCGCTTTACCTCTATCAAGCACCCATGAACTCGACCATCCTCTCGCGCCGCGACCTCGACTTTCTGCTGTTTGAATGGCTCGACGTGGAGGCGCTGACGCAGCGGCCCCGCTTTGCCGATCACAGCCGCGAAACCTTCGGCGCCGCCATCGACACGGCCCAGCAGATCGCCAGCGACCTGTTCGCGCCCCACAACAAACTGTCCGACAAGCAGGAACCCAGCTTCGACGGCGAGCGCGTCACCATCATCCCGCAAGTCAAAGCGGCGCTCGACACCTACAGCGCCGCCGGCCTGATGGCAGCCGGCCAGGATTACGAACTCGACGGCATGCAATTGCCTTCTGTCGTGGAGAAGGCCATTGCCGCCTGGTTCACGGCGGCCAATGTGTCGACCTCGGCGTATATATTTCTCACCATCGCCAACGCCAACACCCTGCTCAAGACGGGAACGCCGCGCCAGGTGGAGCAGTTCGTCAAGCCCATGTTCGCGGGCGAATTTTTTGGCACCATGTGCCTGTCCGAACCGCAGGCGGGCTCAAGCTTGTCGGACATCACCACCCGCGCCGAACCGGATTTTGTCGATGGCCCGGACGGTGAACGCCAATATCGCCTGACCGGCAACAAGATGTGGATCTCGGCGGGCGAGCACGAACTGGCGGGCAATATCGTGCACCTCGTGCTGGCGAAAATTCCCGGACCCGACGGCAAGCTGATCCCTGGTACGCGCGGCATTTCTCTCTTCATCGTACCGAAGTTCCTGCTCGATGAAGATGGCAAGCCCGGCGAGCGCAACGATGTCGTGCTGGCCGGCCTGAACCACAAGATGGGCAACCGCGGCACCACCAACTGCCTGCTCAATTTCGGCGAGGGCAAGTTCACCCCGCAGGGCAAGCGGGGCGCCATCGGCTTCCTTGTAGGCACGGCGCACCAGGGCCTGGCCAATATGTTCCACATGATGAACGAGGCGCGCATCGGCGTGGGTCTCGGCGCGGCCGTATTGGGCGTGACGGGCTATTTGCACGCGCTCGACTACGCCCGCAACCGCCCGCAGGGACGTCACCCGGCCGAAAAAGACCCGGCCCAGCCGCCCCTGCCCATCATTCGCCACACCGACGTGCGGCGCATGCTGCTGGCCCAGAAAGCCTATGTGGAAGGCGCGCTGGGCCTGGTGCTGTATTGCGCCCGCCTGGTCGACGAGCAGAACACGGCGGAGACGCCCGAGGCGCGCCGCCACGCCGGCCAGTTGCTCGATTTCCTCACCCCGATCGCCAAATCCTGGCCCTCGCAGTGGTGCGTGGAAGCGAACAGCCTGGCCATCCAGGTGCACGGCGGCTACGGCTACACGCGCGAATACAATGTCGAGCAGTTTTATCGGGACAACCGCCTCAACCCCATCCACGAGGGCACCCATGGCATCCATGGCCTCGACCTGCTGGGCCGCAAGGTCAGCATCCAGGAAGGCGCCCTGTTCAAGGCGGTCAGCGGCGAGATTGCCGCGACGATTGCAGCGGTGCGGGAGGAGGCCACGCCGGAATTGCTGCTCTACGCAAATCAGCTTGAATCGTCCTGGCAAAGACTGGGCGTGGTCACCGCGACCCTGTACGCCACCGGCGACCTCAACAAGACACTGGCCAACGCCAGTGTCTACCTGGAAGCGGCCGGCCACCTCGTCGTCGGCTGGATCTGGCTGCAGCAGGCCCAGGTGGCGGCGCGCAAGCTCGCCGACGCCGCGCAGGGGGAAGATCTGGATTTCTACCGCGGCAAACTGCAGGCCTGCCGCTATTTCTTCAACTGGGAAGTGCCGAAGGTCGAGCCCCAGTTAAACCTGCTGGCCAGCATCGACACCACCACCCTGGACATGCAGGACGCCTGGTTTTAATGAGAACAACAAGGGACAGCTATGCTCAAACACATCGTCATGTGGAAACTGAAAGACCACGCGGAAGGGGCCGACCGCGCCGCCAACGCGATCGAGATGAAGCGCCGGCTGGATGCCTGCGCCAACATCGTGCCCGGCATCATCACCTTTGAAGTGAGCCTGGCCGCCCCTGGCCTGGAAGCGACCTACGATGTCGTGCTGTACTCGGAGTTTGCCGACCAGGCGGCGCTGGCGGCCTATGCCAGCCACCCGACCCACGAGGCGCTCAAACCTTTTATTGGCGCCGTACGCGCCGAACGTCAATGCATGGATTACGAGGTCCCCGATGCGAACCACTGAACAATTGTTTTCACTCAAGGGCAAAACCGCCCTCGTCACCGGCGGCTCGCGCGGCCTGGGCCTGCAGATGGCCGAAGCGCTGGGCGAGCAGGGCGCCCGCGTGATGCTGTCGGCGCGCAAGCAGTCCGAGCTCGATGAAGCGGTGGCGCAGCTGAAGGCGCAGGGCATCGACGCCACGGCCTTTGCCGCCGATCTCGCCGAGGCGAGCCACGTGCAGGCGCTGGTCGACGCCACCATGGTCGCCTTCGGCCAGATCGACATCCTCATCAACAACGCCGGGGCCACCTGGGGCGCGCCTGCCGAAGAGCATCCGGTGGAAGCCTGGGACAAGGTGATGAACCTGAACGTGCGCAGCATCTTCCTGATGAGCCAGGCCGTGGGCAAGGCCTCGATGATTCCCCGCCAGTACGGCCGCATCATCAATATCGCCTCGATCGCCGGCCTGGCCGGCAATCCGCCCGGCACCATGAAAACCATTGCCTACAACACCTCCAAGGCGGCCGTGATCAACTTCACCCGCACCCTGGCGGGCGAATGGGGCGCGCACGGCATCACCGTCAACGCCATTGCACCGGGCTTTTTCCCCTCGAAAATGACCAAGGGCGTGCTGGCCGCCATCGGCGAAGACAAACTGGCCCGGGGCGCGCCGCTGGGCCGGATCGGCGACGCCGAAGACATGAAGGGCGCCGCAGTGCTGTTCGCCTCCGACGCAGGCAAGCACATCACCGGGCAGACCCTGGCCATCGACGGCGGCGTGTCCGCTGTATAACAAAATAGAACGGAGACAGCCAGATGAACAATATGCAAGGCAAGGTTGCCGTCATCACGGGCGGTGCAAGCGGTCTGGGCCGTGAGTTCGCGCTGCGCGCCCACGCGCTGGGCATGAAACTGGTGCTGGCCGACGTGCAGGAAGACGCACTCGAGCAGACCCGCAGCGACCTGCAGGCGCTGGGCGCCGACCTGATCGTGCGCCTGTGCGACGTGCGCAAGGGCGAACAGGTGCAGGCGCTGGCTGACGCGACGCTGGAGCGCTACGGCGCCGTCCACCTGGTGTTCAACAACGCCGGCGTAGGCTCGGGCGGCCTGATCTGGGAAAACTCCGTGGCCGACTGGGAATGGGTGCTGGGGGTGAACCTGTGGGGCGTGATCCACGGCGTGCGCGTGTTCACCCCGCTGATGCTCGAGTGCGCCATGCGCGAGCCGGGCTACCAGGGCCATATCGTCAACACGGCCTCGATGGCGGGCCTGCTCAACGCCCCGACTATGGGCGTCTACAATGTGTCCAAGCATGCGGTCGTGAGCCTGTCGGAAACCCTGTACCACGACCTGCAACTGGTCGACGCGCCCATCGGCGCTTCGGTGCTGTGCCCCTATTTTGTGCCGACCGGCATCGCCCAATCGCACCGCAACCGTCCCGGCGACGTCAAGATGGCCGGCGGTCCCACCCCGAGCCAGATGGCCGCGCAGGCAATGACGGTCAAGGCCGTCGAATCAGGCAAGGTGTCGGCTGCGGACGTGGCGGCCCTCACCTTTGACGCCATCGCGGCCGGACAGTTCTATATTTATTCCCACCCCGGCGCGCTGGGCAATGTGGGCGCGCGGATGGAAGACATCGTGCACGGGCGCAATCCGGCCGATCCCTACGCCGCCACGCCCCACATCCGCGACATGCTGCGCGCGAAAATGGGCAAGCCGGCCTAGTGCGGCTTGCCGCACTAGGGACTGCCACCACATCCGCATGCGAATGCAGCGCCAGTCCCCGATTCTATTTACATCGCCGGCCGGTAAGGCGGCCCAATTAGCAGGGGGGACTGGCACCGCATTCGCATGCGAATGCCCTGTCCCCGCTTTTGGACCGCGGCGCTCGCTGATTCTTTCGTGCCGCGGCCCAGGATGGCTACGCCCGCCCGAACCGCGCCCTATCGCATGGCGGCGATCTGTTCGGCCAGCGTCGCCGCCGACAATTCGCCCACGTGGCGCTTCACCAGGTGGCCGCCAACGTCATAAAACAGGGTGGTGGGAAAGCCCGCCGCTCCGGCGCGTGCCGCCAGCTGGCTGGCGGGGTCAAGCAGGACGTTGGCCAGCACCAGCTGGCGTCCGGCCAGATAGGCGGACACGGCTGACCCCGCTTCGCCCTGGTTGACGAACACGATATCGACTTCCGGATGGGCGCGCTGTGCGGCAGCCAGTGCGGGCAATTCGCGCCGGCAGGGCGGGCACCAGGTGGCCCACAGGATGACGACCAGCGGCTTGCCATGAAAATCGCGCAGATGCGCCGGGGCGCCTGCCAGATGATGCAGCGCCAGCGCCGGCACTGCTGCACCGGCGGGCGTGAAGGCCGTGTTGAGCGCCCCGCCGCCAAAAAAGACGGCGCAGCCAGCCAGCGCGGCGCTGAACAC
>JBJMVV010000248.1:0-12409 GCA_045810505.1 Massilia sp.
ACTCGACAGCATGGCCAGCGCCTGCCGGGCCAGTACATCGGAAATCGGGTTCTTCTTGTGGCGGCTGGTATAGGCTTCGATGGCATGCACCATCGCATCGATGCCGGTCGCCGCCGTCACTAGCGGCGGCAAGCCGACGGTGAGACTGGCGTCCAGGACGGCGATGTCGGCGTACAACTGGGGCGCGACCACGCCGATCTTGGTGGTTTCGCCGGTGGTGACGATGGCGATATTTGTCACTTCCGAACCGGTGCCGGCGGTGGTTGGCACCTGAATCAGGGGCAATCTTTGGCCCCGCACATTGCCGATCCCGTAGGCTGCGGCGATGGGCTGATCGCTCGCGGCGAGGACAGCAATCAGTTTTGCCACGTCCATGGAACTGCCGCCGCCGATGCCGAGCACGATGTCGGAACCCAGTCTACGGGCATGGTCGACGGCGGCCAGCACGACCGCCTCCGGTGGATCCGCGACCACGTCGCTGTACACATCAACCGCCAATCCTTGCGCCTTGAGATTGGCAATGGGAGCCTCAAGCAAGCCCGTCTTCAGGAAGCCGGCGTCGGTGACGATAAGGGCGCGGCGGGCGAGGGGAAAGCGCTCGGCTACGAGGACGCCAAGATTGTTGGCGGCGCCGGCTTCGGCAATGATGGTCGGGACGGTGGAAAACTGGAAAGCGTTCATGGAATAGCTCGCGTGGTCGATCGTGTAAGTTTATACGAAGCGGTGCCGCTGTTGTTTCACGTGGAACGTTTTATCTCACCTGCGTACAATTCTCCTTTTAGCTCAAAGGTTCCTTGTGGATTATGTGTTGCTGGCGCTGGCCGCCTTTTTCGCTGGTCTGGTCGATGCCGTGGTCGGGGGCGGCGGTCTGATTCAGGTACCTGTGTTGTTCTCGGCTTTTCCCAAGGAACTGCCGGCCACCCTGCTGGGCACCAGCAAACTTGCTGGCGTATTCGGCACCAGCGCCGCGGCCGTCAATTACGCCCGGCGGGTGAGGGTGGCCTGGAGTGCGGCGGCGCCGGCGGCCGTCGCCGCTTTCGGCTTGTCCTTTTTGGGTGCGTGGACGGTCACTCATCTGCCCGGCGATTTCTTCCGTGCTTTTCTCCCGGTCGTGCTGTTGGCGGTTGCGGTCTACACTTTCAAGAAAAAAGATTTCGGTGCAATCCATGCGCCATTGCACAGCGGCCTCAAGGAAAAACTGCTGGCGATTGGCATGGGCGCGTGCATCGGCTTTTATGACGGCTTTTTCGGTCCGGGCACGGGCAGCTTTTTGATGTTCCTGTTTGTGCGCTTTTTCGGCTTTGATTTCCTCAGCGCCTCGGCCGCCGCAAAGGTGGTCAACGTGGCCTGCAACGTCTCCGCGCTGATCTGGTTCGGCTACAGCGGCCATCTGTTGTGGCAACTGGGCCTGCTCATGGCGCTGTGCCAAATTGGCGGATCGCTGCTTGGCACCAGGTTGGCGATCCGGCACGGCAGCGCATTCGTGCGCAAACTGTTCCTGGTGGTCGTGGCGATTTTGATTGTGAAGACGACTTTTGACGCGATTCGCCGGCTGATGGTGCCCTGAATGTTCCACGTGGAACAGCGATCGGCGTATGTTTCACGTGGAACAAAGGATACAAAATCGCTGGACGGACAGTGAAAAAAGCGGGCTGGGGAAATCGCCGAGGGCAAAAGACTCTATAATCGTCCCTCAACCTCCTCGCTTTACTCTCCCACCATGCTATTTACCACTGAATTCGACGTCATCGTTGTCGGCGGCGGCCATGCCGGTACGGAAGCCGCACTGGCTTCCGCCCGGATGGGCCAACGTACTTTGTTGCTCACGCATAACATTGAGACCCTAGGTCAGATGTCCTGCAACCCCTCCATTGGCGGGATTGGCAAGGGCCATTTGGTCAAGGAAGTCGACGCGATGGGCGGCGCAATGGCCATCGCCACGGACGAGGCGGGCATCCAGTTCCGCATTCTGAACTCATCCAAAGGCCCTGCCGTGCGGGCCACCCGCGCCCAGGCCGACCGGATTTTGTACAAGGCAGCCATCCGCGCCCGCCTGGAAAACCAGGAAAACCTGTGGCTGTTCCAGCAGGCCGTCGACGATCTCATCATCGAAGGCGACAAGGTGGTGGGGGCCGTCACGCAAATCGGCCTGCATTTCCGTGCCCGTGCCGTGGTGCTCACGGCCGGTACTTTCCTCGACGGGAAGATCCACGTCGGTCTGCAATCGCACTCGGCTGGCCGCGCCGGCGACCCTCCGGCCATCTCCCTCTCGGCGCGTCTAAAAGAACTCAAGTTGGGGCAGGGCAGGCTGAAGACGGGCACGCCGCCGCGGATCGACGGCCGTTCCATCGACTTTTCGGTAATGAGCGAACAACCGGGCGACCTCGATCCGGTTCCCGTGTTCTCCGTCATGGGCAACGCCGCCATGCACCCGCGCCAGATTCCCTGCTTTATGACGCATACCAACGCGCGCACGCACGACATCATCCGCGCCGGACTGGACCGCAGCCCCATGTACACGGGCGTCATCGAAGGGGTGGGGCCCCGTTATTGCCCGTCCATCGAAGACAAGATCCACCGTTTTGCGGGCAAGGATTCGCACCAGATTTTCCTGGAACCGGAAGGCCTCACCACCCACGAGTTTTATCCGAACGGGATCTCGACCAGCCTGCCATTTGACGTCCAGATCGAGCTGGTGCGTTCCATGAAAGGCATGGAGCAGGCCCATATCCTGCGACCCGGCTATGCCATCGAATACGATTATTTCGATCCGCGGGGACTAAAAACCTCGCTGGAAACCAAGGCAATTACCGGCTTGTTCTTTGCCGGCCAGATCAACGGCACCACGGGCTACGAAGAAGCAGCGGCGCAGGGTATGCTCGCCGGTATCAATGCGGCGCGCCTGACCCAGGGCAAGGACGCCTGGGTGCCGGCCCGCTCGGAAGCGTACCTGGGCGTATTGGTCGACGATCTGACCACGCAGGGTGTGCTGGAGCCGTACCGCATGTTCACCAGCCGGGCCGAGTTCCGTCTCAGTCTGCGCGAAGACAATGCCGACATGCGCCTGACGGAAATTGGCCGCGAACTCGGTGTGGTCGGTGACGCCCAGTGGGCCGCGTTTGAAAACAAGCGCGAAGCGGTGGCGAAGGAGCTTGAACGGCTGCGTTCGACCTGGGTCAACCCGAGAATTCTGGCGGCGGCCGAGTCGGAGCGGGTGATTGGCCAGGCCATTGAACGCGAATATTCGCTGGCCGATCTGCTGCGCAGACCCGGTGTCGGATACGATAAATTGATGACGATATTGGGCGTGGAAGGGCAGGCGCTGGCCGGCCCCGGCGTTAGTGACGACGCCGTGCGCGAACAAATCGAGATTCAACTGAAGTACGCCGGCTATATCGACCGCCAGGCCAAGGAGGTGGAACGCCACGACCACTACGAAAACCTTAAGCTTCCCGAGGGTTTTAATTATCTCGATATCAGCGCCCTGTCGATCGAAGTGCGCCAGAAACTCGATAAGCAGCGCCCCGAAACCCTGGGCCAGGCTTCAAGAATTTCCGGTGTGACACCTGCCGCAATTTCCCTTTTGCTGGTACATTTGAAGAAACGGGGAGCGAAAGGTTTTATTTCGCTCAATGAGGAGCTGGCAGGATGAGCATCTTCGACCGTAACGCACTCGCAGCAGAACTGGTAGCAGGCATCAAGGCTTTATCGCTGGACCTGAATGAGAAGCAAACTGAGCAGTTGCTCGACTATCTCGCGCTGCTGTCGAAGTGGAATTCCGTGTACAACCTGACCTCGGTGCGCGACCCCCGTCAAATGGTCACGCACCACCTGCTCGACTCGCTCGCTGCCGTGCCCGCCTTTGTTGGCGCCCGCAATGTGCTCGACGTCGGGGCAGGGGGCGGCTTGCCAGGCATCGTGCTGGCCATCGCCCGGCCGGACATGTCCGTGTCGCTGATCGACACCGTGCACAAGAAAACCGCGTTTCTCAAACAAGTCAAAGCTGAACTGGGCCTGGCCAACGTGACCGTGTACACGGCCAAGGTGCAGGAAGTGAGCGTGCCTGCTTTATTTGACGTGATCACCTCGCGTGCTTTTGCCGACCTGTCCGATTTCGTCAACTGGTCGGGCCATCTGCTGGAACCGGCAGGCCATTTTATTGCCTTGAAAGGGGTGGCCCCGCCGGAGGAGCAGGAAAGACTGCCGGCGGCGTGGAAAGTGACGGCTTTGCAGGCCCTGAGCGTGCCCGGTTTGAACGCCGAGCGCCACCTGGTTTTGATAACAAGATCGGGTGAAAACACGTAAATCAAATAAACCGTATAAACGGTTTATACCTGATATATCAAGCATACCAAAAGTACTGTTTAGTTAGTATGTACGGTATAAACCGTACTGCTTGTTCAACCTTGCGTCCACAAGAAAATACATGGCCAAAATATTTTGCGTAGCAAACCAGAAGGGCGGCGTAGGCAAGACCACCACCAGCGTGAACCTCTCGGCGGGCCTGGCCAAGCTGGATCAAAGGGTGCT
This sequence comes from Massilia sp., assembly GCA_045810505.1. Lineage (GTDB taxonomy): Bacteria > Pseudomonadota > Gammaproteobacteria > Burkholderiales > Burkholderiaceae_D > JAFCUW01. The sequence continues at coordinate 4,531 of JBJMVV010000248.1, forward strand.
GCTGGTGGACCTGGACCCGCAGGGCAATGCCACCATGGGCGCCGGCATCAACAAGGCGGGGCTGACGGCATCGACCTACGAGGTGCTGCTGGGGGAGGCAGATGTCGCCGCTGCGCGCCAGCGCTCCGAGTCGGGCCGCTTTGACGTGCTGCCCTCGAACCGGGAACTGGCCGGCGCCGAAGTGGAAATGGTGGAACTGGACAACCGCGAGCGCCGTTTGAAAGATGCACTCGCTGCCGTGGACGCCGACTACGACTTTATTTTGATCGACTGCCCGCCCGCCCTGTCGATGCTGACCCTGAACGGCCTGTGCGCCGCCCACGGCGTCATCATCCCCATGCAGTGCGAGTACTACGCGCTGGAAGGCTTGTCGGATCTGGTCAACACGATCAAGAAGGTGCACGCGAACCTGAACCAGGATTTGAAAATCATTGGCCTGCTGCGCGTGATGTTCGATCCCCGCATGACGCTCTCCCAGCAGGTCTCGGCCCAGCTGGAACAGCATTTCGGCGACAAGGTTTTTAAAACGATCATCCCAAGAAATGTGCGCCTGGCCGAGGCGCCTTCGTACGGCGTGCCCGGCGTCGTGTTCGACCCCGCCTCGAAAGGGGCGCAGGCCTATATCGCCTTCGGCGCCGAGATGGTCCAGCGTATCAAGACAATGTAATTACAGAGAGACTGACAAAGAATGGCAACGAAAAAATTGAAAGGACTGGGCCGCGGCCTGGAAGCCTTGTTGGGCGGCGACGGCGATTTTACGCAGGCAGCCCCCGATGCGGGACAACCTTCCAGCCTGCCCGTCACCCAGCTGCAGGCCGGTAAATACCAGCCGCGCACCCGGATGGACGAGGGCGCGCTGAACGAACTGGCCGCGTCCATCAAGTCCCAGGGCGTGATGCAGCCCGTGCTGGTGCGCCCGGTCGGCAAGAACGGCATCGACCACAATCTGGTGCAATACGAAATCATCGCCGGCGAGCGGCGCTTTCGGGCGGCCCAGATCGCTGGTCTGGAAACCATCCCCGTTTTGGTGCGCGAGGTGGATGACCAGGCGGCAGCGGCCATGGCCCTGATTGAAAACATCCAGCGCGAAGACTTGAATCCCCTGGAAGAAGCGCAGGGGATCAGCCGCCTGATCGACGATTTTAACTTTACCCACGAGCAGGCGGCCCAGGCCGTCGGCCGCTCCCGTTCCGCCGTGTCAAACCTGCTGCGCCTGATCAACCTGGCCCAACCGGTGCAAACCATGCTGATGGCAGGGGATATCGACATGGGCCATGCGCGCGCGCTGCTGGCCGTCGATGCGGCAACGCAAATCAGCCTGGCCAGCCAGGTGGCGGCAAAACGCCTGTCGGTGCGCGAGACCGAAAAGCTCGTCACCAAATCAATGGAGGAGGCGGCCAACCCTCCGACTGCCCGGGTGAAGGAAAAGTCGGGCGATATTGCCCGATTGGAAGAAGAGTTGTCGGACAAGCTGGCGACGCCGGTGCTGTTCAAGATGGGGGCGAAGGGCAGGGGGCAGATGATTATTGATTTTGCTGACCTCGATATTCTGGACGGCGTGCTGGCACGCTTGCGTGCTTAGTACCGGGGACTGGCCTTGCAGGCCTGGGCGGCCCCGCCTGTCCCCATTTTGATTTGACGCTTCGCGTAGGAAACTACAGGGAAAATGGAGACAGGCCCGCAGGGCCAGTCCCCGGCCGTAATTGACCACGCTCAAGAATCTTGTAAAAACCACCAACAAAGAATCTTGCCTGCACTACAAGGTAGCAAGCGTGGTTTTTGTCACGGTTTGCGCCCCAGCAAAGTGCGTCAACGTTTGACGCGTATGTGCATAGACCTTATAATCCCGCTGATTCACGCAATCTCGCCATACGCAACACAGCTTTTACACGCTGAAAAAAGAATAAAAAATGTTGCGCTTAGTCTCCCTGCAATTGTTGGCAACAGTAGTTGCTGGCCTCGTCGCCGCACTGCTAGGTGGTGTACCTGCCTGCCTGTCTGCACTGTTGGGGGGCTTTTGCTGTGTCGTCCCCAATGCCCTGTTTGCCTTGCGCCTGTTCGCCAACGCGCGGCGCCCGGGCGGGGCAAATCCGGTCAGTTTCATGGTCGGGGAATTTATCAAGATTGCATTGACGTTGACCTTGTTAGGGGTCACCGCATGGCTGTACCGCGATTTGAACTGGCTCGCGCTGATCTGCGGCTTCATCGTGGCACTGAAAAGTTACATCATCTTATTGTTTAGGCGCTAGACATGACTACTGAAACCGTCGCTGCAGAAGCACACTCGGCAGGCGAGCACGCGCTCACCGCTGGGCAATACATCACCCACCACCTGGGTCACATGCGTTCGCAGCCCCAGCCGGGCATCGTCGACTTCCATGTCATTAACTATGACACGATCCTGTGGTCCGTGCTGATGGCAGTCCTCGCCTTCTTCCTGCTGCGCGCTGCTGCCAGCCGCGTGACCTCGGGCGTGCCGAGCCGTTTCCAGGGCGCCATCGAGTCGCTGGTGGAACTGGTCGAAGACCAATCCAAGGCCATCGTACATGGCGACCGTACATTTATCGCCCCCCTGGCCCTGACGGTGCTGGTGTGGGTTGTGCTGATGAATTCGCTCGACTTCCTGCCAGTCGACCTGTTTGCCGCGATTTTCCGCGCCATCGGTGTGCACACGGCTGAAGGCCATGAGCCCTTCTTCCGGATCGTGCCAACGGCCGACCTGAACGGCACCTTCGGCATGGGCATCGTCGTGTTTGGCTGCATGATTTATTACGGTATCAAGATCCAGCACTTCGGCGGCTTCGTCAAGGGCCTGTTCACGGCACCATTTGGCGCCCACCCTGCCCTGTGGATCTTCAATTTTGGTTTGAACCTGATCGAGTACGCGGCCAAGACGGTCTCGCTGTCGATGCGACTGTTCGGCAACATGTTTGCCGGTGAGTTGCTGTTCCTGTTGATCGCCCTGCTGGGCGCTACCTGGGTCGGTGTGACCACCCAGAGCGTTGCGCTGGCCGGCCTGCAGGTCTTGCTGGGTACGGGCTGGGCACTGTTCCACCTGTTGATCGTTCCTCTGCAGGCATTTATTTTCATGATGCTGACCCTGGTCTATATCGGCCAGTCGCACGAGGGGCACTAAGTAATTTGTAGGATCCGTAGTTTTATTATTTTCAATGTTTTTACTTTTTTGATTATTTAAGGAGTTTTTTGATGACTAACGTCGCTTTCGTAGCACTGGCTTGTGGTTTGATCATTGGTTTGGGTGCTATCGGTGCATGTATCGGCATCGGCATCATGGGTGGCAAGTTCATCGAAGCTTCGGCTCGTCAACCTGAACTGATGAACACCCTGCAGACCAAGATGTTCCTGCTGGCTGGTCTGATCGACGCTGCATTCCTGATTGGTGTTGGTATCGCAATGATGTTCGCCTTCTCGAACCCATTCGGCGCTTAATCGTCAATTCTCAATAGCCGGGCGCGCAATTTTGCCTGCCCGGCATATGTCATTCTGAGAAGGAAAAAGCTGTGAACTTAAATTCGACAATGTTCGTCCAGGCAATCGTCTTCCTGATCCTGGCGTTCTCGATTGCCAAATTCGTCTGGCCGCCAATGATGGCTGCGCTCGACGCGCGCGCCAAGAAAATCGCCGACGGCCTCGCCGCCGCCGACCAGGGCAAGCAAGCCATGGCCGCTGCTGAAAAACGTGTGCAAGCCGAACTGGCTGGCGCCCGTGACGAAGGTCAAAAGCGCATCGCCGACGCGGAAAAGCGCGCGCAGATGGTTGCCGACGAGATCAAGGCCAATGCCAATGCTGAAGCAGCACGTATCGTTGCCCAGGCCAAGGCTGACGCCGAGCAGCAAGTGACCAAGGCCCGCGAAGAACTGCGCGCCCAGGTTGCCGGCCTGGCCGTCAAAGGCGCCGAGCAGATTCTGAAACGTGAAGTGAACGCAGCGGCCCACGCCGACCTGCTGTCGCAACTGGCTACCGAGCTGTAATCATGGCAGAACTCGCAACCGTCGCCCGTCCTTACGCCGAAGCGCTGTTCCGTGTCGCCCAGACCGGCGACATGGCTGCCTGGTCCAACCTGGTTTCGGAACTGGGCGCCATTGGCGCCAACGCCGACGTCCAGGATTTTGCGCGCAACCCGAACGTGACTCCCGCCCAGGTGGAAGAAGCGTTCACTGCGATGCTCAAATCGTCCGTATCGGCTGAAGCGAAGAACTTCATTGCCATGCTGATTGAAAATGGCCGCATTTCCCTGCTGCCCGAGATCGCTGCGCAATTTGCTGTCCTCAAGAATGCTCAGGAAGGCGCCGCCGATGCCCACGTCACCAGCGCGTTCGACATGTCGAGCGCGCAGGTGTCGCAATTGGTCGCGACCCTGGAAAAGAAATTTGGCCGCAAGCTCAACCCAACGGTGACAGTGGATCCCTCGCTGATCGGTGGTGTGCGCGTGGTGGTCGGCGACGAAGTGCTCGACACCTCGGTACGCGCCAAGCTGCAACAGATGCATGTTGCGCTCGCGTCCTGATCGACACGAAATTTAAAGCCGGCATCATCGCCTTGCCCTACGCATCAAGAAACTATTAGGAGTTAGCATGCAACTTAACCCATCTGAAATCAGCGAACTGATCAAGAGCCGCATCCAGGGCATCGAAGGTTCCGCTGAAGTTCGCAATCAAGGCACGGTGATCTCCGTCGCTGACGGTATTTGCCGTATTCACGGTCTGTCCGACGTGATGCAGGGCGAGATGCTGGAATTCCCGGGCAACACCTTTGGCCTGGCCATGAACCTCGAGCGCGACTCCGTCGGCGCCGTGATTCTGGGTGCTTACGAGCACATCTCCGAAGGCGACACCGTCAAGACCACCGGCCGTATTCTGGAAGTGCCAATCGGTCCTGAACTGCGCGGCCGCGTGGTCAACGCGCTGGGCCAGCCGATCGACGGCAAAGGTCCGATCGCCACCACCCTGACCGCCCCGATCGAGAAAATCGCTCCCGGCGTGATCGCGCGTCAGTCCGTCTCGCAGCCCATGCAGACCGGCCTGAAGTCGATCGACTCGATGGTGCCTATCGGCCGTGGCCAGCGTGAGCTGATCATTGGCGACCGCCAGACCGGTAAATCGGCTGTGGCAGTCGATGCGATCATCAACCAGAAGGGCCAGAACATGACGTGTATCTACGTCGCGATCGGCCAGAAGGCTTCGACCATCAAGAACATCGTGCGCTCGCTGGAAACCCACGGCGCCATGGAATATACGATCGTTGTGGCAGCATCGGCATCCGAATCGGCCGCCATGCAGTACATCAGCCCGTACTCGGGTTGCGCCATGGGCGAATACTTCCGTGACCGCGGCGAAGACGCACTGATCGTCTACGACGACCTGTCCAAGCAAGCTGTTGCCTACCGTCAGATCTCCCTGCTGCTGCGCCGTCCACCAGGCCGCGAAGCTTACCCAGGCGACGTGTTCTACCTGCACAGCCGCCTGCTCGAGCGCGCAGCCCGCGTGAACCCCGACTATGTCGAAAAGTTCACCAACGGCGCCGTCAAGGGCAAGACCGGTTCGCTGACCGCACTGCCGATCATTGAAACGCAAGCGGGCGACGTGTCGGCCTTCGTGCCAACCAACGTGATTTCGATTACCGACGGCCAGATCTTCCTGGACACCTCCCTGTTCAACTCGGGTGTGCGCCCTGCCATTAACGCGGGTATCTCGGTGTCGCGCGTTGGTGGTGCAGCCCAGACCAAGGTCATCAAAAACCTGTCCGGCGGTATCCGTACCGACCTGGCCCAGTACCGTGAACTGGCTGCGTTTGCGCAGTTCGCTTCCGACCTGGACGAGTCGACCCGCAAGCAACTGGACCGTGGCGCGCGCGTCACCGAACTGTTGAAGCAGGCGCAGTACTCGCCGCTGTCGATCTCGATGATGGCCGTGTCGCTGTTCGCCGTGAACAAGGGTTACTTCGACGACGTGCCTGTCAACAAGGTACTGGCATTTGAAGCCGGCCTGCATGGCTACATGAAGACCAAGCAAGCTGCGCTGCTGTCGAAGATTGAAGAGACCAAGGCACTGGACAAGGATGGCGAAACTGCCATGGCCGCTGCCGTTGCCGACTTCAAGAAATCCGGCGCGTATTAATTGGAGCAAGGCGGTGCTGCGCGAAGTTGTGCGTGGTGCCGCCGTCCAGAAGGAGTAAGGACTCATGGCATCAGGCAAAGAGATACGAGGCAAGATCAAGAGCGTAGAGAATACGAAGAAGATCACCAAGGCGATGGAAATGGTCGCCGCATCGAAAATGCGCAAGGCGCAAGATCGTATGCGCGCTGCCCGTCCCTACAGTGACAAGATTCGGAATATCACCGCCAATCTGGCCACTGCGAATCCGGAATACACCCATCCGTTCATGGCACAAGCCAAGACCGGACAGGCAAAAGCCGTCGGCTTCATCGTCGTCACGACCGACAAGGGTCTGTGCGGCGGCATGAACACCAACGTGCTGCGGATGATGACGCAGAAAACACGCGAGCTGGAAACGGCTGGCAACAAGATCGAATCAGTTGCAATTGGCAACAAGGGTTTGGGGTTCTTGAATCGTGTCGGTATCAAGGTGGTGTCGCATGCTGTCCAGATCGGCGATACGCCGCACCTGGAAAAGCTGATCGGCCCCGTCAAGGTCATGCTCGACGCTTACCAGGAAGGCAAACTCGACGCCGTCTACCTGTGCTACACCAAGTTCATCAATACGATGAAGCAGGAACCGTTGGTCGAGCAATTGCTGCCCCTGTCCGCCGACAAAATGACCGGCGACAAGGGTAACCACTCGTGGGATTACATCTACGAGCCGGAAGCGCAAACCGTGATCGATGAACTGCTGGTGCGCTACGTCGAGGCGCTGGTGTACCAGGCCGTGGCGGAAAACCTGGCTTCCGAGCAATCGGCGCGCATGGTGGCAATGAAATCGGCAAGCGACAACGCCGGCAGCGTCATCGGCGAACTGAAGCTGGTCTACAACAAGACCCGCCAGGCAGCGATTACCAAAGAACTCTCCGAGATCGTCGCCGGTGCGGCAGCGGTCTAAACCCGAATTAAATTTAATATAGAAGGAACGAACATGGCTGATGGCAAAATCGTTCAGTGTATCGGCGCGGTGGTGGACGTTGAGTTCCCACGCAATGCAATGCCGAAGGTTTTCGACGCACTGAAAATGGAAGGCTCCGAACTGACCCTGGAAGTCCAACAGCAGCTGGGCGACGGCATTGTCCGTACCATTGCGCTGGGTAGCTCCGAAGGTCTGCGTCGCGGCATGACCATCCAGAACACCGGCAACCCGATCATGGTCCCTGTTGGCGTCGCCACCCTGGGCCGCATCATGGACGTGCTGGGCAACCCGATCGACGAGTGCGGTCCGGTCAGCCACGAGCGCACCGCGTCGATCCACCGCACGGCCCCTGCGTACGACGAACTGTCGCCATCGCAAGACCTGCTGGAAACCGGCATCAAGGTGATTGACCTGGTGTGCCCGTTCGCCAAGGGCGGTAAAGTCGGCCTGTTCGGCGGCGCCGGCGTCGGCAAGACCGTCAACATGATGGAACTGATCAACAACATCGCCAAAGCACACTCGGGCCTGTCCGTGTTTGCCGGCGTGGGCGAGCGTACCCGCGAAGGTAACGACTTCTACCACGAGATGGCCGATGCCAAAGTCGTTGACCTGGAAAATCCTGCCAACTCGAAAGTGGCCATGGTCTACGGTCAGATGAACGAACCACCAGGCAACCGTCTGCGCGTTGCGCTGACCGGTCTGACCATCGCTGAATCGTTCCGTGATGAAGGCAAGGATGTTCTGTTCTTCGTCGACAACATCTACCGCTTCACCCTGGCCG
>JBJMVV010000249.1:0-21289 GCA_045810505.1 Massilia sp.
GACACCACCGGGCGCACGAAAATGAAATCGTTGTGAAAGTAGGTGCGGTGCAGGATGTTGCAGCAGACGGAATTGAAAAACGTCTCTGCCAGTTCCGGCTGCTTGTGGCCGGACAGCAGGCCAATGTAATGCAGCTTGGTTTCGCGCCAGACCGCGTCATTCAATGCGTCGCCGGCGTAGGCGGCTTCCAGCGCCTGCACGCATTCCTGCACACGGCGGTCATAAAAATCAATGCGCTCGCGGGCGCCTTGCTGGGCCGCCTGCCAGGCAGCTATTTCAAAATGGACTTTGGCGCGCTGGCTGGCCTGGCGGAACAGCCGGTAGTGCTTGTCGAACCCGTCCAGGATCGCGCGCGCGATATCGAACGCGATCTGGGACGACAGCAATTTCGGAAACGCGGCTGGGTTCATGAATCGGCACGCAAGCACTATCGAGGCGGGGCCAGCGATTGACGAAGGTCCGCTTACTTGGTTTCCGCAAACAGTTCGCGGCCAATCAGCATGCGGCGGATTTCACTGGTGCCCGCGCCGATTTCATACAGCTTGGCATCGCGCCACAGGCGGCCGACCGGGTACTCGTTGATATAACCGTTGCCGCCCAGCGTCTGGATGGCTTCGCCTGCCATCCATGTCGCCTTTTCGGCGCTGTACAAAATGGCGCCGGCGGCGTCCTTGCGCAGCATGCGCACCTGCTCGGGCGAGGTCGCGCGATCGCAGGCCTGGCCGACCGCGTAGACGTAGGCTTTGCAAGCCATCATGGTCGAGTACATATCGGCCAGCTTGCCCTGCATCAGTTGAAATTCGCCGATCGGCTGGCCGAATTGCTTGCGCTCGTGCACGTAGGGAACGACGGCATCCATGCAGGCGGCCATGATGCCCAGCGGGCCGCCGGACAGCACGGTGCGCTCGAAATCGAGGCCCGACATCAGCACGTTGACGCCCTTGCCCAGGCCGCCCAGCACGTTTTCAGCCGGCACTTCGCAATCCTGGAACACCAGTTCGCCCGTGTGAGAGCCGCGCATGCCCAGTTTGTCGAGCTTCTGGGCAATGGAGAAACCCTTGAAATTCTTTTCAATCAGGAAGGCGGTCATGCCGCGTGGACCGGCTTCCAGGTCGTTCTTGGCATAGACCACCAGCACGTCCGCGTCGGGGCCGTTGGTGATCCACATTTTCGTGCCGTTGAGCACCCAGCGGTCGCCCTTGAATTCGGCCTTCAGTTTCATGCTGACGACGTCGGAGCCGGCGTTTGGCTCGGACATGGCGAGCGCGCCGATGTGCTCGCCGGAAATCAGTTTCGGCAGGTACTTGCGTTTCTGCTCTTCCGTGCCGTTTCGCTTGATCTGGTTGACGCACAGATTCGAGTGGGCGCCGTAGGACAGGCCGACCGAGGCGGAGGCACGCGAAATTTCTTCCATAGCAACGATGTGAGCCAGGTAACCCATGCCGGCGCCACCGTATTCTTCGCTGACGGTGATGCCGAGCACGCCCAGTTCGCCCATTTTTTTCCACAGATCCATGGGGAACTGGTCGCTGCGGTCGATTTCCGCGGCGCGGGGCGCGATTTCCGCAGCAGCAAACTGTTGCACCGCTTCGCGCAGCGCGGCGATGTCTTCGCCATGATCAAAGGTCAAGCCTGGCAGGTGCAGCATGTCGTCCTCACGGAAATCGATTTAAGAACAGGAATCATACGCCGATGTGACGTTAACGTAAACGTAAAGCCGGCTCAGGCAGCGTCGCGGTCGCCTGCCTCGGCAGCCTCCGCGCCCGTGGCGCCAGCCAGCATGCGGCGGCACTGGGCTTCATGGGCCGCCACCTCGGCCAGGGCCACCTCGATATCGGCCCGCTGCTGCTCCAGCGTTTCGCGCTGGTGGGCCAGCACGCCCAGGAAGCGGTTCATCTGGGCCACCGTGTCCTTGGGCGACTCGTACATGTCGACGATGCTTTTGATTTCGGACAAGGTCAATCCCAGCCGTTTTCCCCGCAGGGTCAGCTTCAAACGGGTACGGTCGCGCGCCGTGTAGACGCGGCTACGGCCGCCGGCGCCTTCGCGGCTGGGGTTGAGCAAGCCGTGATCCTCGTAAAACCGGATCGCGCGGGCGGTGATGTCGAATTCGCGGGCGAGTTCGGCGATGGTGTAAGTGGACATCGTGCTTGGGCGAAGGTCTGTGAGCTCTGCAATGAGGGGGACAATAAAAGGTGCGGCAGGCCGTATCGCTTAGAATGGCCCGGCGGCGCCCGCTTCCACCAGTTGACGTTAACGTTAGCGTCAACGAGCCATTGTAGCGCCGTCGCCATCACAGAACCAGAAAGATTGCCATGAACGCCCTCGAAGCCCAGCTCGACTATCCCCTCGGCGATGCCCTGCCTGCCATCGGCGCTGCCCTTGCCATTGGGCCCGGCCTGGCCTGGCTGCGCATGCCCCTGCCGTTTGCCCTCGATCACATCAATCTGTGGCTGCTCGACGACGCCGCTGGCGCCACCGTCGTCGACTGCGGCGTGGCCACCGACGCCACCCGCGCCGCCTGGGAGCAGGTATTTGCGGGACCGATGGCGGGGCGCGCCATTTCGCGCGTACTGGCCACCCATTGCCATCCGGACCACATCGGCCTGTCCGACTGGCTCTGTCAACGGTTCAAGGCGCCGTTCTGGATCACCACGGGCGAATACGGCTTTGGACGGATGATGTCGGCGGGGCTGCCAGGCGTGGACGGCACGGCGGCGATTCCCCACTTTCAACGCCACGGCCTGGCCGGCGAGGCCCTCACGGCCCAGCTGGAAACCCGCAAAAACTATTTTCCTTCGCTGGTGCCGGCCGTGCCGCTGGCCTATACCCGCATGCAGCATGGCGATATCGTCACCATCGGCGCGCACGGCTGGCGTGTGATCACGGGCTTTGGTCATTCGCCTGAGCATGCTTCCCTGTACTGCGAGGCGCTGGGCGTGCTGATTTCGGGCGACATGGTGTTGCCGCGCATTTCCACCAATGTGTCCGTGTTCGCGGTCGAGCCCGAGGGCAATCCCTTGCAACTGTATCTTGATTCGCTGGGCCGCTTTGCCGATCTGCCCGACGACACCCTGGTGCTGCCTTCGCACGGACGACCGTTCCGGGGCCTGCACACGCGCATCCGCCAGTTGCGCGAGCACCACGTGGCGCGACTGGAAGAAGTCGTGGCTACCTGCGCCACGCCGCGCTCTGCCATGGACATCGTCCCCGTCATGTTCAAGCGGCCGCTCGATGCGCACCAGCTCAGCTTTGCATTGGGGGAGGCCCTGGCCCACTTGCATAAACTGTGGATGGAAGGGGTGCTGCGGCGCTCCGTGGATGAGACCGGTGTTTTCCGCTTTGTGATGACATAATTGAAAAAAAAGCGTTTGTTCAGGCTTATTGCATAATCGGAAAGCCACTTCAAGTCATAATATGTGTGACTTTATTCACGGCGGAGACATGTGCCGGTATATACTCACATAATTGTTACATCGTAATTGCGCGATTGTCACGATCGGTCTCAGCAGTGGAGAGACTGACTTTCATCCATTAGCATGAAATAGTGCCAACCATGAATTCTTCAAACGAACGGGAAAGTTTCAGTGTAAGGCTGCAACAAGCGCTGAAAAATGCGCATTATTCGCCGGACAGCCCAACGCGCCTCGCGCGCGAGTTTAATATCCGCTTTGACGGCCGACCCATCACCGTGCACGCTGCCCGCAAATGGCTGGTCGGCGAAGCTATTCCTACCCAGGAAAAACTGCGCATGATCGCCCAGTGGCTCGGCGTGCCTGCCGAATGGCTGCGCTTTGGCGGGGCCGATGTGGGCGCGGTCAACGGCGAGGCCGTCAACGGCGCATCGCGCTTTGAATCGGCCGACGTCAAACTCATTGCCGACCTGCAGCGCCTGGACGAGCACCATCGCCAGATTGCCCGCGAATTCATTCGCATGCTGGTGCGCGTCAACTACCAGAAGTAGCTCATTTCCCTCATTTGCGGAGGCGCCGCGGACCGCAAAGTCCGTCCCACAGCGCCAGTCGACGCAACCTTCTCACTAATTCTCACTTGACTACCCTGGAAAGCCCGCGAAGCGCGCGCGTAGTTGTAATTACGCAAATGCATCGCGGCAACTTTCCTCACGTGCGCGCATTCGCGCCCGGCTGCGGTATGGTGGGGGACGATGTCGATCTGGCATGCCACAAAAATTCCAGCTAGCAATTAGAAAAAGCGCAGCACAAAGTCAGTAAACCGGGCCATAATCAGTGATCGCTTTGACAGAGCCTCACCTTGATCGCCACGCAGCCGAGGATTTAGCCGCCCTATGAAAAGCAACTACAGCAACACCGCGCAGCTGAAAGAATTGATGACCGTACCGCCGATGACCGCGGCCCAGCATGCCGAAGTGATGCGCAAACGCATCCAGCACCGCAGGATGGTTGAAGAAGCAAAAGAGTTAAAAATGGCGGACAGCTGGCAGGTGGAAAAACGCTAGTTTTTGCTCGTTGTCCCTACGTGTCGCTTGAAGTAGCGGGCTTCATGCCTGTCCAGCGTGGGGCGAGAGTGTGCTCCACGTTAAGCAGGTCAAGCACCCGCGCCACGCTGTGATCGACCATCTCGTCGATGGTGGCGGGATGCTGGTAAAAGCTGGGCAGGGGCGGGAACACGATGCCGCCCATTTCCGTGACGGACGTCATATTGCGCAGGTGCGCCAGGTTGAACGGCGTTTCGCGCACCATCAGCACCAGGCGGCGGCGCTCCTTGAGCACCACATCGGCCGCGCGGGCAATCAGATTGTCCGACAGACCCAGCGCCACGGCAGCCAGCGTTTTCATCGAGCAGGGCGCCACGATCATGCCATCGGACTGGAACGAGCCGCTGGCAATGGCCGCTCCCACGTCGCGGTTGCGGTACACCACATCAGCCAGCGCTTCGACCTCGCGCCGCTGCATGCCCACTTCTTCGTGCAGGGTCAGGTTGGCGGCGTCCGAGATCACCAGATGGGTCTCGACGCCGGCAATTTTTTGCAAATGCTGCAGCAGGCGCACGCCATACACGGCGCCGGTGGCGCCCGTGATGGCGATGACAAGCCGCCGCGGTCGCATCGGCGCAGGCCCGGCTTCAGGCATCGAGCAGGGTTTTCAGTTCGCCCGACTCAAACATCTCGTTCATGATGTCCGAACCGCCGACGAATTCGCCTTTGACATACAACTGGGGAATGGTCGGCCAGTTCGAAAAATCCTTGATGCCCTGACGAACTTCCGGGTCATCGAGCACATTGACGGTGGCGATGTTCTGCACGCCGCAAGCTTTCAGGATTTGCACGGCACGGCTGGAAAAGCCACACTGGGGAAACTGCGCGGTGCCTTTCATGAACAGCACGACCGGGGTGCTGCTGACAGTCTCTTTGATCCAGGTTTGTACGTCGCTCATGATTGCCTCTGGTGAAATTGGATTGGATGCCGGACATTTTATAAGAAATCGCCGCCGCGGGTCGCGGCAGCGCTCTTTCTGCGCCAGTCTAGCGTTTCAGCTTCGCAAACGCCGCCGCCATGCTGCCGGCCGGTTCAGGCGCCCGCTGCTGTTGGCGCTCTTGCTGGTCCCTGTGCTGGGCCAGGCGTTTGCCGTCATTGCGGTCGGCCCGCTGCTCCGGTTTCGATCCCGACTGCGGCGCGCTGTACGTCAGGCGCATGGTCAAGGCAATGCGCTTGCGCTTTTCATCAACTTCCAGCACTTTGACTTTCACCACCTGGCCCGCTTTGACGACAGTATGCGGGTCTTTCACGAACGTGTTCGACAGGGCCGAAATATGCACCAGGCCGTCCTGGTGCACGCCGATATCGACAAAGGCGCCGAACGCCGCCACATTGGTCACCACGCCCTCGAGGATCATGTCGGGGCGCAAATCGCGGATCGCCTCGACCCCTTCTTTGAATGTCGCGGTGGCAAATTCCGGCCGCGGATCGCGCCCGGGCTTTTCCAGCTCTTTCAAAATGTCGGAAATGGTGGGCACGCCGAAACGTTCATCGGCATATTTGGCCGGCTGCAGGGTTTTCAGCAGGGACGCATCACCAATCACCGCCTTGATATCCTTCTTCAAATCGGCCAGGATTTTTTCCACCACGGGATACGACTCCGGGTGCACCGCCGACGCATCGAGAGGATTGCTGCTGCCCATCACCCGCAGGAAACCGGCTGCCTGTTCAAAGGTTTTATCGCCCAGGCGCGGCACGGCTTTCAAGGCCGCGCGCGAGGCAAACGCCCCTTTTAGATCACGGTAGCTGACGATGCTCTGCGCCACGCTGCTCGACAGCCCGGACACGCGCGCCAGCAGGGGCGCCGAGGCCGTGTTGACGTCCACGCCCACCGCGTTGACGCAGTCTTCCACCACCGCATCGAGCGAGCGCGCCAGTTGCGTCTGCGACACATCGTGCTGGTACTGGCCCACGCCGATGGATTTCGGATCAATTTTGACGAGTTCAGCCAGCGGATCCTGCAGGCGGCGCGCGATCGAGACGGCGCCGCGCAGCGATACATCCATGTCAGGCAATTCGCGCGAGGCAAATTCGGAAGCCGAATAAACGGATGCGCCCGCTTCCGACACGACAATCTTGGTGAGTTTTAATTCGGGCCGCTGCTTGATCAAGTCCTGGGCCAGCTTGTCGGTCTCGCGCGAAGCGGTGCCGTTACCGATGGAAATGAGCGACACATTGTGCTTCGCCGCCAGTTGTCCCAGCAGGTGGATTGAGCCGTCCCAGTCGTTTTTCGGCTGGTGCGGATAAATGACAGCCGTGTCGACGACCTTGCCGGTGGCATCGACCACGGCCACTTTGACGCCCGTGCGCAGACCGGGATCGAGGCCCATGGTGGCGCGTGGGCCGGCCGGGGCCGCCAGCAGCAGGGCTTTTAAATTGAGCGCAAACACATTGATGGCATCGAGCTCGGCTTTTTCGCGCAGGGCGCCCATCAATTCCGTTTCCAGGTGCATGAAACTTTTGACCCGCCAGGTCCAGCGCGCCGTGTCCGAGAGCCATTTGTCGGCGGGACGGCCTGCATTCTTGATGCCGAAGCGGGCGGCAATGCGGCCTTCGCAAGGGTTCAGGGGGGCGTCCCACTTCGGCTTTTCCGCTTCCGTGTCCAGCCGCAGGACGACGTCGAGGACGCCTTCGCGGCGGCCGCGCAACAGGGCCAGCGCGCGGTGCGAGGGCACGGTCGCCAGGTTCTCCGAATAATCAAAATAATCGGCGAATTTTTCGCCCTCGTCCTGCTTGCCTTCGACCACTTTCGATTGCACCACGCCATGCTCGCGCACGTAATCGCGCAGGGCCGCCAGCAAGGTCGCGTCCTCGGCAAAGCGCTCCATCAGGATCTGGCGGGCGCCGTCCAGCGCCGCCTTGGTGTCAGCCACGCCCGGGTTGGCGCCATCGTCACTGGTGAAGGGCTCGCGCAGATAGGCGGCCGCGACCGTCTCGGGCGCCAGGGTGGGGTCGGCCAGCAGGGCGTCGGCCAGGGGCGCCAGGCCCGCTTCGATGGCGATCTGGGCCTTGGTGCGGCGTTTCTGTTTGTACGGCAGATACAGGTCTTCCAGCCGGGTCTTGTCCTCCGCGTGCATGATTTGCTCGAGCAGGGCGGGGGACATCTTGTTCTGTTCCGTGATCGAGGCGACGATGGCGCTGCGGCGCTCTTCCAATTCGCGCAGGTAGCGCAGGCGCTCTTCAAGCAGGCGCAGCTGTATGTCGTCGAGGCCGCCCGTGGCTTCCTTGCGGTAACGGGCGATGAAGGGGACGGTGGCGCCTTCGTCGAGCAGGGCGATGGCGGCGGCCACTTGCACAGGTTTGGCGGCAAGTTCTACAGCGAGGCGTTGTTCAATGGAAGGGAGCATAAAAAGTGAAGGGCGTCCTGAAAGTCGAGGCAGGATCATACCGGAACCGAGGCCAGGGTACACCCCTTCGTACCGCTTGCAGCATCTTAAAGCGCGGCTTGTCATCGCGGCGCTTTCAGGCGATGATGTCAGACGGACGCGGCAGAAGTTGTAGTATGGAATCATCGACCCCATCTGAAAGGGGCGGCCAAGTCGGGCGGAATGGCGCATAATATTGGGTCTTGTCTTTTTTGATACAGAATGCAAAGAACGATGCACACCTCGGATGCAAGGCGCGACGAATTGATGGAAGCCCGGGCGGAAGCGCCCGCGGGGCCGGCCACGCCGCCCGCCGCCGCCCCGTCGCTGCCAGGCTCTCACCAGCTGGCGCCGCCGGTGGCAAGCTGGCTGCAACGGGTCGATGCCGCTGCGCATCCCCGTCCCAAGCTCAATGCGGACATCAAGGACCCCAAGCAGGTCCAATATAAATTTGTCTACGTGCTGGCGCCCACCAGCGGCGGGCGCCATGTGGCGCTGTGCCTGTGCAAGGCACGCCTGCGCCCGAACGGCGAAGTGGCCGCCGCCAGCCCCGTCAGCGAAGTATTCAGCCTGCTCTCGGCCCCGCCCGCCTACCTGGAAGGCGACGACGAAGACCTGGTGCGTTTCTTTATTGCCATGCGCAGCGGCGCTTCGCAGACCAGCACGGCTACCGAGCCGAAAGGCAAAATCGGCGCCATCCTGCTGCAAATGTTGCTGGAACAGGACAAGCTGTTGTGGGCCAATTCCTGGCCGGACATGTCGAACGGCCTGGTGTATCCCCTGCAAGCGGGCGCCGTGCGCAAAGCCAACCTGGTGTGGCGCGACGAAGGCCGCACGGCCCGCCTCGGCTGGCAGGTTGAGCCGACCAAGGGCGCCACCCACAGCGCGGCCGACCAGATCGACTACATGCTGCCCACCGACCCGCCGTGGTACATCGACAACCTGTCCTGCGGTGCGCTGGAACTGAACCGGGGCGGGGTCGATATTTCCCTGGCCGAATTGCAGGCCCTGGTCGCCCAGGCGCCTGCGCTGACGGGCAATGATAAAAAACGGGTTTCGCAATTGCTGCTGGCCCATGGTCTGCAGCAATTGATGCCGCTGCCCCAGCCGCTGACCCAGCGCCTGCGCAACGATGTCAAACCAAAACCCTGGCTGCAGCTCGACAGTGTCCAACTGGCCGACAACGGCGCCCAGCGCTGGCACGACGTCGCCGTGCTCTCCTTTGATTACGACGGCGAGCGGGTCTCGTTCGACCCCGACCAGCGCGTGGTGCGCCAGCAGGGCGACGTGACGGAAGTGATCGCGCGCGACGCCGAGGACGAGGCCGCTGCCCTTGCAACACTGAAAGAACTGGGTTTCAGGAAGCCCGCCACGCCTCCTTTGAATGGCCTGGTGGGCGCGCTGCAACTGGAATCGCAGGCCCACTGGATCCGCTTTGCCGCCGGCGCCCTGGATGAACTGGTCGAGGCTGGCTGGCACATCCAGCGCGCCAAGCATTATCGCTATGACGTGGTGCCGGTGGAACAGTGGTACGCCGACATCGATCAGCCGGCCGAAGCGAATAACGCCTGGTTCGAACTGGAACTGGGCATCGTGGTCAACCAGAAACGGGTGCCTTTGCTGCCCGTGCTGGTGCAATTGATCCGCAACGCACCCAGCGACTTCGATCCCGATGTGCTCGCGGCCCACGCCGACAGCGACCAGATGCTCGCGCCCCTGCCGGATGGTCTGCGCGTGGCCCTGCCATGGGGCCGTTTGAAACCGATCCTGGGCACCCTGGGCGAACTGTATTTCAGCGACAAGATCAAGAACAAGGTGCGCCTGTCGACCCTGGACGCGGCCCGCCTGGAAGAACTTGCGCGCGGCACGGAACTGCAATGGCGCGGCGGCGAACAGTTGCGCGAAACGGGCCGCAAGCTCAGCCTGTTCGGCTCCGTGCAAAAAGTGCCGGCCCCGGCCGGTCTGCAAGCGACCCTGCGCGACTACCAGGCCGACGGTCTCGCCTGGATGCAGTTCCTGCGCGAATACGACCTGGCCGGCATCCTGGCTGACGATATGGGCCTCGGCAAGACGGTGCAGACCCTCGCGCACATCCTGGTGGAAAAGGAAGCGGGCCGGCTCACCAGTCCGGCGCTGGTGATTGCACCGACCAGCCTGATGACGAACTGGCAGGACGAAGCGGCCCGCTTCGCGCCCAGCCTGCGCGTTCTGCTGCTGCAGGGAAAAGAAAGGCTGGACCTGTTCGACCGCATCGACGATTGCGACCTGATCCTGACCACCTACGCCCTGTTGCCGCGCGATGAAGAAAAGCTGCGCCAGCACACCTATCACCTGGTGATCCTGGACGAATCGCATTACATCAAGAACAACCGCTCGAAAGCCGCCCAGAGCGCCGGCCTCCTCAATGCCCGCCACCGCCTGTGCCTGACCGGCACGCCGCTGGAAAACCACCTGGGCGAATTGTGGTCGCAGTTTCACTTCCTGCTGCCGGGCCTGCTGGGCGATGAAAAAACCTTCAACAGTCAATTCCGCCATCCCATCGAGCGCCAGGACGATCCCCTGCGCCGCACCTTGCTGAACCGCCGCATCCGGCCTTTCCTGCTGCGCCGTACCAAGGATAATGTGGCGAAGGAACTGCCGCCGAAGACGGAGATGGTGCGCAAGGTCGAGCTCTCCGGCGCCCAGCGCGACCTGTACGAAACGGTACGCCTGGCGATGGACAAGAAGGTGCGCGACGAGATCGACAAGAAGGGCGTGGCGCGCAGCCAGATCGTCATTCTCGAAGCGCTATTAAAACTGCGCCAGGTCTGCTGCGATCCGCGGCTGGTCAAGGCGCTGCCTTCGCGCAAGAAGGAATCGGGCTCGGCCAAGCTGATCGACCTGATGCAGATGGTCGACGACCTGCTGCAGGAAGGCCGCAAGATCCTGGTGTTTTCCCAGTTCACCAGCATGCTCGAGTTGATCGAGGAAGAACTCGACGCGCGCCGCATCCCCTACGCGCTGCTGACGGGCGAAACCAAGGACCGCGCCGCCCAGGTGGCCGCGTTCCAGCAGGGCGCCGTGCCGATCTTCCTGATCAGCCTGAAAGCGGGCGGCGTGGGCCTGAACCTGACGGCGGCCGACACCGTGATCCATTACGATCCCTGGTGGAATCCGGCCGCGGAAAACCAGGCAACCGACCGGGCCTGGCGGATTGGCCAGGACAAACCTGTGTTCGTCTATAAATTGATCGCCAAGGGCACCCTGGAAGAAAAAATCCAGCTGCTGCAGCAAAAGAAACAGGATCTGGCCCAGTCGATTCTGGCCGATGGCGAGGCCAATAAACTGGTGCTGACCCAGGAAGATCTGCAGGCGATTTTCGCCCCCCTCGAAGACTAAAACCCCGGAGTGTCCATGGCCGTCAGCGCCGCCGATCAGTTTCTAACCATTGCGGAAGTCGGCGGCGACATTGCCTGGGTAGTCGACTTGCCGGGCCGGGAGATCAGCTATCTGAGCCCCCAGGTCGAAGCACTGAGCGGATACACGGCCGAGCAATGGCGCACGTTCCAGGCCGGCACGGCGCCCTTGCTGAACGTCTTGCTGGCAGGACTGCCCGCCCGCCTGGCGCGGCTGGCGGCGGGCGACACCAGCCGGCGCAAGCTGGTGCGCGAACTGGAACTGGTCCACCGCGATGGCGGCAAAGTGCCGTTGGAAATCATTTCCACCTCACCTTTGATAGCAGGGGCAAGCCCGCCGCCCTGGTCGGCATCGTGCGCGATGTGTCGCGCCGGCGCGAGTACGAAGCCGGCCAGCGCCGCTTTGCCAGCATGCTCAACCACGAATTTCGCACGCCGCTCTCGACCATTGACGGCGCCATCCAGCGACTGCAAGTCACGGGCGCCAGCGCCGATCCGGCCACGCGCGACCGCTACCGCAAAATTTCCAATGCCGTCGACCAGATGATCGGCATGCTGGAACATTATTTGTCGCCCGATATTGTCGCCGCCAGCGGCACGGCAGCGCGCGCCGACCGGGTCAATCCCCGCCGCCTGCTCGAGGAAGGTGCGCAGCAGGTGCGCGCCGCCGGACGCGAAGCCATCCTCGAGCTCGGTGACCTGCCGGACAATGTGCGCGGTGAGCCCCAGGGACTGCGCCTGGCGCTCAAGGTGCTGGTCGATAACGCCGTCCAATACGGCCCGGCCGGCGCCCCCATCCGCCTGACTGGCGCCCTGACCGACAAGGGCATCAGCCTGACGGTGACGGACGAGGGCGCGGGCGTGCCGGCGGACGAACAGGAAACGATTTTTGCCAAGAACACCCGGGGCAGTAATGCGGCCGGTTTGCCCGGCGCCGGCCTCGGACTCTACATGGCCAAATCTGTCGTCGAAGTGCATGGAGGTGTCATCAATCTGTCACGCCAAATGACCGATAGTGGAGTTTGCGCCACGCAGTTCTCCATTTGCTTACCAATCCGCACTTCCGTGGGGAAAGATGTTGCATCGAGCGGGCACAGCAGTGATAATTCCGGTAACAAATATTAAGTTGGCACTGGGCATTAATTTGTCCGGGGTTATGCCTAACGAACAACCGGCCACCCCATGACCCAGATTCTGATCGTTGAAGATAACGGCGACTACGCCGACGATATGGCGGAATTCCTCCGCGAGCAAGGTCACGAAGTGGCGCTCGCCACCAGCGCTGCCGACATGTGGCTGGCGCTGACCAAGACGCCGACTGCTGTTGTCGTGCTCGATCTCGGCTTGCCTGACGAGGATGGCTTTACGGTCATTCCCCGCATGCGCCAGCTGTATCCGGAGATCGGCCTGCTGGTGCTGACCGGGCGCGTTGCCTTTGACAACCGCATTCTCGGCCTGCAACTGGGCGCTGACCACTACCTCAGCAAACCCATCAAATTTCCCGAACTGGCCGCCCACATCGAGGCGCTGGATCGCCGCGTGCGTCCCCAAGAGCCAACTTTGCCTCCCAGCAAGTGGAACCTGCGGGTCAGCGCGCGGCAGCTTGAACTGATGGGCTCGGTGATCGACTTGACGGAAAAAGAGTGCAACTTTTTGCACCTGTTGACCATCAACACCCGTGCCGTGCCGCGCCAGGTTATCGTGGCCGGCATGGGCGGCGACGAAGCCGACGCCAGCCGCCGGGTCGACATGCTGGTGTATCGCCTGCGCAAAAAAGCCCGCACCGGCCTGGGTCAGGACCTCCCTTTGCGCAGCGCTTATGGCGAGGGTTATAGTCTGTCGGCTGGATTTACCCTGTCATAAAAGGTAATTGGGGACAGAGTCGAGAGGCCCGGCGTAAAATGGGGTTTTTGCCCCCATTACCGCCATGGCCCGCCTGCCCCGCCTGATTGTCCCCAACGCCCCCCACCATATCATTCAGCAGGGTCACGACCAGGGCGTGATTTTCCGCGATGCGCAAGACCACGAGCAATTTCTAAGCTGGCTGCGCGACAGCGCCCGCCATTACAAGGTCGCCGTCCACGCCTACACCCTGCTGCCAGGCCAGTTTCAGTTGCTCGCCAGCCCACCCGACAGCGACAGCCTGGGCGCCGCCCTGCAACGCACGGGACGGTATTACGTTCCCTGGTTCAACGCCAAGCATGGCCGCTCCGGCAGCCTGTTTGCTGGCCGTTTTAAAGCCTCCGTGGTGGAAGCGGGTGAATTTTTCCTCCCCTGCAGCCAGTACATTGAATTTTGCACGGTGCGGGACGGGGCAGGGCAGGCTTTGATCGACCCGGTCAGCCATCCATGGTCCAGTTATGCCCACCATATCGGCCTGCGCAGCGATCCCCTCATCGCCGATCACGCCCTGTACTGGGCGCTCGGCAACACCCCATTTCAGCGTGAAGCTGCTTATAAAGCGCTGTGTGAGCGAGGACTCACTCGCGCCCAAACGGCTGCCATTGAAGCCGCTGTGCTGAAAGGCTGGCCGCTGGGGAGCGAGCGTTACAAGGCCGAGCTCGCCAAGAAAACCACCCGCCCCGTGCTGCCGGCCAAGCGTGGACGTCCTTTCAAGATCGCGCCGATTGACTCTGTCCCCGATTAATTTTTACGAACATGCAATCTAAATTTATCTGACTCCGACCCTGATTGTTTCGTTTGAGTTTTTTGCTGCGTTGCGATAAGGTCGTCCTTCACCTGTCTAAAGCTGTGGAGAACGTCGATGATTGCGCAAGGTTTATACGATCCGTCCAACGAGCACGATGCCTGCGGCGTCGGTTTCGTCGCCCATATCAAGGGCAATAAATCGCATTCCATCATCGAGCAGGGGCTGTTGATCCTGAAAAACCTCGACCACCGGGGCGCCGTCGGCGCCGACAAGTTGATGGGCGATGGGGCGGGCATCCTGATCCAGATTCCCGACCAGTATTTCCGCGACGAGATGGCCAAGCAGGGTGTCGAATTGCCCCCGCCCGGCGAGTACGGCGTCGGCATGGTATTCCTGCCCAAGGAAAACGCCTCGCGCATCGCCTGCGAACAGGAAATCGAGCGCGCCGTGCGCATTGAAGGCCAGGTCGTGCTGGGCTGGAGAAATGTGCCGATCGATGAAGCCATGCCCATGTCGCCCACCGTGCGCGCCAAGGAACCCGTGATCCGCCAGATTTTTATTGGCCGCGGCCCGGACATCATGGTCACCGACGCCCTCGAGCGCAAACTGTATGTGATCCGCAAATCGTCCGGCCACGCCATCCAGGCTTTAAAACTCCTGCACGGCAAGGAATTTTTCGTGCCCTCGATGTCAGCCCGGACCATCGTCTACAAGGGCCTGTTGCTCGCCGACCAGGTGGGCGTCTATTACAAGGACCTGCAAGACCCCCGCTGTATCTCTGCTCTCGCCCTGGTGCACCAGCGCTTCTCCACCAACACCTTCCCGGAATGGCCGCTGGCCCACCCCTACCGCCTGATTGCCCACAACGGTGAAATCAACACCGTCAAAGGCAATTTCAACTGGATGCGCGCGCGCGAAGGCGTGATGAAATCGGCCGTGCTGGGCGACGATCTCGGTAAATTGTTCCCGCTGATTTACGAAGGCCAGTCCGACACGGCCTGCTTCGACAATGCCCTGGAACTGTTGATCATGTCGGGCTACCCGATTGCCCAGGCCATGATGATGATGATCCCGGAAGCCTGGGAAAATCACGGCTTGATGGACGACAACCGCAAGGCCTTCTACGAGTATTACGCCTCGATGATGGAGCCGTGGGACGGCCCGGCCGCGATGGCGTTCACGGACGGCCGCCACATCGGCGGCACGCTTGACAGGAATGGCTTGCGGCCTGCGCGTTATATCGTCACCGATGACGACCTGGTGGTGATGGCGTCCGAGTCCGGCACCCTGCCGATTGCCGAATCGAAGATCATCCAGAAGTGGCGTCTGCAGCCGGGCAAAATGTTCCTGATCGACCTCGAAGCCGGCCGCATCATCGACGACAAAGAATTGAAAGACATGTACGCCAATGCCAAGCCGTATAAAGCCTGGATCAATTCGGTGCGCATCAAGCTGGGCGAACTGAAAATGGCGGAAAGCCAGCTGGCGCACAACCGCGGCCGCAATGCGGCCCAGGGCGAGCAAGAATTGCCGTCCGTGCTGGACCGCCAGCAGGCGTTCGGCTACACCCAGGAAGACCTGAAATTCCTGATGGCGCCCATGGCCGTGCTGGCCGAAGAGGCTACCGGTTCAATGGGCAACGACTCGCCCCTGGCCGTGATGTCGAACAAGCTCAAGCCTCTCTACAACTATTTCAAGCAGTTGTTTGCGCAGGTGACCAATCCGCCGATCGACCCCATCCGCGAAGCGATGGTGATGTCGCTGGTGTCGTTTATCGGTCCCAAGCCCAACCTGCTCGACACCAACAACGTCAATCCGCCGATGCGCCTCGAAGTGTCGCAACCTGTGCTCGGTTTCGACGACATGGCGCGCCTGCGAAACATCAGTGCCCACACGGGCGGCAAGTTCAAATCGTACGAGCTGAACATCTGCTACCCGGTTGCCTGGGGCAAGGAAGGCATTGAAGCCTCGCTGGCCTCCCTGTGCGCCGAAGCGGTCGATGCCGTCAAGTCCGGCCACAATATCCTGGTCGTATCGGACCGCGCCGTATCCTCCAGCCAGGTGGCGATCCCCGCACTGCTGGCAACCTCGGCAATTCACCAGCACCTGGTAGGCCGCGGCCTGCGCGCCTCCACCGGCCTCGTCGTCGAGACCGGCTCGGCCCGCGAGACCCATCACTTCGCGCTGCTGGCCGGCTTTGGCGCAGAAGCTGTCCACCCGTATCTGGCCATGGAAACCCTGACCGAACTGGCGGCAGGTCTCGGCAAGGAAATGTCGGCCGACAAGGCGATTTATAACTACACCAAGGCAATCGGCAAGGGCCTCATGAAGGTGATGTCCAAGATGGGCATTTCGACCTACATGTCCTACTGCGGCGCGCAGATTTTCGAGGCCGTTGGCCTGAACAAATCACTGGTCAACAAATACTTCCGCGGCACCGCTTCGGGCGTGGAAGGCATCGGCGTGTTTGAAGTGGCCGAGGAAGCGCTGCGCCTGCACAAGCTGGCGTTTGGCAAGGACCCGCTGCTGCTGGATGCGCTCGATTCGGGTGGCGAATACGCTTTCCGGATCCGCGGCGAAGACCACATGTGGACGCCGGACGCGATCGCGAAATTGCAGCATTCCACGCGCGCCAACAATTTTAATAGCTATAAAGAGTACGCCCAGATCATCAACGACCAGACCCGCCGTCACCTGACCTTGCGCGGCCTGTTCGAATTCAAACTCGATCCCGCCAAGGCGATCCCCCTCGATGAAGTCGAGTCGGCCAAAGAAATCGTCAAGCGCTTTGCAACGGGCGCCATGTCGCTCGGCTCCATCTCGACGGAAGCGCACGCAACGCTCGCGATTGCCATGAACCGCATCGGCGGCAAGTCGAACACGGGCGAGGGCGGCGAGGATCCTGCACGCTACACGCAGGAGCTGAAAGGCATTCCCATCAAGCAGGGCCAGACCATGGCCAGCGTCATCGGCGCGCACAACGTCGCCGTCGACATTCCCCTGCAGGATGGCGACTCCCTGCGTTCGCGCATCAAGCAGGTGGCCTCGGGCCGCTTTGGCGTCACCGCCGAGTACCTGAATTCGGCCGACCAGATCCAGATCAAGATGGCCCAGGGCGCCAAGCCAGGCGAGGGCGGTCAGCTGCCTGGTCACAAGGTGTCCGAATACATTGCCAGCCTGCGCTTTTCGGTGCCCGGCGTCGGCCTGATCTCGCCGCCGCCTCACCACGATATTTATTCGATCGAAGACCTGGCGCAATTGATTCACGACTTGAAAAACGCCAACCCGCGTGCCTCGATTAGTGTGAAGCTGGTGTCGGAAGTGGGCATCGGCACGGTCGCGGCCGGCGTCACCAAGGCCAAGGCCGATCACGTGGTGGTGGCCGGTCATGATGGCGGCACGGGCGCGTCTCCCTTATCGTCCGTAAAACATGCGGGCACGCCGTGGGAACTGGGCCTGGCTGAAACCCAGCAGACCCTGGTCCTTAACGGTCTGAGAAGCCGCATCCGCGTGCAGGCCGACGGCCAGATGAAGACGGGACGCGATGTGGTGATTGCCGCCATGCTGGGCGCCGACGAGATCGGCTTTGCGACGGCGCCGCTGGTGGTCGAAGGCTGCATCATGATGCGAAAATGCCACCTGAACACCTGCCCGGTGGGCGTGGCCACGCAAGACCCCGTGCTGCGCGCCAAGTTTGCCGGCAAGCCGGAACACGTGGTGAACTATTTCTTCTTTGTCGCCGAGGAAGCGCGCCAGTTGATGGCGCAACTGGGCATCCGCACTTACGACGAACTGATCGGCCGCGCCGACCTGCTGGACAAGTCCAAGGCCATCTCGCATTGGAAGGCGCTGGGCCTGGATTTCACGAATATCTTTTATCAGCCCCCCGTCAAGGAAGGCCAGGATATTTACCACACGGAAGAACAGGAGCACGGCCTCGACAAGGCGCTCGACCACAAGCTGATCGCGCAGGCCAAGGCGGCGCTGGAAAAGGGCGAGCGGGTATCCTTCATTTCGCCGGTGCGTAACGTCAACCGCACGGTGGGCACCATGCTGTCGGGCGAAGTGGCCAAGCGTTACGGTCACGCCGGCCTGCCGGATGACACCATCCACATTCAGTTGCAGGGCACGGCAGGCCAGTCCGCCGCCGCCTTCCTCGCAGCCGGCATCACCATCGACCTGGTCGGTGAGGGCAACGATTACGTCGGCAAAGGCTTGTCGGGCGGGCGCATCATCGTGCGCCCCAACACGGAGTTCCGCGGCTGGGCGGTGGACAACATCATCGTCGGCAACACGGTGCTGTACGGCGCCATTTCCGGCGAAGCGTTTTTCAATGGCGTTGCCGGCGAGCGCTTCGCGGTGCGCAACTCCGGCGCGACGGCGGTGGTGGAAGGCTGTGGCGACCACGGCTGCGAATACATGACGGGCGGCACCGTGGTGCTGCTGGGCGACACGGGCCGCAATTTCGCTGCCGGCATGTCCGGTGGCGTGGCCTATGTGTACGACCCGAAAAACGAGTTTGAAAAGCGCTGCAACCCCACCATGGTCAACCTGGAGCGGGTGCAGTCGGCCAGGGAGCAGGGCGACGTGTCCGGCTGGCACAGCCAGTCACGCGGCGGCGAGCGCGAGTCCGACGAAGTCATTTTGAAACGCCTGATCGAGCGCCACTTCAAGCACACTGGCTCGACGCGCGCCCGCTTCCTGCTGGATAACTGGGCCGAGTGCCGCGGCAAGTTCGTCAAGGTGTTCCCGACCGACTACAAGCGCGCGCTGGAAGAGATGCACAACAGCAGCGCCGAGGAGGCCGCGGAGCAATCCGATGCAGCCATTGCTGCCCCATTACTTGCGTAGTCAACAATAATTTCAAGGATCGATCATGGGAAAAATCACCGGCTTCATGGAATTCCAGCGCCAGGACGAGGGCTACCTGCCGGCGGACGAGCGCGTCAAAAACTACCAGGAATTTGTGCTGCACCTGTCCGACCCGGCAGCGAAAGTGCAGGCGGCGCGTTGCATGGATTGCGGCATCCCCTTCTGCAACACGGGCTGCCCCGTCAACAACATCATCCCCGACTGGAATGACCTGGTCTATCACGGCAATTATCGGGCCGCGCTGGACAATCTTCACTCGACCAACAATTTTCCCGAGTTCACGGGCCGGGTGTGCCCGGCGCCGTGCGAATCGGCCTGTACGCTGGGGATCAACAGCGATCCGGTCGGCATCAAGTCGATCGAACACAAGATCATCGACACGGGCTGGGAACATGGCTGGGTGGTGCCGCAGCCGCCGGAAAGCCTGACGGGCAAAAAGGTCGCCGTGGTCGGCTCCGGTCCTGCCGGCCTCGCTGCCGCCCAACAACTGGCGCGCGTGGGCCACGCCGTCACCGTGTTTGAAAAGAGCGACCGCATCGGCGGCCTGCTGCGCTACGGCATTCCCGATTTCAAGATGGAGAAGGTGCATATCGACAAGCGCGTGGCGCAGATGGAAGCCGAAGGCGTGGTGTTTCGTACCAGCACCCTGATCGGCAAGGATTTCCCCGCCACCGTCAACAACTGGGCCAAAGAAACGATTTTTCCGGAAGACTTGGAAAAAGAGTTTGATGCCGTCATCATCGCCGGCGGCGCCGAGCAGCCGCGCGACCTGCCGGTGCCTGGCCGTGAACTCAAAGGCGTGCACTTCGCGATGGACTTCTTGCCCCTGCAAAACAAGGTCAACGCCGGCGACAAGGTCAAGGACCAGATCAAGGCAAGCGGCAAGCACGTCGTCGTCATCGGCGGCGGCGACACCGGTTCCGACTGCGTCGGCACCAGCAACCGCCATGGCGCCGCCTCCGTCGCCCAGTTCGAACTGCTGCCGCAACCGCCCGAACAGGAAAACAAGCCGCTGGTCTGGCCCTACTGGCCGACCAAACTGCGCACCTCTTCCTCGCACGAGGAAGGCTGCGAGCGCGACTGGGCCGTGGCCACCAAGCGCTTTGAGGGCAAGGGCGGCAAGGTGGATAAATTGATCGCCTGCCGGGTCGAGTGGAAAGACGGCAAGATGAGCGAAGTGCCGAACTCGGAATTTGAAATGAAAGCCGACCTGGTCCTGCTGGCCATGGGCTTTGTCTCGCCCGTACAACAGGTGCTCGATGCCTTTGGCGTCGAAAAGGATGCGCGCGGCAACGCCCGCGCCACCACCGACGGCGAGGGCAGTTACGCCACCTCGGTCCCCAAAGTGTTCGCCGCCGGCGACGTGCGCCGCGGCCAGTCGCTGGTGGTGTGGGCGATCCGGGAAGGCAGGCAGTGCGCCCACGCGGTGGATGCGTTCCTGATGGGCAGTTCAATCCTGCCAAGGTAAGATTGCAGGGCCGGGCCGGGCCGCGCTAGGCCTCGCCAGGCCGGGCGTCGCCAGGCCGGGCTGGCCCTGCAGCGGGCAGGGCTTAGACGGCTGGCTTCACAGCCGCCGCAGGTTTGCTTTGCCTTGCGGCCAGCTCGGGCGCCGGCTGCGTGACGTTGACGGTGTCTTCGCTTGTTTCAGCATGTATAGCTGGCATTTGCACCGAGACGAGGTAGGCGGCACACGCGCAGGCGACACAGAACAAACCAATGCCCCACTGCGACCAGCTGCGTTGCACCCGATTGAAATGCTCGACGCTGTCCCAGTTGCGGTTCTTCCACGCCATTTCACGTCCCTGGATTCCCAGCCAGATGGCCACGCCGAAGCCAACATAAGGGACCAGGCACAGCAAGCCGATCCAGGTGCGATTGCCGATCGCCCAAATCCAGCCGAGAAGAAAAGCGCCCCACGACCAGCCGCGCACGCCGTCGGGCACGGCGCCTTGCGCTTTCGATGCGCTTGAAGCCTGCAGCGCCCCGCACTGCATGCAGGCAGGGGCCGACTCGTGTAATTGCTTGGCGCAGCCACGACAGAAAACCATCGCCATATTTATCTCCTGATTGAACAGCATCAGTGGCGAAAAAGATGCCACAGGTCTCCATCATGGTGAAATGCCTTGTGGCATCTTTGCGTGCCCGCAACTATCTGCCAGCGCAACACTGTTTTATGCGGCGTGCGTGCTGATCAGGAAAAGGTGCCATGCTGCGCCGCGGCAATCGAACGCGTTGCTGAGCTCCGCAATTCTTCAAAAGTGTCGCCGGCCGCCACCAAAAGTGTGACGCCGTAGGCTCTTACATACATATGTGTATCATTATTTCCCTATAAAGACTGCTGCGAAGCGGAAAAAATTCCTAATCAAAACAAATACTTGCGTCAGGAAATATCTGACCCGCCGTTCATTAGTGTTGTTTTCTATGCCATACTGATGGCTGTGCACCTACCGACGGCCAGCAAGGATTGACCTTTCTGCACTACAATACGGC
>JBJMVV010000250.1:0-8746 GCA_045810505.1 Massilia sp.
CGGACCGCTGGGCGCCTACCTGCCCGAATCGCAATGGGATACCCCGCTCGACTACGAAGCCTTTGCCAGCCTGTGGGCCGTGCTGGGCCACGGCGGCATCGTGGTGCACGACGACAGTGCCGACATGGCGAAACTGGCGCGCTATGCGATGGACTTCTGCGCCGTCGAATCCTGTGGCAAGTGCACCCCATGCCGCATCGGCTCGACCCGCGGCGTAGAGGTCATCGACAAGATCCGCGCCGGCGAAGGGATCAAGCAGGTGATCCTGCTGCGCTCCCTGTGCGACACCATGCTGCACGGCTCATTGTGCGCCATGGGGGGCATGACGCCCTACCCCGTGCTGTCGGCCCTGAACCATTTTCCGCAAGACTTCGGCCAGGCGGCCGGCGACGTCCAGGCGGCTTAGGAGATTCCCATGATTGAAACCATCCTCACGCGCGACTTCGGCACCCCGGCGGCCGTATCGACCGACATGATCACGCTCACCATCGACGGCTACACGGTGTCCGTCCCGGTCGGCACTTCCCTGATGCGGGCTGCCGCGGAAAACGGCGTCAACATCCCGAAACTGTGCGCCACCGACAGCCTGGAACCGTTCGGCTCGTGCCGTCTCTGTCTGGTCGAGATCGAGGGACGGCGCGGCTATCCCGCCTCTTGCACCACGCCGGCCGAAGCAGGCATGGTGGTGCGCACCCAGTCGCCCAAGCTGCAGGAGGTGCGCAAAGGGGTGATGGAGCTGTATATCTCCGACCACCCGCTTGATTGCCTCACCTGCCCCGCCAACGGCAACTGCGAACTGCAGGACATGGCCGGCGCGACGGGCCTGCGCGAAGTGCGCTACGGTTTTGACGGCGCCAACCACCTGGCCCTGAAAAAAGACGAGAGCAATCCTTACTTTACCTTCGACTCCTCGAAATGCATCGTCTGCAACCGCTGCGTGCGCGCCTGCGAAGAAACCCAGGGCACCTTTGCCCTGACGATCTCGGGCCGCGGGTTTGAGGCGCGCGTCTCGGCGGGACAGAACGAAGCGTTCATGGAGTCGGAATGCGTTTCCTGCGGCGCTTGCGTGGAAGCCTGTCCGACCGCCACCCTGACGGAAAAATCCGTCATTTGGCTGGGCCAGGCGGAGCACAGCGTCACCACCACCTGCGCCTACTGCGGCGTGGGCTGTTCCCTGAAAGCGGAAATGAAGGGCAACCAGGTGGTGCGCATGGTGCCGGCCAAGGATGGCAAGGCCAACGAAGGCCACGCCTGCGTCAAGGGCCGTTTCGCCTGGGGCTATGCCACCCACAAGGACCGCATTTTAAAACCGATGATCCGGGCCAAAATCACCGATCCGTGGCGCGAAGTGTCGTGGGACGAGGCGCTCGATTACGCGGCGTCCGAATTCAAGCGCATCCAGGCGAAACACGGCCAGGACGCCATCGGCGGCATCGTCTCCTCGCGCTGCACCAACGAGGAAGGCTACCTGGTGCAAAAGCTGGTGCGCGCCGCCTTCGGCAACAACAACGTCGACACCTGCGCGCGTGTGTGCCACTCGCCCACCGGCTACGGCCTCAAGACGACGCTGGGCGAATCGGCCGGCACCCAGACTTTCCGCTCCGTCGAAAAGGCCGACGTCATTCTCGTCATCGGCGCCAACCCCACCGACGGCCATCCCGTGTTCGCGTCGCGCATGAAAAAGCGCCTGCGCCAGGGCGCGCGCCTGATCGTGATCGATCCGCGCCGCATCGACCTGGTGGAGTCGCCCCACATCCGCGCCAGCCACCACCTGCAACTGCGCCCCGGCACCAATGTCGCCATCGTCACGGCACTGGCCCACGTCATCGTGACCGAAGGCCTGCTGGCCGAGGCGTTCATCGCCGAGCGCTGCGAGCCGCGCGCGTTTGCGCAGTGGCGCGAGTTTGTCGCGCGCGCCGACAATTCACCCGAGGCGACCGAAGCCATCACCGGCGTGCCGGCTTCTGACGTGCGCGAAGCGGCGCGCCTGTTCGCCACCGGCGGCAACGGCGCCATTTTCTATGGTCTCGGCGTCACCGAACATGCGCAGGGCTCGACCGCCGTGATGGGCATTGCCAATCTCGCCATGGCGACGGGGAATGTGGGCCGCGAAGGCGTGGGCGTCAATCCCCTGCGGGGCCAGAACAATGTGCAGGGTTCCTGCGATATCGGCTCCTTCCCGCACGAGCTGCCCGGCTACCGCCACGTCTCCGACACCACCGTGCGCACCGCCTTCGAGGCTGCCTGGGGCGTGCCCCTGCAGGCCGAACCGGGCCTGCGCATTCCGAACATGTTCGAAGCCGCGCTCGATGGCAGCTTCATGGGCCTGTACTGCCAGGGCGAGGACATCGTCCAGTCCGATCCCAACACACAGCACGTCACGGCCGCGCTGGAAGCGATGGAGTGCATCGTGGTGCAGGATATCTTTTTGAATGAAACCGCCAAGTACGCCCACGTGCTGTTGCCAGGGTCGTCCTTCCTTGAAAAAGACGGGACTTTTACCAATGCCGAACGGCGCATCTCGCGCGTGCGCAAGGTGATGCCGCCGCAGGCGGGCTACGCGGACTGGGAAGTGACGATGGCCCTGTCGAACCGCCTGGGCTACCCCATGAACTATCGCCACCCGTCCGAGATCATGGACGAAATCGCCGCCCTGACGCCCACCTTTGCCGGCGTCAGTTACAAGCGCCTCGACCAGTTGGGCAGCATCCAGTGGCCCTGCAACGACGCCGCCCCCGAGGGCACGCCCACCATGCACGTCGACCAGTTCGTGCGCGGCAAGGGGCGCTTCATCATCACCGAGTATGTGGCGACCGATGAAAAAGTCACCCGCAAATACCCGCTCATCCTCACCACCGGCCGCATTCTCTCGCAATACAACGTGGGAGCCCAGACGCGCCGCACGGAGAATGTGCGCTGGCATGCCGAGGACCGGCTGGAAATTCATCCCCATGATGCGCAGGAGCGGGGCATCGAGGACGGCCAGTGGGTCGGTGTGCACAGCCGCGCGGGCGAGACGGTGCTGCGGGCACTGGTGACGGAGCGGATGCAACCAGGCGTGGTCTACACCACCTTCCACTTCCCCGAGTCGGGCGCCAACGTCATCACCACCGATAATTCGGACTGGGCCACCAACTGCCCCGAGTACAAGGTGACGGCCGTGCAGGTGCTGCACGTGCAGCAGCAGTCGGACTGGCAGCTTGAATATGCCCGCTTCAACGCGCAGCAGCTGGGTCTTGCGGAGCCGGTGGCATGAGCTGCGTGATCGAAGAAGCCCCCCGCACAGCGAGCGCCCTGTTCGCGGCGATGCGCCGGCGCGACGGCCAGTGGAGCAGTGTCGACGACGCGCTGGCCGAGGAGGTGCCGGTGGCGCTGGAATACAACGGCGTCTCGCACGCCGTGATGCTGGCCACGCCGGCCGACCTGGCCGAATTCGCATTGGGATTTTCGCTCAGCGAAGGCATCATCGATACGCCGCGCCAGTGCTACGGCATCGAGCTGGAACACGGCGCGACCGGCATCACGGCCCACATCGATATCGCCGCTGGCGCCTTCGCACGCTTGAAAGAGCGGCGCCGCACCCTGGCGGGCCGCACCGGCTGCGGCCTGTGCGGCGTGGACAGCCTGGACCAGGTGCTGCGTCCCCTCGCCTATCTGGCGCCGACGCGCGCGTTGTCGGCGGCGGCTATCCGGGCGGCGCTGGAACAGCTGACGGCGCACCAGCCCATCAACCGCAACACGGGCGCCATGCACGCTGCCTTGTGGTGCGGCCGCGATGGCGCACCGCGGCTGGCGTTCGAGGATGTGGGCCGCCACAACGCGCTCGACAAGCTGATTGGCGGGCTGCACGCGCAGCAGGCCGATCTGGCCGATGGCTTCGCCCTCATCACCAGCCGCGCCAGCGTGGAGATGGTGCAGAAGGCCGCCACGGTCGGCATCGCCGCCCTGGTCGCCATCTCCGCCCCAACCGCCCTGGCCGCGCGCGCCGCCCAGGCCTGCGGCCTGACCCTGGTCGCCTTTGCCCGCGGCGGCGGTTTCACGGCCTACGCCCACGCCATCAACATCGCACCGGACGCACCATGAACATCGATCATCTAGTCACCATGGCCAACCAGATCGGCACCTTCTTTGCGTCTTATCCCGATGCGCAGGAAGGTCGTACCGAGATCGCCAATCACCTGCAGCGCTACTGGGCGCCGCGCATGCGCCGCCAGTTGTTTTCGCATATCGACACGGAGCAGGGGGAAGGCTTGCATCCGCTGGTGCTGCAGGCCCTGGTGGAGCACCGGCGCGAGCATATGCCGCCGCCACCGCCGGGCGGCGATGCCGGTTAATCGGGCGTGCAGAGGATGATGTCGGGGGCCTTGAACATGGCCGTCGCATGGACACCCGGCGCCAGTCCCATCTCGGCGCAGCTGTCGTTGGTGATGACGGCCACCACCGTCACGCCGCCTGCCAGCGCCAGCGACACTTCCGTGTTGACGGCGCCCGGAACGATGCGGG
Source organism: Massilia sp. (assembly GCA_045810505.1). Classification (GTDB taxonomy): domain Bacteria; phylum Pseudomonadota; class Gammaproteobacteria; order Burkholderiales; family Burkholderiaceae_D; genus JAFCUW01. The sequence goes on from JBJMVV010000250.1 coordinate 4,504, forward strand.
AGACACTGCCGGCGAGCTGGTTGCGCGCTGAAAAACGGGCAGCGCCCGGCGCCGTCACCAGCATGATGGACGAGGCTTTGACCAGCGCGAAGGTGACGGTGCCCGGCGCCAGTCCCAGCGCGGCCGTGCTGTCGTGGGTGACAATGGCGGCCAGCTTCTGGCCGCCAGCCATTTCCAGGCTGATCTCGTCGTTGACACTGCCCCGCTGCACCTTGGTGACGGTGGCATAAAACTGGTTGCGGGCGCTGGTTTTCATGCCGAGTCTCCTGAGCAGGCGCAGGTCGCTGGATAAATCGGCCTGCTGGTTCAATTGCGCGAGAAAGGCCTGGTGCTCGCGTTCGAGGATGCGGTAATTCTGCACCAGTTGCGCCCCGCGCGGCGTCAGCACGGTGCCGCCGCCACCCTTGCCGCCGACGACACGCTCCACCAGCGCCTCACCGGACAGGTTGTTCATCGCGTCGATGGCATCCCACGCGCCCTTGTAGCTCATGCCGGCCGCCTTGGCAGCGCGGGTGATCGAGCCGCACAGGCCGATCTGTTCCAGCAGGGCGATGTGGGCCGGGCTGCCCAGGCGTTCGCGGCCCAGGGTCATCCACATTTCGCCGCTGAGGCCAGGCTGGTGCTGTTGACGGTCGCTCATGGCGCCGCCTCCTCGCAGCGGCCCAGGGTGCGGCACACGACTTTGCCGTCGCGCAGATGCAGCACCACGTCGCCGAAACGCGCCGCATCGGCCGGGTCGTGGGTGATCAGGACCATGGGAATGCGCAGGCGCTTCTGCAGCGCGTCCAGTTCATCGCGCATGGTCTCGCGCAGGGCTTCGTCGAGTGCGCTGAAAGGTTCATCGAGCAGCAGGGCCGACGGTTTGGCGACCAGGGCGCGCGCCAGCGCCGTTCGCTGGCGCTGGCCGCCCGACAGTTCTGCCGGCAGCTGGTGCGCCATCGCGGCCAGGCCAAACGCATCGAGCCAGTAATCCACCTCCGCCTGCGCCTGACCGGCGCCCGGGTTGAACCAGCCCCGCTTTAAACCAAAGCCCACGTTCTGGCGCACGTTCAAATGGGGGAACAGGGCGTAGTCCTGGAAGACATAGGCGACATTTCGCTGCTGCGCGGCGATGTCGATGCGGCTTGCGGCGTCGAACAGGGTCTCGCCGTTGAGGCGGATGTGGCCTGCATCGGGCGCCATCAGGCCTGCAATTGCTTTGAGGGTGACGCTCTTGCCGGCGCCGGATGGGCCCAGCAGGACAATTCTCTGGCCCGACACGCGTGCATCGACGTTCAGGGTAAAACAGCGCTGGCCGGAACGCAGCGTCTTGTGGATGGCGAAATCGAGTTCCATCGTGCTCATGGCCGCGCTCCGTTGATGCGGCCGGGCGCCAGCCGCCCGGCGATCAGCAGCACGGCCACGCAGACGGCGGAGGTGAGCACCACCAGTTCATTGGCGAGGCTGTCCTGGCCCGCCTGCACGGCTTCATACACGGCGATCGACAGCGTTTGCGTCTTGCCGGGAATGCTGCCGGCGACCATCAGGGTGGCGCCAAATTCTCCCATGGCGCGCGCAAAGGCCAGCAGCAGGCCCGCCAGGATGCCGCGCCAGGCCAGCGGCAGGGTGACCCGGAAAAACAGTGAAAACCCGGCCACGCCCAGCACCTGCGCGGCCTGTTCAAGCTGGCCGTCGACGCTTTCAAAGGCGGCCCGCGCCGGCTTGAACACCAGTGGAAAACCGACGACGACGGCAGCGATCGCCGCGCCCTGCCAGGTAAAAATAAAACTGAAGCCGAAGCTGTCCTGCAGCCAGGCACCCAGCGCGCTGCGCCGGCCCAAGAGCACCAGCAGGTAATAGCCCAGCACCGTGGGCGGCATCACCATCGGTAAAGTGAGCAGGCTGTCGAGCACATCGCGACCAATAAAACGGCTGCGGGCCAGGATAAAACCTGCGCCCACGCCCAGCACCAGGTTGATGCAGGTGGCCGCCAGCGCCACTTTGAGCGAGAGCAGCAGGGCGATGGCGGCCGGCCCGTTCACGGCTGCGTAAAGCCGTAGCGGCCCAGGATGGCCTGGCCTGCTGGCGAGCGCAGGTAATCGATGAAGCGGCGTGCCTCCATCGCGTGAGCGGAGGTCTGGACGGGTGCTACGGGATAACGCACGGCGGCCGCCAGCGGCACCGTGAAGGCGAGATGCACCTTGTCCTTGAACTGGGCCGCATCGGTGGCGTAGACAAAGGCGGCGTCCACTTCGCCACGGGCCACGTAGTCGAGCGACTGGCGCACGTTCTGGGTCGTGATGGCTTTAGTGCTGACGGCGGTCCACAGGCCCGCCTCTTCCAGCGCCTTTTTCGCGTAGCGGCCAACGGGCACGCTGGCAGGGGCGCCGATGGCAACACGGCCAAGCCTGGTGAGGTCAGAAAGCTGGCGCAAAGCGCTGCGCCCATCGAGCGGTGAGACCACCACCAGCGTATTCCCCACAAAGTCGCGCCGGCCCGACGGATCGATCAGCTTCTGCGCCGCCGCCTGGTCCATGGTCTCCTGGTCGGCCGTGGCCAGCACGTCGGCCGGCGCACCTTTTGAAATTTGCTGGAGCAGGGCGCCCGAGGCGCCGTAGTTCAGCAGCACTTTGGTACCGGGATTGGCAGCTTCGTAGCTGCTGCCCAGTTCATTGAAGGCGTTGGTCAGGCTGGAGGCGGCGGAGACGAGCAGGTCGGCCGCACCGGCGTGGGCGGTGATCGCCAGCAGGGCGCAAACGAGGGCGGGGCGTAGCACGGCGGTCTCCGGGCGTTGTGAATATCGCTATATAGTACGGTATATAGCGATGTTTTGCTGGGCCGTAAATGGACGCGTGGCAGACGAAAAACGGGACAGGCACCGTTGGCGCCAGTCCCCCTGCTGCATAATCCGTCACGGCGCTAGCAGAAGGGGGACTGGCGCCGAAGGTGCCTGTCCCGTTTTTAGCGTAAAAGGCGACCTATTCCGTCGTCACACCAGCGCCATGCGCCTGCTGGTCAGCGTGGTACGACGAGCGCACCATGGCGCCGACGGCGGCGTGGACGAAACCCATTTTATACGCTTCTTCTTCGAACATTTTGAAGACGTCCGGGTGGACGTAGCGGCGCACGGGCAGGTGCGAGTTCGACGGGGCGAGGTATTGGCCGATGGTCAGCATTTCGACGTTGTGCTCGCGCATGTCGCGCATCACCTGGAGGATTTCTTCGTCGGTTTCGCCCAGGCCCACCATGATGCCCGACTTGGTGACGGCGTTCGGGTACATGGCTTTGAAATCGCGCAGCAGTTCGAGCGAGTGCTTGTAGTCGGCGCCGGGGCGGGCTTCCTTGTACAGGCGGGGCACCGTTTCCAGGTTGTGGTTCATGACGTCGGGCAGACCGTCCTTGAAGATGTCGAGGGCCTTTTGCAGGCGACCGCGGAAGTCGGGCACCAGCACTTCGATGCGGGTGCTTGGGGACAGGGCGCGCGTCTCGCGGATGCATTCCACAAAATGTCCGGCGCCGCCGTCACGCAGGTCGTCGCGGTCGACCGAGGTGATGACGACATACGACAGGCGCAGGTCGGCAATCGTTTTGGAGAGGTTGCGCGGCTCGTTGACGTCCAGCGGGTCAGGGCGGCCGTGGCCGACGTCGCAGAACGGGCAGCGGCGGGTGCACTTGTCGCCCATGATCATGAAGGTGGCCGTGCCCTTGCCGAAGCATTCGCCGATGTTGGGGCAGCTGGCTTCCTCGCAGACCGTCACCAAATTATTGGCGCGCAGGATGTCCTTGATTTCGTAGAAGCGGCTCGAGGCCGACGCCGCTTTGACGCGGATCCAGTCGGGCTTTTTGAGGCGCTCCATCTCGGCGATGGGGACGATTTTAATCGGGATGCGGGCCGTCTTGCTGGCGCCTTTTTGCTTGTCGAGGGCGTTGTAGGCCGGGGCTTCCGGGGCGCTGACGGTGTCGATGATGTCGCTCATATGGCTGCATGCCCCTGCGGGCTCGGTTGGTGTTGTTCGTTGTTGGAGAGCGCGGCCGGCGTGGCCGCAACGCTCGTCGTCATGCTGGCCAGCTGGCGCACCAGCGTCTTTGCCAGCATCGCCTGCACCTCGGCCAAATCAGCCTCGACGCCGACGCTGCGCATGTCGACCGTTTCAAGGCCCGCGTAGCCGCAAGGGTTGATCCAGCCAAACGGCGCCAGGTCCATCGCCACATTGAGCGAGACCCCGTGATAGGTGCAGCCGTTGCCGCGCACTTTCAAGCCCAG
>JBJMVV010000251.1:0-4162 GCA_045810505.1 Massilia sp.
AGTCCCCGATACTGCTATTTCCACCTCACCGCCCCGCTGCGCTCCTCTGACAGCGCAGACCGCCCCTCCTCCGTCCTGACCACCCTGGTCGGATACGCAAACACCACCCCCGCTTTCGCAAACCGGCTGAAAATGCCGAGGAAGATCGCCTGCTGGGTATCCATGTGCACGAGGTAATCCGCGCTCTGAACGTGGTAGACGGTCTCGAAATCGATCGACGATTCGCTCCACGCTGAAAAATGGGAGCGCTCGAAGATGACGTTGTCCTGCGACTCGACCGCTTCGCGGATCATGGCAGGGATGGTGCGCAGTTGCTGCTCGCTGCTTTGGTAGGAGACGCGCACGATGAACGCCACCCTTCTGGTCTGCATGCGCTGCTGGTTGTGTATCCGGCTTTTCAATAACTCCGCATTGGAAAATACGATCTGCTCGCCGCCCAGGGCGCGCAGGCGCGTGGTTTTCAGGCCGATGTTTTCCACGCTGCCCAGTGCATCGCCGACGATGATGAAGTCGCCCGTCACGAACGGCCGGTCGAGCACGATGGAGAGGGAGGCAAACAGGTCGCCGAGGATGTTCTGCACGGCCAGTGCGACGGCGATGCCGCCCACGCCCAGGCTGGCCACCAGGGCGGTGATGTTCACACCCAGGTTGTCGAGCACCATCAGGGCAATCACGACCCACAGCACCAGGCGCAGGGTGAAGCTGAGGATGGACATGGAGTTGCGGCCGATGCCGTCCCCGGCGGGCCGCTCGTTATCATTGTGGTAAACCGTGCGCCAGGCGCGCACGGCGCGGTCGCCCCAGACAGCCAGCTGCAGCAGGAAAGCAATAATCGCAATGCGCATCAGGACCGCCTCGATGCGGGCGGGCAGATCGAGCACCAGACTGCCCGCGTACACGCAAACGATGACGATGGGCGTGATGTAAGTGGCTTTCAAGGTGTGCTGGGCGAAGTCATCGAGGCGGGTGGCGGTGCGGGGCGCCACATTGGCCAGGCGGCGCCCGATAAAGGCGCGCAAAGTGAGCACGACGAGCATCAGGCCGGCGGCGATGCCGATGGCCAGCGCCCAGCGGCGCAAAGGGTTGTCGAGAATGAGGTAATCCATGGGCGCTCCGGTCAAATCGCTTTGACCGCGCCAGCGCCGGCAAATTCACGGCGCCGGCGTTTATTTGCGCCCTGCCCTTAAACGCGGTTCGAGGCCAGCCGCAAATGGCTGGCGCGGGCGCGGCGCCGCGCGCCCGGCGCTGCGGGCGTGGCGGGCTGCGGCGCCGGCGCTGCCGGCGGCGTATTGACGGCTTCGTCCAGGTGAAAGCCCGCCACCGCCCGCGCCAGCCCAACGGCCTGCTGCTGCAGGTCAGCGGCGGCGCGGGCGGCGGCGGTGACCATGGCGGAATTTTGCTGGCTCATCTGGTCCATCTGCACGATCGCGTCGCTCACTTCGGCGATGCCACTGGCCTGGCTTGCGCTGGCGTGGCCGATGGCGTCGATCAGGTGGCCTACCTGGCGCACCGAGCTTGCCATGTGCGCGATGCTGTGGCCAGCCTCGGTGGCCGAAGCGCAGCCGCCGTCGATGTCGGCCACCGCCACCACCATCAGGTCGGCGATTTCACGGGCCGCCTGGGCCGATTGCTGGGACAGCAGGCGCAGCTCGGACGCCACCTGTGCGAAGCCTTCGCCGTGGGCGCCGGCGCGGCCTGCCTCGACCGCCGCGTTCAGCGACAGCATGCCGGTCTGGTTGGCGATGCGGTCGATGCGCGCCGCGATGGCGCCCACCTGGCCGGCGCCGCGGCGGATGGTGCGCATGGTGAGCAGGAGCCGCTCGACACCGTCGCTGCCGCGGCTGGCCACATGCGAGGCGCTGGCGGCGATGCGGGTGGCGGCGCGGGCGCTGGTGGCGGTCTGGCTGACCACCGCCGTGAGCTCTTCGACCGAATGGGCCGTGTGCTGGAGCGAGCTGGCGTGCACGGCGGCGCGCTGGTTCAGGTCGGCGTTACCAATGGCGACCCGGCGCGAGCCTTCGTCGATGCTGCGCGCCGAGGCCAGGATGCCGCGCAGGGTCGCGTTCAGGTTGCGAATGCCGGTGTCGAGCACGCGCGAGGTGGTGGCGATTTCATCGGCGCCATAAGGATGTTCGCGCACCAGCAGTTCGCCGCTGGCCAGCGCCTGCGCCGCCGCGCTGATGTCGGCCACCTCGCGCAGAAGGGCGCGCCGCACCAGCACCGTGATCGCCAGCGAGAGGACCACGGACAGCGCCACCATCAGCGGCATCAGGGTCGCCATGGTGGCCAGGTCCGACTGCGCCCGGCGGGCCGCCTGTTCGCTCAATTGCTGCTCGTGGCGCGACAGCGCATCGAGCCGCGCCGCCACCGTCTCGAACGAGCGCTCGGCCTTGGACATGGCGCTGGCGCTGGTGGAAGGGTCGGCCCGGGCCAGTTCGATCACGTCGGCCACCGCCTTCAGGTACAGGACGTGGGCAGCGAGTGCTTCGTCGACGTAGCGCGCCTCCAGGCTGCGCATGGCGATCCCCGCCTTCAACTGGCGCAGGCGCCGGCTGGTCTCCTTCTGGTCGGCGTCGATCACGTTCGACAGGCTGGCCACGCGGCGCTCGGCAAAGCTGCCGCCAAGCCAGCTGAGCAACTGGTAGACATCGGTGTGGGCGCGCTGGGCCGAATGCACCAGCGCCGCCGTGTCGCGCAGGCGCACCGCCCGCTCGCGGGCAATGGTGGTGAGCGTGTCGTTCTGGCGCACCATGGCGTACCAGGCGCCGCAGGAAACCAGGATCAACAGCAGCAGCACGGCGGCGGGCGCCAGCAGCAGCTTGGGACCGATGCGCAGTTTCGACAGCATGCACGCCTCCGTAATCGATATAGTGGACGGCGCCGGGTATGATGGCGCCAGACGCGTTGGTTATTGCCCAAACGCATTGCACAATCTACGCCCTCGGCGCTGCCAGGGTTTGCGCTGGCGCAAAGCCGCCAAAATGCCGAAAAGGAAGCACGTGAAAAAATCGAACAAGGCCGTCTGGCTGTCCCTGCTGTTGTTTCCCGGCGCCGGCCAGCTCCACCTCAAGCGGACCCTGCGCGGCCTGGCCTTCATGGCCCCGGCCCTCGCGGCCCTGGCGTATTTGGCCAACGACGCAGTCGACCAGGCCAACCGCATCGCTGACCAGATCCTCTCCGGCGCCGCCAGCATGGACCCGGTCGCCCTCGCCGCCCAGATCGAAGCAGGTGGCGGCAATACTTTCTGGGCCAACGTCGCAGGCGGCGTCCTGCTGCTGTGCTGGATCGGCGCCGTCGGCGACGCCTGGTGGTTGGTGCACCGCGATAGTTAGCAGCGCTCTGCGCCCTAAAAGCGCGTATACCGAACAGCACATCACCGCGGCGCAGCTCGCAAACATCGGGTCTGCGTCGCCGAATTTGCCCGGCTCCGCCGGGCAAATTCACCTGACTCCCCAAACAAAAGTAGATTTTTACTTTTGTTTGACCAAACAAGGTTCTCTCACTTCAGTCCACACAAAAGTAGGGTTGCACTTTTGTGTGTTTACTTTTGGGTGAGCTTCGCCGAGTGCTCCCGCGTAGCATGAAAAGTCAGCTTGGGCCAGCGCTCTTCCGTCAAGCGCAGGTTGACGTTGGAGGTCGCCAGATACGCCAGGTTGCCGGCGGCGTCGTAAGCGACGTTGTGACCCAGCGCCGCTTCGAAGTCGGCCAGAACGCGCTTGTCGTCGCCGCTGACCCAGCGGGCGCTGCTGATGCTGGTGCCGTCGAACACGGCGTCAACCCCATACTCGTTGAGCAGGCGCGAGGCGACCACTTCGAACTGCAGCACACCGACCGCGCCCAGGATCAGGTCGGCGCCCTGCACCGGCTTGAACACCTGCACCGCGCCCTCTTCACCGAGTTGCTGCAAGCCCTTGTGCAACTGCTTGATCTTGAGGGGATTGCGGATCCGCACCGAGCGGAAGAAGTCCGGCGCAAAATACGGAATGCCCGTAAAGGCCAGCAGTTCGCCTTCGGAAAAACTGTCGCCGATCTGAATGTTGCCGTGGTTGGGCAGGCCGATGATGTCGCCCGCGTAGGCGTCCTCGACCTGTTCGCGCGACGATGCCATGAAGGTGACGACGGACGAGACCTTGATTTCCCGGCCCAGGCGCAGGTGCTTGAC
>JBJMVV010000252.1:0-16738 GCA_045810505.1 Massilia sp.
GATCCGGTTTTGAAGGCGGGCATCGACAATCTGCCCGTGTCGGGCGCGGACCGCTACAACATCGGCAGCGATTTCATGACCATGCGCCGCATCGGCGTGGTGCAGGAAATCACGCGCAGCGACAAACTGCGGCTGCGCGCGGCGCAGTTCGAGCGGGGCGCCGACAAGGCGCGGGCCGAAAAGGCGGTGATGGTGGCGCGCATCGAGCGCGATACGGCGCTGGCCTGGCTGGACCTGTTTTATGCCGACAAGGCGCTGGCGCTGGTGCAGGATCTGCGGGGCCAGGCGGCCCTGAGCGTACAGGCCGCCGACGCTGCCTATCGCGGGGGCAAGGGAAGCCAGGCTGAGCTGCTCGGTGCACGGGCCGCACTGGCTTCCGGAGACGACAAGGTGGCCGAATTTGTCCAGCGCCGGCTGGCCGCCCAGGCCATGCTGGAACGCTGGACGGGACCGGGTGCGCTGTCGGCGCTGGCCAATCCGCCGCCTGCCGACACGGTCCGGCTCGATGCCGCCAACCTGGAAGCGACCCTGGTGCACCATCCTGATGTGGCCGTGCTGGAACGCCAACGTGAAGTGGCCAGCGTGCAGGCCGATCTGGCCAAGGCCAACCAGCAGTCCGACTGGAGCGTGGAAGTGGCGCTGCAGCATCGCGGGCACGCGTATTCCAACATGCTGTCGGTGGGCCTGTCCGTGCCCCTGCAGTGGGACCGCGCCAAGCGGCAGGATCGGGAACTGGGCGCGCAACTGGCCCTGGTCGAGCAGGCCAAGGGCGAACGTGACGAGCTCTTGCGCGCGCACGTGGCGGAGACGCGGGTGCTGCTCGATGAATGGCACAGCGGGCGCGACCGGCTCACCCGTTACCGCGAGCAATTGCTGCCGTTGGCGGACGAACGGGGCGCCGCCGCCCTGGCCGCCTACCGCGGCGGCAAAGCCAGTTTGACGGAGGTGCTGGCAGCGCGCAGCGCCGCGTTTGACGTGCGTCTGCAGGCGCTGCAACTGGAGCAGGCCACCGCCCGGCTATGGGCCCAGCTCAATTTTCTGACGCCAAGCGAAGGCGGCATGGCCATGGCTGCCGGGAAGACCGGAGGCGCCCAATGAAACGCATCGCGATCACGCTTGCGGCCGCAGTGGTGGGCGCCGCCGCCATCGGCTACGGTGGCTACTGGCTGGGTACGCGCCAGGGCGGCAGCCCTGCCATTGCAGCTGGCCCGGCCAAAAAAACGGAAAAGAAAGTACTGTACTACCACGACCCCATGGTTCCCGGCCCGCGCTTCGACAAGCCGGGCCGCTCGCCCTTCATGGCCATGGACCTGGTGCCCATGTACGCAGATGAAAACGAGCAGGGCGCCCCGGCTGCGGGCGTCGCCATTCCCGCCACCATGCAACAGAATCTGGGCATGCGCACAGCCGAGGTCATGAAGGGCAACTTCGCCAGCGCGTTGCAGGCGGTGGGCAATGTCGCCTTCGATGAACGCGCGCTGGTGCAGTTGCAGGCGCGCAGCGCAGGCTTCATTGAAAAAGTGTTTGTACGCGCGCCCCTCGAAGCGGTGCGCGCCGGCCAGCCGCTGCTGCAACTGTATTCGCCCGACTGGATCGCGGTGCAGGAAGATTACCTGGCCGTACGCGCCATGCCAGCGGGCGCCGCCAGCGAAGGCCTGGCCGAGGCAGCCGTCCAGCGCATGCGCCTGGCCGGCATGAACGACGTCCAGGTGGCCGCGATCGTTCGCAGCGGCAAGGTGAACGCCAGACTGACGGTGGCCGCGCCCGTGTCCGGCGTGGTGACAACCTTGTCCGTGCGCGAAGGCATGACGGTGGCGGCCGGCGCGCCGCTGTTCGACATCAATGGCCTCGCTGCGGTGTGGATCAACGCCGAGGTGCCCGAATCGGCCGCCGCTGCCGTGCGGCCCGGCGCGGCTGCCCAGGTGAGCAGTCCGGCTTTTCCGGGTGAGCACTTTGAAGGCAAGGTGGAGGCATTGTTGCCCCAGGTCGATGCGGCCACCCGTACGCTGAAGGCAAGGATCGTCGTCGCCAATCCCCAGAAAAAACTGGCGCCCGGCATGTTTGCCACCATCGCCCTGGGTGCGGGCCGGCAGGACGACATGCTGTCGGTGCCGACGGAAGCGGTGATCCAGACGGGCAGCCGCGCCGTCGTGATCGTCGTGCGCGAACCAGGCCGCTTTGAAAGCGTGGACGTGGTGACGGGCCGGCAGCTCAATGGACAAACGGAAATTCTGAAGGGACTGGAGGCGAAGCAGAAAATCGTCGCCTCCGGACAATTCCTGATCGATTCGGAAGCAAGCCTGCGGGGCACCTTGTCGCGGGTGGCGCCGCCAGCGGCCATGAACGAGCCTGCTGCGCCGGCCACCCATCACGCGCACGGCAGGATCGAGCGCATCGGCAAGGATGAAATCACCCTGTCGCACGGCCCCATTCCCAGCCTGAAATGGGGGGCGATGACGATGGGGTTCATTCCGCCAGAAAAGCTGCCTGCGGACCTGAAAGTGGGCGATACGGTCGATGCCGACATCACGGCGGCGGCCGATGGCAAATACCGCATTGTTGGCATCGTACCTGCAACCCCACCCGCCCCGGCGCCGCACGCCGGCAAGGGAGGCCATCGATGATCGCCCGCCTGATCCGCTGGTCCGTTGCCAACCGCCTGGCCGTGCTGCTGGCCACCTTCGTGCTGGTGTGCGCCGGCGGCTGGGCCGTCTTGCGCACCAGCGTGGACGCCTTGCCTGACCTGTCCGATGTGCAAGTGATCGTGCGCACCAGCTACCCGGGCCAGGCGCCGCAGGTGGTGGAAAACCAGGTGACGTATCCCTTGACCACCACCATGCTGTCGGTGCCGGGCGCGCGCACCGTGCGGGGATACTCTTTCTTTGGCGATTCCTTCGTCTACATCCTGTTCGATGATGGCACCGATCCTTACTGGGCCCGCTCGCGCGTGCTCGAATACCTGAACCAGGTGCAGTCGCGCCTGCCGCCCCAGGCGCGCGCTTCGCTGGGGCCGGACGCGACCGGTGTCGGCTGGGTCTATGAATATGCCCTGGTCGACCGGACCGGCAAGCACGACCTGTCGCAACTGCGCTCGCTGCAAGACTGGTTTTTAAAATACGAGTTGAAAACCGTGCCCAACGTGGCCGAGGTCGCCAGCGTCGGCGGCATGGTGCGCCAGTACCAGATCGAACTCGATCCGGACAAGCTGCGTGCTTTCGGCATTGCCCATGGCCAGGTGATTGCCGCCGTGCGCGCCGCCAACCAGGAGGCGGGCGGTTCCGTGCTGGAACTGGGCGAGGCCGAGTATATGGTGCGCGCCAATGGTTACCTGAAGACCCTGGACGATTTTCGGGCGATCCCGCTGAACGTGTCGAATGCCGGCGTGCCAGTGCGCCTGGGCGACGTGGCAAGGATCGGTGTCGGCCCTGAACTGCGGCGCGGCATCGCCGAATTGAACGGGGAGGGCGAAGTGGCCGGGGGCGTGGTCATCATGCGTGACGGTAAAAATGCCCGCGACACTATCGCCGCCGTCAAGGCGCGGCTGGCCTCTCTCAAGTCCAGCCTGCCGCCCGGGGTGGAAGTGGTGACCACCTACGATCGCGCCGACCTGATCAATCGCGCGGTGGACAATCTGCGCGACAAATTGCTGGAAGAATTTGTCGTCGTCGCCATGGTCTGCGCCCTGTTCCTGTTGCACCTGCGTTCGGCCCTGGTGGCCATCATCACCCTGCCGGTGGGCGTGCTTGCCGCTTTTCTCGTCATGCACGTCCAGGGCGTCAACGCCAACATCATGTCGCTGGGCGGCATCGCCATTGCCGTGGGCGCCATGGTGGACGCGGCCGTGGTAATGATCGAGAATGCCCATAAGCACCTGGAAGCCTGGCATCGCCAGCACCCAGGCGCAAAGCTGGGCAGCGAGCAGCGCTGGCGCCTGGTGGGCGATGCGGCCGCCGAGGTGGGGCCGGCCTTGTTCTTTTCGCTCCTGATCATCGTGCTTTCGTTTGTGCCCGTGTTCACCCTGGAAGCGCAGGAAGGCAAACTGTTCAAGCCGCTTGCCTATACCAAGACCTACGCGATGGGTGCGGCGGCAATCCTTGCCGTGACCCTGATTCCGGTGCTGATGGGATATTTTGTCCGGGGCCGCATCCCCCACGAAGCGAGCAATCCCTTGAACCGCGGCCTGATTGCGCTGTACCAGCCCGTGCTGGTGCGGGCCTTGCGCCATCCCTGGTGGTCGCTGGCGCTGGCGGCGCTGGTGGTGGCGCTGACTGCCTGGCCGCTGCTGCGCCTGGGCGGCGAGTTCATGCCGCCGCTGGACGAAGGCGATCTGCTGTACATGCCATCGAGCCTGCCGGGCCTGTCGGTGGGCAAGGCGGCGCAGCTGTTGCAGCGCACTGACGCGCTCATCAAATCGGTGCCGGAAGTGGCCAGCGTGTTCGGCAAGGCGGGCAGGGCGGAGACGGCCACCGATCCGGCGCCGCTGGAAATGTTCGAGACCACCATCCAGTTCAAACCGCGCGATCAATGGCGCTCCGGCATGACGCCGGACAAGCTGGTGGAAGAGCTCGACCGCATCGTCAAGGTGCCCGGCATGTCCAATGTGTGGGTGCAGCCCATCCGCAACCGCATCGACATGCTGGCCACCGGTATCAAGAGCCCGGTCGGCATCAAGGTATCGGGCCCGGATCTCGCCACCATCGACAGAATCGCCCACGCCATCGAGCAGGCCATCAAACCCGTGCCGGGCGTGTCGTCCGCGCTGGCTGAACGCCTGTCAGGCGGGCGCTATGTCGACGTCGACATCGACCGCGCCGCGGCCAGCCGCTACGGCCTCAATATTGCCGACGTGCAGTCGGTGGTGAGCGCGGCCATTGGGGGCGACAACGTGGGCGAGACGGTCGAAGGCCTGCAGCGTTTTCCCATCAACGTGCGCTATCCCCGTGAACTGCGCGATTCACTCGACGGCCTGCGCCAGTTGCCCGTGCTCACTGCGCGCGGGGCCCAGCTGCGCCTGGGCGATGTGGCGAAGCTGGCCATCGTCGATGGTCCGCCCATGATCCGCAGCGAAAACGCCCGGCCCTCCGGCTGGATTTATGTCGATGTGCGGGGGCGCGATATCGCTGCCGTCGTCAAGGAGGCCCAGCACGCCGTCAAGGCTGCGGTGGCGCTGCCGGCCGGCTATTCGATTGCCTGGTCGGGCCAGTACGAGTACCTGGAACGGGCCGCCGCCCGCCTGCGCCTGGTGGTGCCGGCCACCTTGCTGGTGATTTTCCTGCTGCTGTATCTGACCTTCCGGCGCCTTTCCGATGCGGCGCTGATCATGGCGACCCTGCCGTTTGCGCTGGTCGGCGGGGTCTGGCTGCTGTGGCTGCTTGGCTTTCATCTGTCCGTCGCCAGCGCCGTGGGTTTTATAGCGCTGGCGGGTGTCGCGGCCGAGTTCGGGGTCATCATGCTGCTGTATTTAAAGCAGTCCTGGGATGCGAAACTGGCCATTGGCCGCAACAGCGAACAGGACCTGTTCGACGCCATCTGCGACGGCGCCGTGCTGCGGGTGCGGCCGAAAGCAATGACGGTGGCCGTCATCATCGCCGGTCTCGTGCCCATCATGTTCGGCGGCGGCACGGGTTCGGAAGTGATGCAGAGAATTGCGGCGCCCATGATTGGCGGCATGGTGACGGCGCCGCTGCTGTCGATGTTCATTGTGCCGGTGCTGTACTGGCTGATGCGGCGGCGGGGCACGGCGCCCAGTGCACCCAGCGCGCCTGCCACCCCTGCGGCGGCGCGGCCGGTGCTGCAGGAGTGAGCCAGGGGGTTAGCTAAGGAGTGACCAGGCCCAGCGACAGGGCCCTCGCCACCGTCTGCACCCGGCAATGCGTCCCCAGCTTGCGGTTCACATTGTCGATATGAAAATTGACGGTGCGCTCGGCGATGGCGAGGATGCGCGCCGTCTCCCACGAGGTCTTGCCGGCGCTCACCCATTGCAGGCATTCATGCTCGCGCGCCGTCAGCAGCGGTTTTGCAGCGACCGGCGCCGCCTGCCGCGCTAGCCTGCGGGTGGCTTCGTACACATGCGCCAGCAGCATGCAGCCGTCACCCAGTTGCCGTTCGATATTCCTGCGCTCGGTACGCGCCGCCCGGCTGGTGGTCAGCGCCATCAGCGCAATCTGGCCTTTTGCGCCGAACAGGGAAAACGTCGCGCCGGCCGCCAGGCCATGGGCACGGGCGTCGCGCACCAGGTTCCGCGCTTTTTGCAAGGCCGGTTTCTGTTGCAGATGCCACACCGCCGGGATCATGGAGCGAGTGCAATGCCGCACGATGGGATCGATCTTGCCGTATTGCTGCTCCTGGTAGCGGACAAACCAGGCCGCAGGCAGGTCCGACAGCATGGATGGCGCGGCCGGATCAATGCCGTCGAACAGGAAGTCGGCGCTGCCCGCGCTGCGGCCTGTTTCATTGCTGCCGTAATGGAAGGATTCAAAGCCCAGGCCGTGCACGACGCTCCGAATATTCGCGTGCAAGGCGGCGGGGGTGGGCGACGCCAGGATAGTGTCAAACAGAGAAACCATGCGACCTCAACTCGTTGACGGCATTTGGAAACATTTCTCTGATACTAACACATCGCGTAAATGGTATTGACGTTTGATTGCGCCGTGCAATATGAGCGCCATGCGAGGGCAGGACGCCCAAGGCGGGCCTCAAGTATAATGGCGGTCCCCATCGTTCATCCCGTCAGCTGCGCCCCCGGCCGTGACTGCGGACCCCAGAGAGCAGCATGTCAGACACCAAGGACCCTTCCGTTCCCGGCCGCCGCGTTTCCGTCGCCCCCATGATGGACTGGACCGACCGCCACTGCCGCCAGTTTCACCGCGAAATTACGCGCCATACCTGGCTATATACAGAAATGGTGACCACGGGTGCTTTGGTATACGGGGACGTTGAGCGCCACCTGCGCTACAACGAGGCCGAGCATCCGGTCGCTCTGCAACTGGGCGGCAGCGACCCGGCCGATCTGGCCACGGCGGCAAAACTTGGCCAGCAATATGGTTACGATGAAATCAACCTCAACTGCGGCTGCCCGTCCGAGCGCGTGCAGAAGGGGGCGTTTGGCGCCTGCCTGATGGCCGAGCCGGCCCTGGTGGCCGATTGCGTCAAGGCCATGCGCGACGTGGTCGATATCGATGTCACCGTGAAGCACCGGATTGGCATCGACAAGGTGGAAGAGTACGGTTTTGTGCGCGATTTCGTCGGCACCATTGCCGACGCGGGCTGCAAGACCTTTATTGTCCACGCCAGGAATGCGATCCTGAAAGGCCTCTCGCCCAAGGAAAACCGCGAGATTCCGCCCCTGAAGTACGAAACGGCCTATCAGCTCAAGCGTGAATTTCCTGATCTGGAAATCATCATCAACGGCGGCATCAAGTCGGGCGACGAAGTGGCTGCTCACTTGAAGCACGTCGACGGGGTGATGCTGGGGCGCGAGGCCTATCACAATCCTTACGTCATGGCCGAGTACGACGCGCGCTTTTATGGCGACGCCTCGCCCGTGAAATCGCGCGTGGAAGTGCTGGAAGCGATGATTCCTTATATTCAGGCGCAACTCGATGCCCACGCGGGCAAGGGCTTGAAGCTCAATACGATTACCCGCCATATGCTGGGGCTGATGCAAGGTTTGCCCGGGGCGCGGATTTTTCGGCAGATTATGTCGGATCCGAAGCGGCTGGCCAGCGGGGATCCGCGGTTGTTGCTGGAAGCGTATGAGGCGATGGGGCGGCGGCTGGCGGCTTGATCTTTTCTGTCGGTGGTGGAAAACGGTGACAGGCACCTTCGGCGCCAGTCCCCCCTGCTACTTAGGCCGTCCCGCCTTCCGGCCGTTTTGCATCCCGTTTGACTCAAGATTGCATCCTGCTTGCATCAAGCGGGAGGCATTTCTACATAGAAACAACACACGTTGTGCTCAAGCAATCATTCGCTTGCCGTTAGGCAACTAACGCTTCTATAATTCCCTCTCAGCAATACCGAACAATCTATCCGCAGGCGCACTTGGTGTTGTTCAAGTGAAACAAAACCTGCCGCGTTCACGATTTTTGCATCCGCAGTCAAAACATTTGTTCTATCCTTTAAGCAACTTGCGCTGCGTCAACAAAATTGATCTGCGCGATGACTGGCCGCGAATCCTGGCGAAGCCGAATAAAAACGTCTCCTAGAAAAAGATACGAAATGAACTTATCGAACATGAAAGTGGGCATTCGCCTCGGCCTCGGTTTTGCGCTGGTGCTGTTTTTCCTCGTTGCCGTCACCATCATCGGCATCTGGAGCACCGGCCAGATCCAGGGGCGCCTCGACCGCGTGGTCGGCGTCAACAACGTCGTGACCCGCTACGTCATCGATATGCGCGGCAATGTCAGCGATCGCATCAACTCCCTGCGTATTTTGACCATGATGTCGAGCCCCGACGAAATGGAAGCCGACCTGAACCGCGTCAAGCAGCAGGCCGCCAAGTACGAGGAAATGGAAAAGAAGCTGTCCGAGAAGTTCGCCATCGAAGCTTCGGCTGCCGAGAAAGCCCTGCTGGCGCAAACCAAGGAGCACGAGGCGGTTGCCCTGCCGGCGATTGCCAAAGCGCAGGAACTGTGGCTGGCCAACAAGGCTGAAGAAGCCACCCGCGTGATGATCAAGGAAATCAAGCCTGCCCAGAAAAAGTGGATGGATGCGCTCGATCAACTGGCCACGCTTGAAGACAAACTCAACACCCAGAGCCAGGTCGATGCCAAGGCCGCCTACGACAGCGCCAGCAACTTCATGCTGATCCTGGGCGCCATCGCCGTCGCCATGTCGGTGGCCGCTGCCGTCGTGATCACCCGCGGCCTGCTCAAGCAACTGGGCGGCGAGCCTGATTACACGGCGAAGATTGCCGGTTCGATTGCCCACGGCGACCTGTCGATCGCCATCGACGACGCCACCAAGGGTTCGCTCCTGTTCGAAATGAAAGAAATGCGCAACAGCCTGGTCAACATTGTCGGCCAGGTCCGCGTCGGCACCGAAACCATCGGCACCGCTTCCCGTGAAATCGCCGCCGGCAATATCGACCTGTCCAGCCGCACTGAGATGCAGGCCAGCTCGCTGGAGAAGACGGCATCGGCCATGGAAGAGCTGACCTCGACCGTGAAACAGAACGCCGACAATGCCCGTGAAGCCAATCAACTGGCCGCCAGCGCCTCCGACGTGGCCCGCAAGGGTGGCGAAGTGGTGTCGCAAGTGGTCGATACGATGGGTTCGATCAACGCCTCGGCCAACAAGATTGTCGACATCATCGGCGTGATCGATGGCATCGCTTTCCAAACCAACATCCTGGCGCTGAACGCTGCCGTTGAAGCGGCCCGTGCCGGTGAACAAGGCCGCGGCTTCGCCGTCGTCGCCTCGGAAGTGCGCAACCTGGCCCAGCGCTCGGCTGCCGCGGCAAAAGAAATCAAGACCCTGATCGGCGACTCCGTCGAGAAGGTCGAGCGCGGCTCCAAGCTGGTCGGCCAGGCCGGCGTGACGATGGATGAAGTCGTCGCCAGCGTCAAGCGCGTCACCGACATCATGGCCGAGATCGCCAGCGCCAGCCAGGAGCAGAGCGCCGGCATCGCCCAGGTCAACCTGTCGATCATCGAGATGGATTCGATGACCCAGCAAAACGCCGCGCTGGTGGAAGAAGCCGCCGCCGCCGCCCAGAGCCTGCAGGACCAGGCTGGCGAACTGGCCCACGTGGTCAGCATCTTCAAACTGGTGGAAGGCGAATTGCCGCAAGCAGCAGCATCGACCAGCCTGGCAGTGCGCGCCCCCGTCAAGGCGGCGCCCCGTCCGGCCCTGAAAGCGCCACGCGCGGCAGCGAAGAAGCCCGCCGCAGCGGTTGCCGCTGAAGCAGGAGCGCCAGCAGCGCCAGCAGCACCGGCGAAGCCGAAAAAAGTCGCCGCCACCGCCGGCGCCGACGAGTGGGAAGAGTTTTAAGCATCGCAGTTGAACGACCGATTTGATTAACCTTATTTAAGAAGTGGAACTGGAAACATGAACAAGCACTTGATCCGTATCGCCGCCGCCCTGACCCTGACCGCCGCCGGCAGCACCGTATTTGCCGCCGAAGTGCCAGCACAGTTCGATTCGAAGAACTGCAAGGCTGAGTATCCAAAAGCATCGCTGATGAACGAAGAAGAAGGCGCTGTTTCGCTGGCCTTCCTGGTCTCCGCCGACGGCAGCGTGGTCGATTCGAAAGTGGAAAAATCGAGCGGTTTCAAGGGCCTGGACAAAGCTGCAGTCAAAGGTCTGTCCGCCTGCAAATTCAAGCCGGGCACCAAGGATGGCGCGCCAGCCCAGACCTGGGCCAAGGTCGACTACGTCTGGAAGCTGTAATCAATAGCTGAGAAACATAACCTCAAAGGGGAATGGCATGTCTAGCAAACCGGGTTTTCTGAGTGTGATCGTGGCGGTGGCGCTGTCGTGCCTGTCCGCTTGCGTGGCTGCCGCTGAAGTGCCGGCCGTGTTCGATTCGAAGACGTGCAAGGCCGATTATCCGAAAGCGTCGCTGATGAATGAAGAGCAGGGCACCACGTCCATGTCCTTCCTGGTGGCGACGGACGGTGCGGTGCTCGATTCCAAGCTGGAAAAGACCAGCGGCTTCAAGAACCTGGACAAGGCTGCGCTCAAGTCCATCAGCGCCTGCAAGTTCAAGCCCGGCAGCAAGGATGGCGCCCCGGCGCAGACCTGGACCAAGGTGGATTACGCCTGGAAGCTGGACTGACATTCCCTTTCGTTGAGATGTAAAACAGACTGCCGGCCGATGCCGGCAGTTTTCATTTGCGGCTGACCAGAATCCCCTCGCGGGAACAGGGTCATGCGCGGAAAGCATGGACGCCCGGGAAGCGGCCCCGTATATTGTCCGGCATGAAAAACACGCTTCTGATTGCCACCGCCTGCCTGCTGGCGCTGCTCTCCACCATCGGCGCCTCGCTGCCTTACCCGATCCTGCCGCCCCTGTTTGCCGCCGGCGCTGTCAACGGCCTCAATAGTTTTATGGGACTGCCGCCCAAACTGCTGTTTGGCATCGCTCTCACCATCAACCCGATCGGCCTGATGATCGGCGCTGCCTTGATGGGCCCGCTGTCGGACCGCTACGGCCGCCGTCCCGTGCTGCTCAGCACCGCGCTGGGCGCCGCCATCGGCCATGCGCTGACGGCCTGGGCGCTCATCATCCAATCCTATCCCTTATTTCTGTTCGCCCGTTTTGTCACCGGCCTGTTGGAAGGCAACGGCGCCGTCGCCCGCGCCATGCTGGCTGACAAGCTCGAAGGTCCCCTGCGTTTAAAAGCGTTCTCGTGGCTGAACGGGGCGTTTTATACGGGCTGGCTGGCCGGCCCGCTGCTGGCAGGATTTACGCTGCAGTGGGGCATCACAACGCCGTTCTGGGTGGCCGTGGTGGCCCTCGTCATCATGGCCGCCATGGTCGCCGCCGCGCTGCCGAAGGAACATCCGTCGACGGCGACGACGTCCTGGTGGCACGTGGCGCGCCGCCAGCACGCCATGAATTTGCTGCAGCACGCCGAGATCCGCACCCTGTTCATCGTGCAATTGGCTTTTACCTGCGGCGTCACCGCCTTTTATGAGTTCTATCCCCTGTGGCTGGTGGAAGTGGCCCATTACGACGCCCGCGGCATCGCCTGGATGACGGCCCTGCTGTGCGGCCTGATGACCGCCAGTTCGCTCACCTTTGCCGGCCGCGCCAGCAAGATTGCCCCGCTGCGCCGCGCCGCCTGGTTTGCTTTCGGCGTGGCCGGCACGGTGGCCGCCGTCGCGCTGGGCAATTTGTGGATCGGCCTGGCCGCCATCGTCCTGTTCGGCATCCCGAATTCCTTCTACAACGCCATTGTCCCCAACTGGTGCGCCGACCGCTTCGGCCATTACGGCCAGGGCGCCGTGATGGGCCTGATCTCGACCATCTTCTGCATCGCCAACATCTTGATGGCGCTGGCGGGCGGCGTGCTCTCGCTGATCGATACGCGGCTGGTGCTGGCGCTGGGCGCGATGCTGGCGGCCTGGGCCGGTTGGAGGTTATTGCGCTGGCATGCCGTGCTGGCAGGCGAGGACGGCGCGGCGGCCCCGCTGGCAGTGGAGCGCAACTCTTCCATCTAGGATTACGCGCCGCGCCCATCCGCCGTCCCGGCAAGTAAGGCTTGCAGGATATTTCCTATTTTCAACGCTATGCGCGGTACCGAACGGAGTACCGCTGTCGAAGCGAGGATGCTTCGTGCCTTGACGTTCATTAACCAAATGCAACGTCTGTCTCATGTGTCCAGCAAACCTGCTGGCCGCACAGCACGAAACACCAAGGAAAATCCATGCATACCCCAACACGCCGTACGACCAGAGTGCTGGTCTCGCTCGGCCTCGTCTTCTCCGCTCTCCTGAGCGCCTGTGGCGGCGGCGACCAGGGACGCGATCCGGTACTCGGCCTGCCCGCGGCTGAATTGGTCAGCCTGTCAGTCACGCCGCCAACGGGCAGCGTGGCCGTTGGCCTCACCCAGCAATACAGCGCCAGCGGCAATTACAGCGACGGTTCCGTGCGCGACCTGAGCGCCCGCGCCGTCTGGTCCTCCGCCAGTCCGGCCACCGCCAGCATCACCGCCAGCGGCGGCCTGGCCAAGGGCCTCGTTGCAGGCGCCGCCGCAATGACGGCCAGCGCCGGCGGCAAGAGCGGCAGCGCCACGCTGACGGTTCTGCCTGCGACGCTGCTGTCGCTGAGCGTGACGCCGCAAGCTCCCGTGGTCCAGGTCGGCGCAACGCGCCAGCTGGCCGCACTGGCAAGCTATTCCGACGGCAAGGTCGTCGACGTCAGCGCCAGCGCCGCGTTTGTGTCGACCGCGCCTGCCATCGCCTCAAGCAGCCCCAACGGTCTCGTCACCGGCCTCAGCACCGGATCAGCGCCCGTCAACGTCAGCTTCGGCGGCAAGAGCGCCAGCACCACCGTGACCGTGCCAGCCCTGACCATGACGGCCTTGCGCGTCACTCCGGCGACCAGCACCGTCGTCGTTGGCGGCGTCCAGCAATTCGTCGCCATCGCCACCTACTCGGACAATTCGACCGCCTTTGTCACCACGACCGCCCAGTGGAATTCGGCCAGCCCGGCCACCGCCAGCATTGATGCTGCAGGCCTCGCCACCGGCAAAGTCATCGGCGCTTCGCTCATCACTGCCGCCTCGGGCGCCCTCAGCGCCAACGCGACCCTGACCGTGATCGCCGCGCCAGTCGGCGGCAACCCGCCTGTTCTGCCGGGCGCACTTTCCGTCAACCTGGGCAGCGCTGCCAGCTTCGGCGTGCTTGCTGGAACTTCGCTGACCAGCAATGCCGGCGGCACGACCCTCATCAAGGGCGATGTCGGTTCGCCTTCGCAAACGGTCGATCCGACCTTGGCCGCGGGCTTCACCAACTACAAGTCGGGCGCCATTCTGGCGAATGCACTGGCTGACCTGCAAGTTGCCATCACCGATGCCAACGGCCGTGCCTGCGACGTCAGCTTCGCCGGCGACATCGATCTTGGCGGCCTGGTCCTGCCACCCGGCGTGTATTGCTACGCCGGCGCCATCAGCATCACCGGCACGCTGACCCTGAACGGTCCTGGCGTGTACATCTTCCGCACCGCCCTGACGCTCAATTCGACGGCCAATTCGAGCGTGATGCTCAAGAACGGCGCCACTGCGGCTGATGTGAACTGGGTGCCGGTCGGCGCCACCACCCTCGGCGCCAACGCCGCCTTCCAGGGTTCGATCCTGGGCAAGTCGGCCGCCATCACGGTGGGCGACAACACGACCTTGTTGAACGGCCGCGTGCTCAGCGCCGCTGCTGTCACCCTGAGCAACAACCAGATCACCAAATAAGATCACGGGAAAACATCATGCATGCAATGAAATCACGTTTCACCCTCACCGCGGTGAGCGCGGCCCTGGCCCTGCTGGCCGCGCCGCTGGCCCAGGCCCAGGCCACGGCCGACCAGGTCTTCATCAACCCGGACTGGGCCAATAGCGCGGTCTACATCGGCGCCGGCGTCGGCCAGTCGCGCGCCACTATCGACCAGCAGCGCATCTCGCGCAGCCTGTCCGCCAATGGGGCCACGGTCACCGGTTTCAATACAGATGAACGCGATGTCGGCTACCGGCTGTTTGTCGGCAAGCAGCTCAACACCTGGCTGGCGGTCGAGGCAGGGTATTTTGACCTCGGCAAATTCGGCTTCCAGTCGACCACCGACCAGGGCGGCGTGCTCAACGGCGAGGTCGGCTTTCGCGGCGTGAACCTCGACCTGGTGGGCCAGTTGCCGCTGTCGCAGCGCTTCTCCCTGCTGGGCCGCGCCGGTGTGCAATATGCCAAAACCAGCGCCCACATCAGCGGCAACCGCCTGGTCACCGCGGCCAATGCCAACCCGAGCGAGAACAAGAGCGGCGCCCGCTTCGGGGTCGGCCTGGAATACAAGCTGAGCGAGGCGCTGGCCCTGCGCGCCGAAGCGGAGCGCAACCGTGTTCACGATGCCGTCGGCAACCGCGGCGACGCCGACATGGTGTCGCTGAGCCTGGTCTACAAGCTGGGCCGCCCGGCCGCCCGCGTGCCGGTGGCGATGGTGCAAGCGGCGCCGGAACCGGTCGCGGCCATGCCCGCGCCAGCGCCCGCTGAGCCGACGCCGGCCCCGGCGCCGCTGCCCGTGTCGGAAAAGGTCGCACTGGCCGCCGAAGCCCTGTTCGACTTCGACAAGGCCGTGCTCAAGCCCGAGGGCAAGCGCGCCCTGGACGGCCTGTTCGACCAGGTGCAAGGCATGAACACCGAGGTGATGGTGACAGTGGGACACACCGACGCCGTCGGTTCGGACCGCTACAACCAGGCCCTGTCGCAGCGCCGCGCCGATGCGGTCAAGGCCTATCTGGTGCAGAAGGGGCTCGAGCCGGCACGCCTGTTCAGCGAAGGCAAGGGCGAAACCATGCCGGTGGCGGATAACCGCAGCGCCGCGGGCCGGGCCAAGAATCGCCGCGTGACGATCGAAGTGGTGGGCACGCGCAGCACTGCACGCTAGTTGTAAAAGGCCGGGCAGCTTGCTGGTCGCGCCGTCCGGCCGCGGCAATTGTGGTGGACATTTCCTGTTGGCATCGAGAACGTGGTACGCTGCCGCACGATTTGTAACCTTCAGTCAAAGTCCTCCCCTGATGTTCCGTAAGCCCGACCCCAACCAGAACCACCTTTTGTCAGCCCTGCTCGACGCCGATTTCGACCGCCTGGCCGACCATCTCGAGCCGATCGCGATGAAAGTGGGCGATGTGCTCTACGAATCGGGCGACAAGCAGCCCTACGTGTATTTCCCGACCACCGCCATCGTGTCGCTGCACTACCTGCTGGAAAATGGCGGCTCGTCCGAAATTGCCGGTGTCGGCAATGAGGGCATGGTCGGCATTTCCCTGATCATGGGCGGTGACAGCACCCCCAGTCGCGCCATCGTGCAGACCAGCGGCTACGGCTACCGCATGCGTTCGGTGTTGCTGGTGGAAGAATTCAAGCGGGCCGGGCCACTGATGTGGCTGCTGCTGCGCTACGCCCAGGCCGTGATGACGCAGATGTCGCAAACGGCCGTGTGCAACCGCCACCATTCGGTCGAGCAGCAACTGTGCCGCTGGCTGCTGCTCACGCTCGACCGCCTGCCCGGCAATGAACTGACGATGACGCAGGAACTGATCGCCAATATGCTGGGTGTGCGCCGCGAAGGCGTGACCGAATCGGCCGGGCGCCTGCAGCAGTACGGCTACATCAGCTACCGGCGCGGCCACATCACCGTGGTCGACCGCGATGGCCTGGAAGGCGCCGTGTGCGAATGCTACGCCGTCGTCAAGAAGGAATTTGCCCGCCTGTTATTCGATGTACGCAATCGCCAGGCCAAGACCGAAAACGCCCCTGTCTGACGACGCAGCCATGCCGTCACCTTGTCGAGCCGGGGTTTGTGCTCGTTGTATTTCAATCGGTTCATCATGTTCCAACTCTATAACCGCGCACTGCTCGCCGCGATCGCCGTCGGCCTGACCCTCAGCATCGCCGCCCTGGTCTTTGGGCAGGTCACGCTGGCCTTCCTTGTGCTGATCGGCTTGCTCGTCGTGCTGTGCCTGCACATCCAGCGCCAGGATCACCGCGCCCGCGCCACGGCGCGCCAGGCCCGCCAGAAACCCCTGCTCAAATCGGGCATCCTGCAGGACGCGATTTTCAACAGCACCAGTTTCGCCAGCATCGCTACCGATGCCGAGGGCGTGATTCAGATTTTCAACGTCGGCGCCGAGCGCATGCTGGGCTACACCGCCGCCGAAGTGGTCGACAAGCTCAGCCCGTCCGACATGTCCGACAGCGCCGAATTGACGGCGCGCGCGGAGGCGCTCAGCGAGGAATTCGGTACCCCGATCCGGGCTGGACTGGACGCGCTGGTCTACAAGGCGCGGCGCGGCATCGAAGACCATTACGAACTCACCTACGTGCGCAAGGACGGCGCGCGCGTGCCGTCGCTGGTGTCCGTCACTGCGCTGCACGACGCCGACGGCAAGGTCATCGGTTTTCTCCTGATCGTGACGGACAACACGGTGCGCAAGGATGCTGAAACGGCGCGCCTGCTGTTCGAGGAGCAATTGCAGAACACCAATGCCGAACTGGAAGCGGCGCGCGGGGCAGCTGAAAAGGCCAACCGCGCCAA
>JBJMVV010000253.1:0-4992 GCA_045810505.1 Massilia sp.
ACTTCCGCACCACTGACGTGACCGGTGCAATCGAACTGCCGGAAGGCAAGGAAATGGTCATGCCCGGTGACAACGTGTCGATCACCGTCAAGCTGATCAACCCGATCGCGATGGAAGAAGGTCTGCGTTTCGCTATCCGTGAAGGCGGTCGTACCGTCGGCGCTGGTGTCGTAGCCAAGATCCTGAGCGAAGCAGGTAAGTAATCTAGCAAGAATCGGCGCCGGGTCCACCGCCCGGCGCTTTTTTTCGACTGGCGTTTGTTAGTTGGAAAAAGGGAAGTCCAGGATTTGCCATCACGCCCCCGTGATGATACAATCGCGGATTCCACTGTAGCTTTACCGTAGGGACGTAGCTCAATTGGCAGAGCGTCGGTCTCCAAAACCGAAGGTTGGGGGTTCGATGCCCTCCGTCCCTGCCACCGATCTGGTGCCAGGCACCGAAAGTTAAAAATGTCTAATCAATCCGTGCAAACCGTCAGCACGTCGAACGACAAGTTCAAGGTAGTGCTGGCAGTTATTGCCATGATTGCAGGGGTCGTCGGGTTCTTTTACCTGAAAGGCCATAATAAACCAGCTTTGATGTGCGCCGCCGCACTCGTGGCTGGTTTGGTTATTGCGCTCCTGCTTTTGTGGACCTCGGCCACCGGCCGCGACTTCCTGAACTTCGCCAAAGAATCCGTTCGCGAAACGAAAAAAGTGGTGTGGCCGACCCGCAAGGAAGCCATGCAGATCACCGGCATCGTGTTTGCCTTCGTACTGGTCATGGCAGTGTTCTTGTGGGGCACGGATAAGCTGTTGGAATTCCTGTTGTACGACGTGATCCTGGGTTGGAAACAATAATGAGCGAAAATGTGCAAGATGATGTGAGCGGCGCCCCCGAGGGCGAGTCGGCACAGGAAGCTGCTGCACCGCTGAGCGTTCCAGTCAATAACAAGCGCTGGTACGTCGTCCACGCCTACTCCGGCATGGAAAAGAGTGTGATGCGCGCCCTGATGGAGCGCGTCGAGCGCGCCGGCATGCAAGACCAGTTCGGCCAGATCCTCGTGCCTGTCGAAGAAGTCGTTGAAGTCAAGAACGGCCAGAAGTCGGTCAGCGAGCGTCGTTTCTTCCCGGGCTACGTCCTGGTTGAAATGGAAATGACGGACGAGACCTGGCACCTGGTCAAGAACACCAGCAAGGTCACTGGCTTTATCGGTGGTAAGTCGAACAAGCCGACGCCGATTCCTGCGCGCGAGATCGACAAGATCATGCAGCAAATGCAGGAAGGTGTTGAGAAGCCCCGTCCAAAAGTGCTGTACGAAGTGGGCGAGCAGGTGCGTATCAAGGATGGTCCGTTCACCGACTTCAACGGCAACGTCGAAGAAGTCAACTACGAGAAATCCAAGGTCCGCGTCTCGGTCACCATTTTCGGCCGCGCCACCCCAGTCGAACTGGAATTTGGCCAGGTAGAAAAAGTTTAAGAGCGCCCGTTAAAACTTCCATGGCTGCGCGGCAGCGTCTTGCCGTACTAAAGTACTGTCTTCGACGCCGCCACTTGCCCTGAAAGCTTTACCAGGCACTCTGAAAAACAAGAATGAAACCGCATCAACCAGCGCGGCGCAAAACAACGCGGAAGCTGGTAAGAGGAGCCCTGCCAATGTAAGTCCGGCGGGGCGCTACTACTCATACTGATAGGAGCCATCATGGCAAAGAAAATCATTGGTTTTATCAAGCTGCAAGTGCCAGCTGGTAAAGCAAACCCATCCCCACCGATCGGCCCTGCGCTGGGTCAGCGCGGTCTGAACATCATGGAATTCTGCAAGGCGTTCAACGCCCAGACCCAGGGTGTCGAGCCAGGCATGCCAATCCCGGTCGTGATCACCGCCTTCGCTGACAAGTCCTTCACCTTCGTGATGAAGACGCCTCCAGCGACCTACCTGATCAAGAAAGCTGCCGGCATCACCAAGGGTTCGCCACGTCCGCATACCGACAAAGTCGGCACGCTGACCCGCGCCCAGGCAGAAGAAATCGCAAAAACGAAACAGCCCGACCTGACCGCCGCCGACATGGATGCCGCAGTACGCATCATCGCCGGTTCGGCCCGTTCGATCGGCATCACGGTGGAAGGTGTTTAATCATGGCTAAAATTTCCAAGCGCGTTAAAGCAATCAAGGCCAAAGTTGACCGTAACAAGTCCTACGCCTTTGACAATGCTGTTTCCCTGATCAAGGAATTTGCCACCGCCAAGTTCAACGAGTCGATCGACGTCTCGGTGCAGCTGGGTGTGGATCCGAAGAAATCGGACCAGGTCGTTCGCGGTTCCGTCGTGCTGCCAGCTGGCACCGGCAAGACCGTTCGCGTTGCTGTGTTTGCAACCGGTGAAAAGGCCGAGCAGGCTAAAGCTGCTGGCGCCGACATCGTTGGTATGGAAGACCTGGCCGAGCGCGTCAAAGCCGGCGACATGCCTTTCGACATCGTCATCGCTTCGCCCGACACCATGCGTATCGTCGGTACCCTGGGTCAGATCCTGGGCCCACGCGGCCTGATGCCTAACCCGAAGGTCGGCACCGTCACCCCTGACGTCGCTACCGCGGTGAAGAACGCCAAAGCCGGTCAGGTCCAGTACCGTACCGACAAGGCCGGTATCATCCACGCCACCATTGGCCGCAAGTCGTTCAGCGACGCCGATCTGAAGACCAACCTGGTCGCCCTGATCGATGCCCTGAACAAAGCCAAGCCAGCTTCGTCGAAAGGCGTGTACCTGCGCAAGGTCGCTCTGTCGTCGACCATGGGCGCTGGCGTGCGCGTTGACCAGGCTTCCCTGGCAGCTTAAGTTTTAAAGAATCAAGTCCTGCTGCTCCCTAAAAGCAGCAGGCACATCTTTGGGATGGCTGGCAGAGCAATCTGCCAGTCAGACAATCAAAGACCGTTGGGCCGACGCCGCAGTCAGGCAGAGGTTAAAAAGCTTTTACCCAACGCAGATGGTGTACCCGAGCAAGTTTTGTAGTCCGCTGCGTAATTCGTTTTTCATTACTCTTTGGCCTTCTTAACTTCGGACGCCGTTGTTCGAACCGATGCAAGGCATTTGCCGCGCATTATTTAAGGAGTTGACCGTGGGTCTCAATCTGAATGACAAAAAGGCCGTCGTCGCCGAAGTTTCCGCAAAAGTAGCATCTGCGCAAACGATCGTCGTGGCCGAATATCGTGGCATCCAGGTTGGTCACTTGACGCAACTTCGTGCCAAAGCGCGTACCCAGGGTGTGTACCTGCGTGTTCTGAAGAACACGCTGGCTCGCAAATCCGTTGAAGGTACGCAGTTTGCCACCCTCGCCGACTCGATGGTTGGTCCGCTGATCTACTCGATCTCGGACGATGCCGTTGCGGCGGCCAAAGTGATCGCTGAATTTGCCAAAGGCAATGACAAGCTGGTCATCAAGGCAGGTAACTACGCAGGTAAGCATCTGGATAAAGATGCTGTCACTGCGTTGGCAAGCATTCCTAGCCGTGAAGTCCTCATTTCGCAGTTGTTGGGCGTCATGCTGGCTCCGGTGTCGGGCTTTGCACGTGGTCTGGCTGCCCTGGCAGCAAAGAAGAGCGAAGGTTCGGAAGCTGCTCCTGCAGCCGAAGAAACCGCTGCTGCCTAATCGGCGCAGTCGCTTTTTTAGTCAATACCAATCTATACAAATCAATTAGGAGTTTCAAATGGCAATCAGCAAAGACGACATCCTGGCAGCAGTTAGCGAAATGTCCGTAATGGACCTGAACGAACTGGTCAAGGCATTCGAAGAGAAATTCGGCGTTTCGGCCGCAGCAATGGCAGCTCCTGCAGCTGGCGGCGCCGCTGCTGGCGCAGCCGTCGAAGAGCAGACCGAGTTCAACCTGGTTCTGGCCGACTTCGGCGCCAACAAAGTCAGCGTCATTAAAGCTGTCCGCGAAATCACCGGTCTGGGCCTGAAAGAAGCCAAAGATCTGGTCGATGGCGCACCTAAGACTGTCAAAGAAGCAATTTCGAAAGCAGACGCAGAAGCCGGCAAGAAGAAGCTGGAAGAAGCTGGCGCCAAAGCCGAAATCAAGTAATCAGTCGTACCGCGAAAAGTTTGCACCAGAGCCGACATCGTCGATTTGGTGTAAACTGTCGTATTGGGCGTTTGCTAGCGCCAGAGTCAAAGCTAACGGAGTCCCCTTGAGAGAGGGGAAAACGGGCTTTGGCTCTTTTGTCGTCCCTGTTTGATATGTAATAAGTAAGTTGTCGGGCGTCCGCCGGCTTGCTGTAGTGGTTTATCTTCTTATCACCTGACGAAAGTTCGAGACTTGAGGCCTTTCCAACGCCACGCGTCGCTGGAAAATCCTGAATTCTCATCCTTTAGTCACTCACGGAGTGTCCATGCACTACTCATTTACTGAGAAGAAACGCATTCGCAAATCATTCGCGAAGCGCGCCAACGTTCACAACGTTCCCTTCCTTCTGGCTACCCAGCTTGAATCCTACGAGAGCTTCCTGCAAGCCGACACGATCCCGTCGACGCGCAAGAATGACGGCTTGCAGTCTGCCTTCACCTCGATTTTCCCTATCGTGTCGCACAATGGTTTTGCGCGCCTCGAGTTTCTGTCGTACGTGCTGGGCGATCCTGCCTTTGACGTCAAGGAATGCCAACAGCGTGGTCTGACGTTCGCGTCGCCTCTGCGTGCGAAAGTGCGCCTGGTTATTCTGGACAAGGAATCCCCGACCAAGCCGGTCGTGAAGGAAATGAAGGAGCAGGAAGTTTACATGGGCGAATTGCCGCTCATGACGACCACCGGCTCGTTTGTCATCAACGGCACCGAGCGCGTCATCGTGTCTCAGCTGCACCGTTCGCCTGGCGTGTTCTTCGAGCACGACCGCGGCAAGACCCACTCTTCGGGCAAGCTGCTGTTCTCGGCCCGTATCATTCCTTACCGCGGCTCGTGGCTGGACTTCGAGTTCGACCCGAAAGACATCCTGTTCTTCCGCGTCGACCGCCGCCGCAAGATGCCT
>JBJMVV010000254.1:0-34257 GCA_045810505.1 Massilia sp.
CGCACCGTCAGCTGGAAGAATGTGTCGAGGAAAAAAAAGAAAACCAGCGCATCATGGAAGCGGCCAGTGCCGGCACCTGGTCGTGGAATCCCGTCACGGGTTTCATGAAAGTATCGCCCCACCTGGCGCGGCTGTTGGGCTATGTCAGCGAAACCCATACCCTCAGCCGCGCCCAGTGCCTGCGCCTGATTCACCGCGATGACCGCGATATCGTCGAACATCAGCTGGGCACGGAAAACATGCCCGCGCCCACCTCGCTCACCACCGTGGTGCAGGAAGTCCGCGTGCGCGCCGCCAGGCGCCGCTACCAGTGGCTCTACGTGCGCGCCCAGTGGCGCCGTGCTCCCGACAGCGGCGACGGGGTGCTCGACGGGGTCGGCGTCTCCATCCACGAACTGCGCAGCGCCCAGCAGGAACGCGAGCGCCTGTACGCCCAGTTGCAGGAAGAAGCCCAGCGCGCGCGCATCACGCTCGGCTCGATCGGCGACAGCGTCATCACCACCGATGCCGCCGGCGCCATCACGCGCTTCAATCCCGCCGCCGAGCGGCTGACGGGCTGGCGGGCGGAGGAGGCCATGGGGCGCCGCGCCAGCGAGGTGTTCGATGTGCGCGGCGCCGCCGAGGGGGAGGGCGAACTGGCTGGCGAGGGGAGGGCGCTGTGCCCCATCGAACTGTGCCTGCGCGAAAACCGCGTGGTGTCGGCGCCGCGCAACGCCACCGTGCGCAGCCGCTCGGGCGCCAGCTTTACGGTCGGCTACTCATGCGCGCCGCTGCACATCGGCGACACGGGGCGGCCCGATGGCGCCGTGGCGATCATTCACGACGTCACGGAATCGAAAATCCTGCTCGATGATTTGAGCCACCTGGCCAGCCACGATTCGCTCACGGGCCTGCTGAACCGGCGCGAATTCGGCCTGCGCCTGCAGCGCACGCTCGACCGGGTGCGCAACGAACCGCGCCACGGCGCCGCCCTGCTGTACATGGACCTGGACCAATTCAAGATCGTCAACGACACCTGCGGCCATTCGGCCGGTGACGACCTGTTGCAGCAACTGGCCCGCCTGTACAACGGCCACGTGCGCGAGCGCGACACCCTGGCGCGCCTGGGCGGCGACGAATTCGCCCTGATCGTCGAACATTGTTCCATCGACGAAGCGCTGGTGGTGGCGCACAAGGTGCTTGCCACCACGCGCGAGTTTCGCTACAGCTGCAAGGGCCAGTCTTTTTCCGTCGGCGTCAGCGTCGGCCTGATTCCCCTGCAACACGATACGCCCAGCGTGGAAGAGGCGCTCCGCCTGGCCGACCACGCCTGCTACATCGCCAAGGAGGCCGGGCGCAACCGCGTGTTCGTGCAGAAAACCGGCGACGCCGATGTGCAGCGCCGGCGCAGCGACATGCATTGGGTCTCGCGGCTGGGCGAGTCCTTCAGCAACGGCCAGCTGCAACTGTTTGCCCAGGCCATCCACCCGGTGGGGCGGCCCCGCGCGGGTCTCCATTACGAGCTGCTGCTGCGCATCTGCGAGCAGCCCCATGGTTCGGTGGAGCCGAAAATTTTCCTGCCTGCCGCCGAGCGCTATGACCTCATGCCCCGCATCGACCGCTGGGTGCTGGGCACCACCGTCGAGTGGCTGCAGGCCAATCCGGCGCACGTCGAGCAACTCGAACTGTGCTCCATCAACGTCTCGCAGCGGGCGCTGGCCGACGATGGCTTTCGCGCCTACGCCGTCGATGTGATCCGTTCCATGAAGGTGCCGGCCAACAAGCTCTGTTTCGAGATCACGGAGACGGGCGCCTGCGCCAATCTGCACAACACCCTGGCCTTCATCGACAAGCTCAAGGGCCTGGGCTGCCGCTTCGCGCTCGACGATTTCGGTACCGGCATGGCCTCCTTTGCCTACCTCAAGCAGATCCCCGTCGACTTCGTAAAAATCGACGGCTCCTTCATCAGCATGATGACTCAGAGCAGGATCGACTTTGAAATGGTCCGCTTCACCAATGAAATCAGCCACGTGATGGGCCGTCAGACCATTGCCGAATATGTGGCCGACGAAGCGACCCTGCGCGAACTGGAAAAGATCGGCGTCGATTTCGCCCAGGGCTATCTGCTCGGTGAGCCGCAGCCGCTGGGTGGGCTCATGCCCTGAGCCAGGCGGGCGCTCGGCCGCAGTTCACTGCCATTCTGTAACTAAGAGTTACGCGGAAGTTTGCGATTGAACCGTAAGCATCGACCGAGACTGAAGTAGGACCGGTCTGACAGATTGTTAAACAAAGTCGCAATTCGTTCTGCGTGCAACTGACTGGCCCATTAGTACCGTAAAAATCGGTGACACATTAATTCTTATGAGAATTATTGTGATGCATAAATGAAAACACTGGACGAGATTGCCGATGTTACGATTGTTACATATGAACTGCGCAGTTCCGGCGTCTGCCCGCCGGTGACACACAATTCTTCTACCGGCGGTTACTGCCGTAAGCTCACGGCGCCATCGCGCTGACATACATTGCCCGTGCGGGCAGAAAGGACATGCAATGACTACCTCAACGATCGTCGTCTTTTGCCATCTGCGCTGGGACTTCGTCTTCCAGCGGCCCCAGCAGCTGCTGACCAGACTGGCCGAGCATTACAACATCGTCCTGATCGAGGAGCCGATTTTCCATGAGGGCGCGCCCACGCTGAAGAAAACCGTGGTCGCCCCCAACGTCACCGTCTGCCAGCCCCACACGCCGGTGGACGCCCCCGGTTTTCACGATGACCAGATTCCCCTGTTGCAGCCTTTGCTGTCAGGCCTGATTCCGGATGGCGAATCGCCGATCGTCTGGTTCTATACTCCGATGGCCATGCCGCTGCTGCAGGGCATGCATCCGGCGCTGGTGGTCTACGATTGCATGGACGAATTGTCGGCTTTCAAAAATCCGCCGCGCCAGTTGCTGCAGCGGGAAACGGCGCTGCTGGCCCGGGCCGACGTTGTCTTCACGGGCGGCCCCAGCCTGTACGAAGCCAAGCGCGCCCGCCATGACAATGCGTATTGCTTTCCCAGCAGCGTCGACGCCGCGCATTTTTCGCGCGCGCGCGATCCCGCCATCAGCCACCCCGACCAGGCCGGATTCGCCCGGCCGCGCCTGGGCTTCTTTGGCGTCATCGACGAGCGCTTCGACATTGCCCTGCTGGCGGCCGTGGCCGAGGCGCGGCCCAATTGGGAACTCGTCATGGTCGGTCCCGTCGTCAAGATCGATCCGGCCCAGCTGCCCCGCAACGCCAACATCCACTACATGGGCCAGCAGCCCTACGAAGCGCTGCCGCCCTTCCTGGCGGGCTGGGACGTGGCCCTGATGCCCTTCGCCCTGAACGAATCGACCCGCTTCATCAGCCCGACCAAGGTGCTCGAATACATGGCGGCTGAAAAACCCATCGTCAGCACGCCCATCACCGACGTCAAGGTACCCTACGGTCACGTGGTGGCGATTGCCGACACGGCCGAGCGCTTCATTGCCGCCTGTGACGCCGCGCTGGCGATGACGCCGGAACAGCACGCCAAAATGGTCGATGAGATGCGCACCATCGTCGCCGGCACCTCCTGGCAAAGCACGGCCGACCGCATGCACGCCATCCTCGACGAGGCGATACGTGCGCGCGCGGCCACGACGGTCGACGCCCCAGGCAGCCACGCCAGCGCGGCCAGCAAGGTCACCGCGCCCCAGGGCGCCGCCGTCAATGCACTGCCAAATCAGGCCGCGCTGCAAACGGTGCCCTGCGTGATTGTCGGCGCCGGCCCCACCGGCCTGTCCGCCGCCTATCACCTGGGCAAGGACGCCTTGCTGCTCGAACGTAATTCGACCGTCGGCGGCTGGTGCCGCTCGATTGTCGACAACGGTTTTACCTTCGACTATGCCGGCCATATCATGTTTTCCAATGATCCGTACGTGCTCAAGTTGTACGACAAGCTGCTGGGGTCGAACCTGCACTGGCAGAACCGTGAAGCCTGGGTCTACAGCAAACAGGTCTACACCCGCTATCCCTTCCAGGGCGCCCTGTACGGCCTGCCGCCGGCCGTCATCCGCGAGTGCATTGTCGGCGCCATGGAAGCGCGCTTTGGGTCCCTCGACCAGGACAGCAAGCCGGCCAAGGCCGCCGCGCCTGCTCCAACAGCTGCCGCCGCTCCAACCGCAGCCGCCGCTGGTGTCTGCGCCACCGGCGACGTCAAGGATGGCGAGCTGACCGACTGCTGCGCCGATGGCACCGTCGAGATCGCCAATGGGGCGGCCAGCCAGCCAGGCGAGGTGAAAAATTTCGAGCAGTTCATCTACAAGGTGTGGGGCGCCGGCATTGCAAAGCATTTTGCCATTCCCTACAACCGCAAGCTGTGGACCGTGCCCCTGTCCGAGATGGAAACGTCCTGGCTGGGTGGACGGGTGCCGCTGCCCGACCTCGAGGAAATCATCGAAGGCGCGCTGGAACCGGTGGGCAAGCCGATGGGCCCCAATGCCCGCTTCGGCTATCCCTTGAAGGGCGGCTTCCAGGCCCTGATGAATGGCTTCCTGCCCCACATCCACGGCAAGATCGAACTGAACGCTGACGTGGTGCAATTGCTGCCGCAGGAACACCTGATTGCCCTGGCGGACGGGCGCCGCTTCCGTTATGACGACCTGATCAGCACCATGCCGCTGCCCGAGTTGATCAAGCTGATCGGCGACGCTGCGCCGCCGGAAGTGCGCCAGGCGGCGCGTGGCTTGCAGCATATCTCGATCCGCTGCGTCAACATCGGCGTCAAGCGCGAAGCGGTCACGGACAAGCACTGGATTTATTATCCCGAGGATTCGATCTTCCATCGCATCTTCGTCCAGGGCAATGCCAGCCCCGAATGCAACGCGCCAGGTGGTTTCGGTTTCACTTGCGAGATTTCCTACTCGGCCTACAAGCCGCTGCCGGCCGAAGGCGAGGCCCTGATCGCGCGCTGCATTGCGGACTGCATCAAGGTGGGCTTCATCCGCGAGGACGACGTCATCCTTGCCGCCAACGAGGTCGACATGCCGTATGCCTATGTACTGTACGACCATGCCCGCGCCGCCAATGTGGAGACGGTGCGCAACTGGCTGGCCCAGTACGATGTCCACCTGTCTGGGCGCTACAGCGAATGGGAGTACTACAATTCCGATCATGCCTTCCTCGCTGGCAAAAAGGCTGCCGAGAAAATCCAGGGCATGCGCCAGGCGCAGATTCCCGCCAAGGCCTGAAGCAGGGTTTTCAGGCGCATGCAAGGCGGCCCGCTCGGGCCGCTTTTTTTCGTTCATTACACGGGGCAATCTCGTCGGTCTTGTCCCACACGGGCTCTGGTGTCGTACCGACAGCCGCGTGCTTGGCAGCTTGATAAGCTCGAATTTTCTTCAGGAGACCCCCACAATGAAAGCACTGACCTACCACGGCGCCATGGATGTGCGCGTTGACAACGTCGTCGATCCCGTCCTGCAAAAAGACGATGACATCCTGCTCAAGGTGACGGCTACCGCCATCTGCGGATCCGATCTGCATATGTACCGCGGCAAGATTCCGGCCATGAAGAGCGGCGACATTCTCGGCCACGAATTCATGGGCGAGGTGGTGGAAACCGGCAAGGGCGTCACCAAGCTGGCCAAGGGCGACCGCGTGGTGGTGCCCTTCGTGATTGCCTGCGGCAGCTGCTTTTATTGCGACATGCAATTGTTCTCCGCCTGTGAAACGACCAACCCCGACCGCGGCACCATCATGAACAAGAAAAGCCTGCGTTCCGGCGCGGCCCTGTTCGGCTTCAGCCACATGTATGGCGGCGTGCCGGGCGGCCAGGCCGAGTATGTGCGGGTGCCAAAAGCGAATGTGGGCCCGATCAAGATTCCGAAAAACCTCTCCGATGAGCAGGTGCTGTTCTTGAGCGATATTTTGCCAACCGGCTACCAGGCAGTCTTGAACAGCGGCGTGCAGAAGGGCGGCAGCCTGGCCATTTTCGGCGCCGGTCCAGTGGGCCAGATGGCGGCCGCCAGCGCCCGCATGATGGGCATCGACCGCATTTTCATGATCGACCATCACAAGTACCGGCTGGATTTCGCCGTCAAGACCTATGGCGTCGTGCCCTTCAATTTCGATGATGGCGACGCCGCCGATTTCATCCTGCAGGCGATGGACGGGCGCGGCGTGGATGGCGTGGTCGATGCGGTCGGGTTCGAGGCCAAGGGCAGCAAACTCGAGACGGTGCTCACCGACCTCAAGCTTGAAGGCAGTAGCGGCAAGGCCTTGCGCCAGTGTATCGCCGCCGTGCGCCGCGGCGGCACGGTCAGCGTGCCGGGCGTCTACGCCGGTTTCATTCACGGTTTCCTGTTCGGCGACGTGTTCGAAAAGGGGATCGGCTTCAAGACGGGCCAGACCCATGTCCAGCAGCACATGCCGGCGCTGCTCAAGGCCATCGAGGAAGGCAAACTGCATCCTGAAGTGATCATCTCGCACCGGATGAAGCTGGCCGAGGCGGCGGAGGGCTACAAGATGTTCGAGAAAAAAGAGGACGATTGCCGCAAGGTGGTGCTCACGCCCTGACAGCCTGGGTTTTGTTGACGAAGCGTCATCTGGCTGCCCGTGCTGATAACGCTTTGCTCACACTCGGCCGCACTGGCGTGGACAGCCAGCCACAGGGAAGGCGGAATTCACCATGAATAAGGCTTTCCCCGGCTGAAAGATGCCGTGCGGCACCACGGTTTGTTAAGATGGAGGCCTAATCGTGGCACCCATCCACAGCCTATGCCGTCAAGCATTCCCCAGTCGGGCGCGACAACGCCGGACCATCCCATTCCTTCCGTAACGGCCACGAATCCGGCCGATGTCAGCGCCAGCGCGTCTGCGTCCGGCCGGCGCTGGCGCCTGCGCCAGGCCGAAGCCATCGCCCTGATCGTCTTCATCCTGGGCCTGGTGCTGAGCTTTTCGCTGTGGCGCATGGCCGAGCACCAGGTCGAGCGCAACCGCCAGGCCGAATTCGACTTCCAGGTACGCCGCATCGTGCGCTCGATCGAGCAGCGCATGAACACCTACGAGCAGGTCGAACGCGACACCCAGGGTTTTTTGCTTGGCAATATGAACGTCAAGCGTGAAGACTTCCGCCTGTTCGTCGATGCGATTGGCTTGCAGGAACGTTTTCCCGGCATCCAGGGCCTGGCCCTGGCGCGGCTGGTGCCGGCCAGCGAACGCGATGCGCATGTCGCCGCGGTGCGAGCGGACGGCGCGCCTGACTACACGATCACGCCGCCCGGTCCGCGCGCCATCTACTCGGCCATTACCAATATCGAACCGTTCCGCGGACTCAATCTGCGCGCGCTGGGCTTCGACATGCTGACCGATCCCTCCCGGCGCGCGGCAATGGAACGCTCGCGCGACAGCGGCGCCGCGGCCGCCTCGGGCAAGGTGCGCCTGATCCAGGAAAACGGCCGCAATGTGCAGTCCGGCTTCGTCATGTACATCCCCGTCTACCGCCGCGGCGCGCCAGTGGCCAGCGTCGCCCAGCGCCGCGCCAGCCTGGTCGGCTGGGTGGGGGCGCCATTCCGCATGGACGACCTGATGGCGGGCCTGGGCGGCGAACGCTCAAGCGAAGTCAGGCTCGACATTTATGATGGCGGCGCGATCGATCCTGCCGCCCGGCTGTTTTCCAGCGCCAGCGAGTCGCCCGCGCCGGACGGCTTCCGGCCGGCGTTTCGCAGCGAGCGCGAGATCGACGTGGCGGGGGCGCGCTGGACCTTGGCGATGAGTTCAAGTCCCCAGCTGGAAGCCCGCATTGCCGGCAGCAGCGCGGCCTGGATCGGCATCGGCGGCGGCGTGGTGAGCGCTTTGCTGAGCCTGCTCGTGCTGGCGCTGGGGAGCGGCAAGCGGCGCGCCCTCAACCTGGCCACGGCCATGACGGAACAATTGCGCGAAAGCGAATTCCGTTGGAAATATGCGCTCGAAGGGGCCGGTGACGGCGTCTGGGACTGGGACCGCGCCCATGATGCCGCCACCTATTCCAAGCAGTGGAAGCGCATGCTCGGGTATGCCGACCATGAGCTCTCCAACAGCACCGCCGCCTGGCAGAGACTGCTCCATCCCGACGACGCCTCGCGTGTGCGTGCCACCCTCGACGCCTACGTCGAAGGGCGCAGCGCCGCCTATGCCTGCGACTACCGCATGCGCACCCGCGATGGCAGTTACCGCTGGATCCTCGGACGCGGCATGGCCGTGACGTTCGACCGCGATGGCCGCCCCTTGCGCATCATCGGCACCCACACCGACATCACCCGCGCCAAGGAAGCCGAGAACGCCATGCGCGTGGCCAATGCCCAACTGGCGCACCAGCAGCACCGTTTCAATGTCATCCTGCAGCATTCGCACGACGCCTTCGTGGCGCTCGATGCACGCGGCGTGATTACGGACTGGAACGCCAGCGCCGAGCGCATGTTCGGCTGGAGCAGCGCGGACGCCGTCGGCCGCGTGCTTGCCGACCTCATCATTCCTGTCGAATTCCGGGCGCGCCACAATGCCGGCTTCGCGCGCTTTGTGCAAAGCGGGCAGGGCGCCCTGATCAACAATGTGGTGGAAGTGACGGCCCTGCACCGCTCCGGCCGCCTGTTGCCGGCCGAGCTGGCCATCGCCGGCTTTCCGGAAGGCGACTCGTTTGCCGTCAGCGCCTTCATCCGCGACGTCTCCGAGCGCAAGGCTGCCGAGCGCAGCGCGGCCGAGCGTTCACTGGCGCTGGAAGAGGCGCGCCAGGCCCTGCAGCATGCGCAGAAACTGGAAGCGGTCGGCAAACTGACGGGCGGCATCGCCCACGACTTTAATAATGTGCTGCAGATCATCAATGGCAACGTCCAGTTGCTGCAGCAGTTCGCCCCGACCCCGGCCATCCTGGAGCAGCGCCTCAAAAGCGTGGCCGCCGCCGTGGCGCGCGGCGCCAAGCTCTCTTCGCAGCTGCTGGCCTTTGCCCGCCGCCAGCCCCTGCAGCCGGTCGCCGTCGAGCTGCTGCGCATCCTGCGTGACCGCGACGACCTGTTGAAGCGCGCGCTGGGCGACGAGATCGTCATCGAGTACCGCCATGACCCGGCGCCGTGGAATGTGTTCGTCGACGCCAGCCAGTTTGAAAACGTGTTCCTCAACCTGGCCCTGAACGCGCGCGACGCCATGCCGGGCGGCGGCACTTTCCTGGTCGATATCCGTAACACCGTGTTGAGCATGGGCCAGGCGCGCAGCCTGGCCGATATCGCGCCGGGCGAGTACGTCCTGATCAGTATTTCCGACAGCGGCTGCGGCATGACGGAGGACGTGATGGCGCACGCCTTCGAGCCCTTCTTCACCACCAAGCCGGTGGGCCAGGGCACCGGCCTGGGTCTGTCGATGGCCTATGGATTCGTCAAGCAAAGCGGCGGCCACATCCGCCTGTCCAGCGTGGCGGGGCAGGGCACCACGATTGAAATCTATCTGCCGCGCTCGCTGCTGGCGCCGCTGGTCCAACCGGTGCAGGGACCGGGAGTGCTGCGCGGCGGCGCGGAAACGATTCTCGTGGTGGAAGACGATGAGCAGGTGCGCCACAGTGTGGTTGGCACCTTGCAGGGGCTGGGTTACCGGGTGCTCGACGCCGCCGACGGCGCGGCGGGCCTTGCCATCGTGGAAAGCGCGGCGAGCTCCGGCGCCGCGCTGCACCTGCTGTTCACCGACGTGGTGATGCCAGGACCGGTCAGCAGCACCGATCTGGCGGCCCGCGCCGTGCAACTGCTGCCGGAACTGGCCGTGCTCTACACCTCCGGTTACACGCGCAATGCCCTGATCACGGGCGGACGGCTGTCGGAAGGGGTGCAGCTGCTGAGCAAACCGTATCAGCAGGCGCAACTGGCGCAGCGCATCCGCGAGATGCTCGACAGGCGCAGCGTGGCAGTCTGAGCCGCTTTTCTGCGCCTACTGGTCTGGCCAGAGTGCGGCCTGGGCCGGCGCCAGCGCGGCGCCGCTGACCTGGTGGCGCGCCAGCGCCGCCTCCACGAAGCCGCTGGCCTTCATGGCCTCGACGAACTCATGCAGATATTGCCGGGCCATCGCACCGCGGCTGCGGGCCACGCCCATGGCCTGGGAAATCGTCATGAAGCGCCCCGCCAGCAGGCGCAGGCCGGCATGCTGGGCGGCATCCTGCTCAAGTTGCTGGCGCACCCCGGCGGCCACCTCGACGCCCTGCGCCAGAAAGGTCGCCACCACCTCTTGCGAGCTCGGCGCGCGCACGATGGCGGCATGGCGCAGGTTGCGGGTCAGGTAGAGGTCGTAGGCGCTGGCCTTGCCCACCACCACCCGCTGGCCGGGCCGGTCCACCTCTTCATTTGCCTGCAAGGGCGAATCGCTGCGCACCAGGTAACTGCCTTCGATCAGTAGATAGGGCGCGGTGAAGGCAATCGCCGCGCCGCGCAGGGGATCGATGGCGAAAAAGCCGACATCGGCTGCGGCATTATTCTGGCTGTCGCCATCGTCGGCCGTGACCGCGGCCACCGCCGCGCCGGCGGTATCGAGCACGAGCAGCTCCAGGCCCACGCCCAGCCGCCGCGCCAGCTCGACGGCGAGGTCGACCGATACCCCTTCGGCCGAGCCCGTGCCGCTGCGCCGCGCCAGCAGGGGATTGCCCAGGTTGATGGCAGCGCGCAGCTTGCCGCCGGGTGCAAACAGGGTGGCCAGATCGGAGATCATGGTTGCGCCAGCCGGGTCATGAACACGCTGTTGGGATCATCGCGGTAAGTGCCGAACGGCCCGCAGCGTTGGAACCCCGCCTGTTCGTACAGGCGCTGCGCGGGCAGGAAGCCGGCCTGTGCCCCGGTTTCCAGGCTCAGCCTGCCGTAGCCGCGCGTTGCCGCCTCGGCGATGATGTGTGCCAGCAAAGCCCGTCCGGCGCCGCGGCGGCGTTGCGCGCTGGGAGTGCGCATGGATTTGATCTCGCCATGCTGCGGGTCCAGTTCGCGCAGGGCCGCGCAGCCCAGCAGCAGATCGCCATCCCAGGCCGACCAGAACGTGATTGAAGGATGGCGCAGGCCAGCCAGATTGAGCGCGTGCACGCTCTCGCGTGGCGAGAGGGCATGCATGTCGCGCAGGTGCTCCTCGAGCAGGGCGTGGATGGCGGAATCGCTGAGATCGTCGGGTCGGATGTGCATGCGGGGCTCCGGTAGCTGGCGTGCAGTCATCCTACCAGAGTGCGCAGCAACGGCGCGATCAGGCGGCCAGCGCCAGGCGGGGCGCCGCGTGGTGTTCGAGCTTGAAGGCGTTGACCGAGGCGGTCAGGTGTTCGGCCTGGTCCTGCATGGATTGGGCGGCGGCGGCGGCCTGCTCGACCAGGGCGGCGTTTTGCTGGGTCACCGTGTCCATCAGGCCGACTGCCGCATTGACCTGCTCGATATCGACGCTCTGGTTCTGGCTGGCGGTCATGATGTCGGCCATGATATCGGTCACCTTGCGTACGCTGGCGACGATGTCCTCCATGGTGCTGCCGGCGTCCGTGACGAGTTCGCCACCGGCGCGCACCTTGGTGACCGAGTCGCCGATCAGGGCCGCGATTTCCTTGGCCGCCGCTGCGGAACGCTGGGCCAGGTTGCGTACTTCCGAGGCGACGACAGCGAAGCCGCGGCCCTGCTCCCCCGCCCGGGCCGCTTCCACGGCAGCGTTGAGGGCCAGGATATTGGTCTGGAAGGCAATCGCATCGATCACGGCGATGATGTCGACAATCTTCTTCGATGAGGCGTTGATCGAATCCATCGTCACCACCACTTTCGACACCAGCTCGCCACCCCGGGTTGCCACTTCCGACGCCGTGACGGCGAGGGTGTTGGCCTGGCGCGCGTTGTGCGCGTTCTGCTTGACGGTGCTGGTCAGTTCGCCCATCGAGCGGGCCGTGCGTTCGAGCGAAACGGCCTGCTGCTCGGTGCGCTGCGACAGGTCGCGGTTGCCCGCGCTGATTTCGGTGGCGCCAGTGTGGATCGCTTCGGTGCCGCTGCGCACCTCGCCAATAATCAGCAGCAGGCTCGCGACCATGCGCTGCATGGCGTTCTGCAACTGTCCCACCTCATCCCTTCCACCGGCGACGACCTGGGCCGTAAGATCGCCTGCCGCTACCGTTTCCGCCAGGTGCACCGCCTCGTCGAGGGGCGCCGTGATCGAACGGGTGATCAGGTAGCCGAGCAGCATGGTGGTGCCAAACACCAGCGCGCCGACGGCGACGATCCAGTTCCTGGCCACGCCGAATACCTGGTCGGCGCGGCCGCTGGCCATATCGACATCGCTCTGCACACCCTTGAGCAGGACGTCGAACTCGGCCACGATCCGGTTGCGCAGGGGCCGGCATTCGTTGGCGATGAAGGCGGCAAATTCGGCCTGGCTGGCGTTGGTCCGCAGGGGCCGCACGCGATTGAGTTCCTGCGCCATGGTCAGCATGTCCGCGTCGACCCTGGCAAATTTTGCATCGTCCTTGAAGTAGGGCGCGGCCTTTTTCATTTCAGCCAGGTAGATCGCCTTGAAGCTGTCGACCTTGTCCAGTTCGCGGCCCGCCTCGGCATTGTCGGCAATGGCCAGGGCATTGCGTGCCGACAGGCCGGTCTGGTCGAGCGCCTCGCGCGCCGCGTACAGCGGTTCGAGCTTGTGCGTGCGCACCGTGTTCTGGAAGGCGACGGCGTCGGCGATGTCGCCCATGCGGACAATCGCGAACAGGCTGATGGCCACCATGAACAGGCCGAGAATGCCGAAGGCGAGGAAGAGGCGGGGACCGATACGAAGGCGTTGAAGGGTATGCATGTGGTTCCCGATCGTGGTGTGGACAGGCGGTGCCGGTACGGTTGCGGGCAAGCTTGGGCCCGGTGCTTGCGGGTGCGCCGACCTGAGGCGACGGGCAATATTAATGCGTAAATTTCTGCAAGGCACTAACCAAAATGGATTAAGCCGCACGCCATGTTTGAATGCGGTCGAAATTATTTTGATCAATTTCTTTTTGACGCGCCTGGGTCCTACAAATCGCCTTGGTTGATTCCGAACGTGTGGCGCATTTGGCACAGCTAGGATGGAATCTTCTGCTGGCAGCGCCTACCGCGCTTGCCAGCCCGTACCTTCAAGCCAGCCTCGGCATTGAGCATCCATCAAGCAGGAGTGAGCATGTCCGATCCGTCCGCAACGCAGAGCCTTCCAGCCGACCACGGGGAACTGATCATCCCCGCGCTGGAGGAGCAGGTTCACATCGGCGTGCGCGAGGTCGACACCGGGCGGGGCGTGCGGATTCGCACCGCCGTCAGCGAAAAACTGGAGCAGGTCGAGGCCCTGCTGCGCCAGGAGGAGATCGAGGTAGTCCACGTGCCGGTCGACCGGGTTGTCACGCCTGAGCAGGCGCCAGTCAGCCGCTACGACGGGGACACCCTGGTCGTGCCCATTCTCGAAGAAGTGCTGGTCGTGGAAAAACGCATCCGCATCAAGGAGGAAGTGCGCATCACCAGGATCGAACGGCAGCAGCGCCACATGGAAACCGTGCCCTTGAAGTCGGAACATGTTGTCGTCGAGCGCTTCGGCGGGGGGGCGGAAGGGGAGCGGGAGGCGGACGGCGGCGACGCCGCGCGCCGCCAGTAATGCAAGTGCAGGAGACGCGTGCGCAGGCAGCGGGCAAGGCAGTGCAGGACCATCACTCATTGACGGGCCATGACCTTTGGAGGAACACCATGCAACATACTTTGATTGCAGTATTCGATAACCGCACCGACGCCCAGGCCGCCAAGACCGAACTGTACGCCGCCGGCTTCTCAGGCGCGGAAATCCGCCAGAACGACACTGGCGCGGGCACAGGCAACACCACCGCGGCCAACAGCGCCGGCAGCACCGATGCCACAGCCGACCAGGACGGCTCCTTCACGGCTGGCATCAAACACTTTTTCTCCGACCTGTTCGGCAG
Source organism: Massilia sp. (assembly GCA_045810505.1). GTDB lineage: Bacteria > Pseudomonadota > Gammaproteobacteria > Burkholderiales > Burkholderiaceae_D > JAFCUW01. The sequence continues at coordinate 13,932 of JBJMVV010000254.1, forward strand.
CTCCGACGCCGACCAGTCGACCCGCTACGCTGACGCCGTCACGCGGGGCCAGCATGTGCTCACCCTGGTCACCATGAGCGAAACGGAAGTCGAGCGCGCCGCGGACATTGTCGAGCGCCATGGACCGGTCGACATCGACGAGGAGGCGGGTGGCCAGTCCGTATCAGGCGGCCAGTCGCTCACCGGCGGGGCAATGGGAGCGCTGGGGCAGCAGGGCCAGCAACAATACGCCGGCATGTCGCAGCAGTCGGGCAGCGCCGGCACGCAGACGGGATCGGCCAACGTGCAGGGCGGCATCGTCCAGGATATGAGTGACCAGGGCGGCGCGCAAAGCGGCATGGGCGCTGGCGCAATGGGCGGTGGCAGCACGGGCTCGCAACAGCGCGCCGAAGGCACGGTCCTGCCCGTGATCGAGGAAGAACTGCGGGTCGGCAAGCGCGAAGTGCAGCGAGGCGGCGTGCGCATCTTCCAGCGCGTGGTGGAAACCCCGGTCAACGAATCGGTCACCTTGCGTGAAGAGCATGTCAGCGTCGAGCGGCGCCCGGTCGACCAGCCCGTCAACCCCGCAGACATGGCCAACTTCCAGGAAAAATCCATTGAGTTGCGTGAAACGGCAGAGGAAGCGGTGGTGGAAAAAGCCGCCCGGGTGGTTGAGGAAGTCGTGGTCGGGAAGCAAGTGACCCAGCGCGAGGAACAGATTGCCGACACTGTCAGGCACACCGAGGTCGACGTCGAGCAGCTGGGCAAGACTGGCAGTGCCGGCATGAGCGGCATGAGCGACACGGCCGGCATGAGCGGGGCGATGGGGGCTGGCGGCAGCGGGATGAGCTCAGGCTTGCAAAGCGACGCCGGCAGCGCGGCCACGGGCATGCTGGGCCAGGATGACGACAGCTACTTCCGCAAGCACTATGATGCCAATTACGGCGCCAGCGGACGGCCCTACCAGGATTACACCCCGGCCTACAGCTATGGCTCGACCATGGCGGCCAACGAGCAGTACCGGGGCAAGGCCTGGAACGATGTCGAGCCCAATCTGCGCCAGGACTGGGAGTCACGCAATCCCGGCTCGGCCTGGGACAATTTCAAGGCTGCCGTTCGCCACGGCTGGGAGAAGATCACGGGTTGATGCGTGGGGTAGCGCGCTGGCGCCGAGTTGCGGTGCCGGCGCGCGGGCGCAAGCACATGGGGCACAGGGCCGCTGCTTCGCTGCTTCGGTGCCTCGCTGTATCGCTGTATCGCTGTATTGCTGCCTTGTTGCCTGGCGCGTGAGGTCGCTGCTACTTGACCGACTTCATGTACGCGATCAGATTGGCAATTTGCTGCTCGTCGCTCAGGCCCCAGAAGCGCATCTTGGTGCCGGGCACCACCTTGCCGGGATCGCGCAGGAAGGCGGCCAGGTTCTGCTCCGTCCACACGATCTTCGACGCTTTCATGGCCGGCGAATAGGCGAAATCGCGGGTGGACCCGGCGGGCCGGCCCACGATCCCCGTCAGTTGGGGACCGAAGGCGGCGCCGGCCGTGCCGCCGATCTGGTGGCAGGAGGCGCACACGGCGAAGCTGCGCTGGCCAGCGGCGAGGTCTGGCGCAGCTTGCCCTGGCGCGGCCTGCACCGCGGCCGTCGTCAAGGCCAGCAACGCGAACACGCATGCGAACGCTCCGGGCGCGGCCTTCGCCAGGTGCGCCCGGCTGACCGTCATTGCACAACGGTGGCCACTGAGGTTGAAGATGTTCATTGCCGGCTTCCTTGCTTTGCTCAGGCGTTGGTTTCAGCACTGGCGTGGCCTGGCCTGGCCTGGCCGGGCCTGGCCGGGCCTGGCCGGACACAATCATACCGCGATCAGCGCCTTGTCAAAGCGCGGCGCCCCTGTCGGCGCCCCGGCGAGCGGGTCAAGGCCGTGACAGGGCAATGGAAGAGCCGATCCGGCTCGGATATTCAGGCGGCTGCCGCCATGGAATAGGGTGCAATGCCCCGCTTGCGGGCTTTTTCGTCGGGCAGCACGAAGGCCAGGCCTTCTTCAAAGGAGCGCAGCACCATGTCGACGTGGGCGTCCACCACGCCCTGGTGTTCGGTATCGTCGTCAAAGGGCAGGCGGATGGTGGCCAGCAGGGCCTGGGGCAGGTTGGTGCGCATCTCGCGGGCGGCGACCAGCCATTGCTCCAGCGCGTCGGCCGCCGGGTAGGCCAGGAACACGGTCGAGACCAGGTCGGTGCGGCGGTTTTCCGGCAGTTCGCGCTCCACTGTCGCCGTCACGCTGCGGGCGTCGACGCCCACTTCGCGCAGCGACCGCACCAGCAGTTCGGTGAGCAGGTCGTCCCGCTCCGAGGGCAGGCCCGCGCACAGCACCACCGAATAGGCGGCCACGTCGAGCGAGCCCTGCCAGCGGCCCAGGCCTGCTTCGCGCATCTGGCGCAGGTGGGCGCCCACGTTGGCATCGAGCAGCGACACATCGCGGCGGCGCAGGCGGCGGTTGGGCGCGCTGGAGACTGGCGTCAGGGTGGCGGCCACCTCGGCAATGGTGGTGCGCACCCGTTTTTCCTGGGCTTCGTCAGTCTGGCCCAGGTCATGGTCGCTCACGGCCAGCACCAGGCCCGGCAGCAGGATCTGGTCGCAGTAGCGGGCAAAGGTGGAGTGGCGCAGGAAGGTGCGGGCGTCGGCCACGATGGCGCGGGTGTCGCCCAGCAGGAAGCGCTGATAGATGCGCTCGGCCGCGCTCATGCTGGTGCCGTGGCCCAGCAGGGCGGAAAAGGTTTCCAGCGAACGCACGTGGCGGCCCGCCACCACCAGGCACAGGGTCAGCGGGGTCGAGAGCAAGAGGCCGATCGGGCCCCAGATGGCGGCCCAGAACAGGGCCGAAATGATGATGGCCAGCGGCGACATGCCGGCGCTGCGGCCGTACACCTTCGGTTCGACAATATTGGCAACAGTCACCTCGATCACCAGGAACATGCCGAGGCAGGTCAGCGCCAGTTGCCAGCCAGGATCGATTGCGGCAACAAACAGGGTCATGGCGGCGGCGGCGATCATCACGCCCAGGTAAGGCACGAAGCGCAGCAGGGCGGCCAGCGCGCCCCACACCGCCGCGTGCGGCACGCCGGCAATCCACAGGCCGCAGCCGAGCACGGCGCCAAAGGTCATATTGACCACCATCTGCGAAAAGAAGAAGCGCGAAATGCCGGCGGTGGCGTCGGACAGGGCCTTGATGGTGCGGCGCCGCTCGGACTGGCCGGCAAACATCACCAGGCGGTCGCGCAGGGAATCGTGCTCCAGCAAAATGAAAATCAGGAGCACCAGCACGATGCCCGCTTCGCCCACCGGCCCCCAGGTGTAGGCCACCACCCGCATGATGGCGTCCTTGGTCGTCACTTTCGGCGGGCGGATTTCCACCGGCAAAGGTTGCGACTGGTTGACCACGAGCGGCGCGCCTTTCTTTGCGGCAGCCGTCGCAAGCACGGGCGCAGCTGGATTGGCCGGCGAGACAGCGCTCAGTTCGGCTTCGATCCGCGCAAACGGCCGTTCGGTTATTTCCCGCACTTTTTCAATCTTGTAGCGAATCGCCGCCCGGTACTTCGGCAAGTCGCTCGCCACCGCCGCCAGCTGGAACGCCAGCACGGTGCCGATGGCCGCAACGGTACTGGCCGCGATCAGCACCGCCACCAGGGTCGCAGGCATCTGCGCCAGGCGCCCGCGGCGCCGCAACTGCCGCACCAGCGGGGCAATCATGAGGCTCAAAATGGTGGCAAGCGCAATCGGCTGCAGCACGTCGCGTCCGAAATACAGCAGGCCCAGCACACAGCTGGCGGCGATGACGGCAAGGGGAGTAAGGCGCTTCAAGGGACACTGACGAAATCGTGGAACCTTGTAACTTATAGGAAAACTGTGCGTTGCGCAAACATGCGCTGTGCATCAATGCGCTCGACGTCCATTCAGTTCGTGGTCAGGGCAACGTTTTTGATCGGCGCTGCATTCGCCATCCAATTACGCCAGCGGAAAAGATTTTGCTTGTTTCGGGAATCAAAGTAAATTACCTAGTAGAAACTTTAACCCTAAAGCAACATCAACCGGGCGCGCTTGCCTGGCAAGCCGCGACGAGACCATTGCAGGCCGTGCAGAGGGGAAGGAGAAACTGGGTCTGCCGCCCTCTGATCTCGACAATTATATTGAACTGGCGGCGTCTGTTTGGTCAAATAAAGCGATGTGCGCCGGAGCATTAAAACAAAAGCGCCAGGGATCGCCGGGGGAAAAAACCGGCTTGCACCGAATCTGCCGCGGCGCGATCACTGCCGTCACTGCAGCCGCCGGGACTAGGTTTGCGCACTGCGAGTTCGGCCGCAGCCGTGCATCGGGCGAACTATTCATCATCACGACGTCACCATGGTTCTATCGCGCTTTTGCTGTAACACCGTCGCAAGCAAATATTTTATCGGCATTGAAGTTCGTGTTCCGGGCGGCGCCGTCAGCCACGGGATCGGGCTCACTTCCGGGCTCGCTCTCGACCCACTCCTAACCCACTCCTCGACCACGAACGCGAAATCCTATGCTGACATCATCCACCTACACCACGCCTTGCGCCAAGGTGCGCGCCCGCCTGCATTGGCGCGTCATCAAGCGCTGTGCGGCCGTAGCATGCTGGCTCCTTATCCCGGCGGCGGGCGCACAGGCGCAGGACCGGCCCGTTCGCTGCGTCGACATAGCAGGCAGGGCGTCGGCGGCGCTGGCATGCGCGAACGATGCAGGCGGCCGCACGGCGAAAACGCCAGCACGCAGCACCAGCCCTGAAGCTCTTGCCGTGCGGCCGCCTGGCAGCGCGCGGGCGCCACTGCCTGTCAGGCCCGACGCGACCGCCGATATCAGGCAGTGGGGGCGGGGCGCTGATGTCATGGTGGTGTCGAGGTACGAGGTCCAGCCGCTCACGCAGGTCACCATTGCGCACACGGCCAAACCAGTTCTGCTGGTGCTGACGTCTTACCACGCGACGCGCTGGGTTGTGCTGCCGTCAGCTGGCACGCGCCTGCGCGCCGTCGTGGTGGCGTCGCACGACGAGAGCCGGATCGACGTGCAAGCCCCCCCGGGCGTACCCGTTTTGGTCGATAAGCTGCCCGATGCCCGCAAGTCGGACAGCCTCGAATTTCGCGCCTTGATAAGCAAGCTCAATGCACGCTACGGCGTGGAAAGTGTGCTGCGCTTTAAAGGCAGCTACGCACAGCAGTCAGACATCACCTTGACCGGGCCCTTCGTGTCCAACCCGAACCTGACGCTGGAAGGGCTGCGCGTGGAAGTGCCGCGCCTGCGCTTCAGCTTTGACCTCATCAGCCTTGACGGGCGCAAGCTGCCTTATACCAACACCGGCCCCATCAAAGGGAACCGTTACACCGGCATCGTCCGTGGCGAATCATTGGCTTTCCGGCGCGGTGGCCCGGCGGCCGTCAGCGACGACGGACGCGAGGCCTATTATCTGGAAGGCAACGGCAGCAAACTGGTATGGGCGCACGACGGCAAGACCGAGACAGTTGCCGTACCCCCGAACATGCCGCCCCTGTCCTGGGTCAGCGGACTGGCATGGGATACTCGCAAAGCAATTCTGGTGCTGGTGTCTTTCGGCGGCGAGGGCTTCTTGTATCGCTACGATACAAACAAGCACACATGGCTGGACAGCCACTCTTTGCAAAACCGCGATATGGTCAGCGTGGCAGTGAACCAGAAGACCGGTGATTTCCTTGCCGTCTCCGATGCCGCCGAATTGGTGCGTTTCAATGCACTGGGTGAGTTGCAAGAGATCCTGTCCTTGCAAAACGTTCTGGCGGAGTTGCACAGCACACTAGAAGGGGGCAGCGGTCGGCTCAAGAATATCGTCGTTGCAGCCGATGGCGAGGGCGTCGCCCTGGTCAATGTGCGTGAGGGCAGTGTCACGCATATCTGGACGTATGACCAGCAGACGAGGAAGGCGCAATTAACGTACAAGGCAATGAACTAGATGGTCTGGCGCCGCATCGTGGTGTAGTCACGCGCGGCCTCGATCGCAGCGATGCTGCTGCGGGAGCAATGAGCAAAGCAGGAGCCGAAGGAGAAGCCATGCAAGATAAAGCAGAAATTTACTGTCCGCTATGCGAATGGCGCCCCGGTTCCGAGGCTCGCTGGGCTTGCATGCCTTCCTGCGGCACTGTCTGGAACACCTTTTGGACGCGGGGCGTTTGTCCCGGCTGTGCGTTCAAATGGCCGAAAACGCAGTGTTTCCAGTGCGAGAAACTGTCCGTGCACGAAGCGTGGTATCACTATCCTGCTGGCGAGCAGGACAGTGCAAGCAAGCGGGAAGTCGAACAATTGACCAGTTAGAAGGGTCGGCTGCCGGCAGGAGCGGGCTTACACCGGCTCGAGCGCCCGCGCCACCGTTGCTGCCAGTTCCGCCAGCGGAAACGGTTTGCGCAGCAGCTGGTTTTCGCCGATGACTTCCTCGATCGCCTTCATGTCCGCGTAGCCGGTGGCGATGATCATCGGCAGGTCGGGCGCCTGGATGCGGACTTTTTGCATCAGCTCGGCGCCGGTCATGCCGGGCATCAGGTAATCGGTGATGAGCAGATCCGGCATCGCCTGGCGCAGCATCGACAGGGCGGTTTCGCCGTCGGCCGCCTGGGTGACGGCGTAGCCGATGGCTTCGAGCGATTCGGCCATCAGCTGGCGCACCGAATCGTCGTCTTCCACCAGCAGCAGGCGGGCGCCGGCGTGGGGGGCGACGGCAAGGACGTTGCCGGCGCCTGCGGCCTGTTCCGGTGCGGCGGCGCGGGGCAGCCAGATTTCCACGGTGGTGCCTTTGCCGGGTACGCTTTGGACGCGGGCGCCGCCGCCCGACTGGACCGCCATGCCGTAGACCTGGGACAGGCCCAGGCCCGTGCCCTGGCCGACTTCCTTGGTGGTAAAAAAGGGTTCGAAGACGCGGCTGGCCACTTCCGGCGTCATGCCGCTGCCGCTGTCGCGGACGGCGAAGCGCACGTAGTCCCCGGCGCCCAGCAGGCCCTCGGGCGGCGTGGCGGGGGTGGCGGAAAAACGCAGTTCGCCGCCATCGGGCATGGCGTCGCGGGCATTGATCGCCAGATTGAGCAGGGCCATTTCCATCTGGTTGGCGTCGGCGAAGACGTGACCGGCGTCGGGCTCGACGGCAAAGGCGACGGCCACGCGCGAGCCGACCGAGGCGCCAACCAGTTCGCGCACGCCGTCGAAAATGGCTTGTACCGCGACAGGGCGCAAATTGAGGGTCTGGTTGCGCGAAAAAGCCAGCAGCTGGCTGGTCAGCTTGGCGCCCCGCTCGCAGGCACGCCGCGCCACTTCCGCGCGGCGCTTGGCGCCTTCGTCGGGCGAGAGCATCAGGATCAGGTCCATGCTGCCCTGCACGACGTTGAGCAGGTTGTTGAAATCGTGGGCGATGCCGCCTGTCAGCCGGCCCACCGCTTCCATCTTCTGCAGCTGGACCATGGCTTGCTGGACCCGCTCGCGTTCGAACATCTCATTGGTGAGACGGTCATTGGCCTGGGCCAGCTCGCGCGTGCGCGAAGAAATGTGCGCTTCCAGGGTTTCGTTCAGGCGCATCAGTTCGGCCTGGCTGCGGCTGAGCCGTTCGGCGGTGCGGGTGCGGTCGGCCAGCACATCGCGCGCCTGGTACTGGCGGCGCCGGCCGCGCATGACGGAGGCCATCGCGCTGTGCAGGGTGCGGGCGTTGAGGGGGCGTTCCAGCAGGATCACGTTGCCCAGTTCGCTCAGCGCATTGCGGGCCGGTACGCTGTCGTGCGACACGCGCTTGGACACCAGCACCACAAAGGGGAAGTCCGACCAGGATTCCTGTTCGGCCAGATAAGCCCCCAGTTCGCGCAGGTCGACCTGGTGCAGGGCTTCCTCGGTGACGAGGGCGGCGCCGGCGCCGGCGCGGATGCGCGCCGCCAGAGCATCGAAGCTGGGCAGCAGATCGCAGGCGAAGCCTTCACGTTCGAGGGCTGCGCGCATCACTTCGCCGTCCCGCCCCCATGGCGAGAGAACCAGGATGCGTTCTTCGTCGTTCCTGCTAGTCGCCATGCGCAGCGCCTTGCGCAGCGGGATGTGGAGCACTCTGCTGGTCGCTTTGCGGTATCAGTTCCATCATCGGGGTCGAGCCCCGGTAGGTAGGCAGGCCGGACAGCACGCCTTCGAAGCCCAGCAGGGGGTCGCCGATGATCAGCCCGCTCGGACTCAGCTGCAGTTCGTGGATGGTCAGCGCATGGTCGGCGGTACGGTTTTTCATGACGGTGACGGCCCGCCGCAAGCGCCCGTTCGACTCGAAAAAGCGCAGCAGCACGGTGGTGTCGGACAGATAACTGAGGTCGATGTCGGAGCGTACTTCGCCGATCAGGCCGTGCTGGCCCAGCACCATGATGGTGGTGACACCCTTCTGGTTCAGGTAAGACAGCAGTTCGTGCATCTGCAGGATCAGGTACTGCTCGCCCGGCATCGCCTGCAGGTAGGCGTTGAGGCTGTCGATGGCGAGGCAGGACACATTTGACAGTTCCACCGCATCGCGCAGCTTCTGGGCGAATTCGCCGGGCGAGAGCTCGGCCGGATCGATGTGGTGAATGGTCAGTTGGCCCTTGTCGAGGTAGGGCTGCAGATCCATGCCCAAGGCCTCGGCGCGCCGATAAAACGTGCCCAGGCCTTCGTCGAACAGGTAAAAGGCCGCGTTTTCGCCCCGTTCGAGGGCGGCCAGCACGCAGCGCACCACCATGGTGGTCTTGCCGATGCCGGATGGTCCGGCAATGAGGGTGTTGGTGCCGGCGGTCAGCCCGCCCCCCAGCAGGGCATCGAGGCTGGCCGCGCCGGTGGAGCAGATGCGCGCCTCGAACTTGCCGAGATGTTCGTTGGCAACGAGGCGGGGGAAGATGCGGATGCCGCCCGTTTCCATCACGTAGTCGTGGTAACCGCCGCGAAATTTAATGCCGCGCATCTTGATGACGTTGCAACGGCGCCGTTCCTTGCCGAATTCCTGGGCGATCTGTTCCAGGCTGATGACGCCGTGCGCAATGCTGTGCAGGTGCTGGTCGGCCAGGTTGGACTTGTCGTCGAGCAGCAGCACGGTGCATTGGCGCGAAGAGAAAAACTGTTTCAGGGCAAGGATCTGGCGGCGGTAGCGCAGGGGATTTTGCGCCAGCAGGCGCATTTCCGACAGGCTGTCGAACACCACCCTGGCCGGCTTGATGCGGTCGACCATTTCCATCACGCTCTGGGTGGTTTCGCCCAGTTCCACCTCGGACGGGTGAAACACCGACTGCTGCGACTCCGGATCGAGCACATCGTCCGTGGCCAGTTCAAACAGGTGCAGCGCGCCCGTCTCCCAGCCGTGGCTGGCGGCGACGGCTTCGAGCTCGTCGGCCGTCTCGGACAAGGTGATATACAGGCAGGTTTCGCCCAGCCTGATTCCCTCGAGTAAAAACTGCAGGCCGAGGGTGGTCTTGCCCGTGCCGGGCGAGCCTTCCACCAGGTAGACCCGGTGGGCGGTCAGGCCGCCGCACAGGATGTCGTCGAGACCGTCGATGCCGGTCAACATGCGCTGGGCGGGTGGGCGAGTCGCCGTGCTGGTTTTGTTCATGCGTTCAGTGTCATGCAAAAAAATCGCCCAAGCAGGCGATCGGGCTTGTTCATTTGTGCTGAGTATAGATCAAAAGATTAACAAAACGACCCTCGGTTCAAGGGTGCGCACGGTAGGCGTGGTAAAAATGATGATTAGATGAAATATGTATAATTAATGTAAGCAATGTAATGACGCGGCGGCCATCCAGGCCGGCCGGCGCGATGCGGCGCGCACACGGCGGAGAGCGGATGGCGGGCATGGTGACGGTGGAGATGGCGGCGCAGAACCTGGCGGCAGGATGGCCGACGCTGGCCGCGGCGGCCGCGCTGTCTGGCGTGTTCTCTGCCGCACTTGGCTGGGCCGCGCACGCCTGGTGGGCCCGCCGCGCCGTCAGCAAGGGCCGCCTGCCCGACACCGAGGCCGTCATGGCCTCGCTCGATCCGCTGGCGCAACTCGACGTGTTCGACCACATCGTCGATTCGGCCGGCATCGGCTTCTATCACTGGGACATGGGCGGCGACGAAGTGCTGTGGTCGCGCCATCACCGCGCCATCTTTGCCGTCGGCGAGGGCGTGCTGACGACCTATGCGACTTTTCGCGAACGGGTCCATCCTGACGACGCGGCCGACGTCGATGCGGCCATCGCCGGCGCCATCGCGGACCGGCGCGACTACGTCTGCGAATACCGCATTGTCCTGCCCGACGGGCGCCTGCGTTTCATCCGCGGCAGCGGGAGGATCAGCTATGGCGACGATGGCACGCCGCTGCGCATGAGCGGCGCCGTGATCGACGTCAGCGCCGCCACCGAAGCGCGGCTGGCCACGGCCCGGCGCGAGCGCGAACTGGCCGCCATCATCGACAACCTGCCTGACGTCATCAGCCGCTTCGACACGCAGCGGCGCCACTTGTTCGTCAGCCCGAACATCGAACGCATCACCGGCATGCCGCCGGCCGCCTTCATCGGCAAGACCAATGAAGATCTCGGCATGGATCCGGTCATGTGCGCGCGCTGGCGCGCCCTGCTGGAAGACGTGATCCGCCACGGCGTGGTGCGCGAATTCGAATTCAGCTACGCCAATCCCGACGGCGAGGAACAGTTTTTCGTCACCCGCGCCATCCCCACTTTCGGCAGCGACGGCAAGGTCGAATCGGTGATGACGATCGCCACCGACCACACCCTGCGCGAGCGCGCCGCGCGCCGCCTGCGCGAGAGCGAGGCGCTGCTGCAGCAGGCCGACCTGCGCAAGAACGAATACCTGGCCACGCTGGCGCACGAACTGCGCGGACCGCTGGCGCCGATCGCCACCGCCGTGCAACTGATGAAGCTGAGCGAGCGCATCGACGTGTGGAGCAAATCGCGCCAGGTGATCGAGCGCCAGGTGGGCCAACTGGTCGAACTGGTGGACGACCTGATGGAGATCGGCCGCATCAGCGCCGGCAAGATCGCCCTGCGCCTGGCCCGCACTTCCCTGCAAAGCGCGGTGGAACACGCCATCGAGAGCGTGCGCCCCCTGATTGACGGCGCCGCCCAGCAACTGACGGTGCACCTGCCCGATGGTCCGGTCTGGTTAGAGGCCGACCCAACCCGCCTGACCCAGATTTTCACCAACCTGCTCACCAACGCCTCCAAGTATTCCAGCGCCGGCGGGCAGATCGCGCTGACTGCCCGGATCGAGCCGGCTGCGGACGCCGGCACGTATCAAGTGGCGATCATCATCAGCGACGACGGCATCGGCCTCACGCTGGAAGCCATGACCACCATCTTCGACATGTTCTCCCAGGTGCACGCCCAGGGCGAGCAGGCCAGGGGCGGTCTGGGCATCGGTCTCTCGCTGGTGCGCCACCTGGTGCGCCTGCATCACGGCGAGATTGGCGTCAGCAGCGCCGGCATCGGCCAGGGCGCCCAATTTACGGTGCGCCTGCCGCTGGCGGCCGTGCAGGAAAGCGCGGCGCACGAAAGCGCGGCGCACGAAAGCGCGGCGCACGAAAGCGCCGCGGCCGATGCAGTCGAGGCGCCGCTTGCCGTCCCCGCCGCCGCACGCCGCGTGCTGGTCGTCGACGACAGCGTCGACGGCGCCGAGACCCTGGTCGAACTGCTCGAAGCCCTGGGCCAGGAGGCCGACTGCGTCCACACGGGCGGCGCCGCCATCGCCGCCGCCCAGGCGCAGCACTACGACCTGGTGCTGCTCGACCTGGGCCTGCCCGACATCAGCGGCATCCAGGTGGCCCTGCACCTGCGCGGCAAACCCTGGGGCCGCAGCCTGCGCCTGGTGGCGCTGACTGGCCTGGGCCAGCAGCAGGACCGCGACCTCACCAGGGCCGCCGGGTTCGATCTGCACCTGGTGAAACCAGTGCGGATCGAGGACCTGATGGCGCTGGTGGCGGAAGATGCCTCCGCTTCAAAGGGCGCGTAGCGCTTTCCGTGCCTGGGGTGGTGGCGGTCCTTTCTTGGGTTCTGCATCGCCGCGGACAACATGCAGGGACAGGCACCGAGTGCCAGTCCCTGATGCTGCGAACTTCTGACGACTGTTAAAACATGGGAATGACGCGGCATCGGGGACTGGCACTTGCTGCCTGTCCCTGCCTTGGACCGCGGTGACGCAGAACACAAGAAGTGACCACTGCCTGGTCGCGCTTCGATGTTGAATCCGCCGTGATCCCCGATCAGGGTGGGCCGGGCCACGAATGGCCGGGCCACGAACGGCCGGGCCACGAAGGGCTGCCGCCGCTCAGCGCTGCATGCCCCAGCGGCGGATGGTGATTTTTTCCAGCGTCTGGAACACCAGGTGCTCTGCCGCCAGTCCTACCAGGATCACGGCGGCCAGGCCGGCGAACACCTTGTCCGTATAAAGTTCGTTCCGGCTCTGGAAGATGTACCAGCCCAGGCCGCCCTTGCCGGAGGTGGTGCCGAAGATCAGTTCAGCGGCGATCAGGGTGCGCCAGGCGAAGGCCCAGCCGATTTTCAGGCCGGATAAAATCGAGGGCAGGGCGGCCGGCACCAGGATGCGCACGATCAGGGGCAGGCCGCGCAGGCCGTAATTGCGCCCCGCCATGCGCAGCGTCTCGGGCACGCTGCGAAAGCCGGCGTAGGTGGACAGGGCCAGCGGCCAGGTCACCGAGTGCACCAGCACGAAAATCAGGCTGGCCTGGCCCAGGCCGAACCACAACAGGGCCAGCGGCAGCAGGGCAATCGCCGGCAGGGGATTGAACATGGCGGTGGCGGTCTCCAGCAGGTCGCGCCCGAAGGCGCCCGCCATCGCCAGCGCCGTGAGTGCGAAGGCGCAGACTATACCGGCGCCATAGCCGGTCAGCAGCACCCCCAGCGAGACGCGCAGATAGCCGCCGATTTCGCCCGAGGCGACCCCATGCCAGAACGCCTGCGCCGTCTGCACGAAGCCGGGCAGCAGCAGGTCGTTGTTCTGCCAGCGCGCCAACGCTTCCCACCCGATCGCCAGCAGCATCAGCAGCAGGGCCTTGCGCAGCCAGGCGCGCTCGAAAAGGCTCCGCTGCCAGCGCGGCGCGGTCCGGCCGGACGCGCCGGCATTCGCCAGCGCCGGCGTCCATGGCGGCAGCACGTACTCGATGTCGGGCCGGGCCGGCGGATCCCACTGGGCGGTGCTGGTGGTCATGGCGTGCGCTCCAGCAGGGCCGCGCCTTCAGGTGCGCGGGCGCCGGTATCGGGAGAGGCCGCGGCAGCGGCATCGGCCTGGCCAAACAGCAGCCGGTGAATCCGCCCGGCGGCCTGCGCGAAGGCGGCGCTGCCGGCGCTGGCGAGATTGAATTGGCCCGCGCCCAGTTCGGCACGCACCCGGCCCGGATGGGGCGTGAGCAGCAGGATGCGGCTGCCCACCACCAGCGCTTCTTCGATCGAGTGGGTCACGAACAGCATGGTGAAGCGGTGCTCCTGCCATAAGGCTTCGAGCTCCTCCTGCATCTGGCGGCGCGTCAGGGCGTCAAGCGCGGCGAACGGCTCGTCCATCAGCAGGATGGCCGGCTGCATCGCCAGCGCGCGCGCAATCGCCACCCGCGCCTTCATGCCGCCAGAGAGCGTATGGGGATAGGCGTCGGCAAAGCGGGCCAGCCCCACCCGTTCAATCCAGTGCAGGGCGCGTGCCGCCGCTTCCTTGCGCGGCACGCCCGTTGCCAGCAGGGGGAACATGACATTGCCCTTGACCGTCTTCCATGGCGCCAGCTGGTCGAACTCCTGGAACACGACCAGGCGGTCCGGCCCCGGCCCGGTGATGGGCCGGCCGCCCAGCGAGAGCGTGCCGCCGCTGGCAGTGATAAAACCGGCGACCGTTTTGAGGATGGTCGATTTGCCGCAGCCGGATGGTCCCAGCAGCACGAAGCGCTCGCCCCGGTGAACATCGAAGCTGACCTCGTGCACGGCGCGCACGCGGGCCCCGTCGTTGCCGGCGTATTCGACGTACAGGCGTTCGGCGCGCAGCAGCGGAGCGCTGTCGACCATTTGCAGGTGGCTGGCGGCGGCGCTCATCTCAGCTCCCGTCGGGCAGCAGCGGATGGGCGAAAAAGTAATCGCGCCAGCTGGCCGGCTTGTTTTTGAGGACGCCTGCCTGCGCCATGAAGGCGGCCAGACCCTGGGTGTTTTCCGGCGCCACCTTGAATTCCACCTTGGGATCGGTGATCACCTTGAGCAGCAGGGCGCGGTCGGTTTTCGAGCCGTTCACGCGCAGGTAGGCGTCGGCTGCCTGGTCCGGGTGGGCCTTGATGAACGCGGCAGCTTCGGCCAGCGCCGCCACCAGGGCGTTGACGGTTTTCGGGTTCTCCTTGACGAATTTTTCGCTGGCGTACAGCACCGTCGAAGAGCCCGGGCCGCCCTGCACGGCGTAGGAGTCGAGCACCACGTGGGCTTTCGGATTGCCGGCCAGTTCCTGGTCCTGATACAGGGGGGTGGCAAAGTGGGCGTTGATCTCGGTGCCGCCGGCGATGATGGCGGAGGTGGCGTCGGGGTGGGGCAGCGACTGGGTGAAGCGGTCGAGCCGGGTGCTGGCGGCCACGCCCCATTGTCTGGCGGCGGCCATCTGCAGGATGCGCGCTTGCACCGAGACGGAAGCGGCGGGCAGGGCGATGCGGTCGCGCTCCGTAAAATCGGCGATGGTTTTGACGGCCGGGTTGGTGCTGACCAGGTAATAGGGGAAGTTGCCGAGCGAGGCGACGCCGCGCACGTTCTGGCGTTCGCGCGTGCGGTCCCAGATGGTAAGCAGGGGGCCAACGCCGGCGCCGGCGACATCGATCGAGCCGCCCAGCAGGGCGTCGTTGGCCGCATTGCCGCCGGAGAGCTTGATCCAGTCCACCTTGATGTCCACGCCCTGCTGCCTGCCGTGCTTTTCAATCAGCTTCTGGTCCTGGGCCACATTGAGCATCAGGTAGACGACGCCGAACTGCTCGGCGATGCGCAGCCTGCCTTCGGCCTGGGCGGCGCCGGCAAACAGGGTGAGGGCGGAGAGGACGACGGCGGAAAGAATCGGACGCATGGGGGCTTTCAAAAAGTGTGGGACGACGATGTTCAAAACGGCACATCGCCTTCAATGGTGGTGCGATACAGTTTGCGGCGCTGGTCGGGCGGGCAGCCGGCCGCCTGGTGCATCACGCTGCGGTTATCCCAGAACACCATGTCGCCGGCCTGCCACTGGTGGCGGTACACCAGCGCTTCGCGGGTGGAATGCGCGAACAGGGCGTCGAGCAGGGCGCGGCTTTCGGCATCGGGCAGGCCGACGATGCGGGTGGTGAAATGCTCGCTCACGAACAGGGCCTTGCGGCCTGTTTCTGGATGGGTGCGCACGACCGGGTGGATGGCGGGCGCCACTTCGTCGATCTGGGCCTGGGTCAGATTGGGGCGCCATGGATTGAGCTTTTGCAGGTCCGCGTAGCGGGCCAGGTAACTGTGCTCGGCGCGCGCGCGTTCGACGGCCTTTTTGAGTTCCGCCGGCAGCGTGTCCCAGGCCGTGTGCTGGTTGGCGAACAGGGTGTCGCCGCCGCTGGCCGGCAGTTCCTGGGCGTGCAGCATGGAGCCCAGGCTCGGCACCGGTTTGTAGGACAGGTCGGAGTGCCAGAAGTGGCCGGCGTCGCCCAGGCCAATCGGTGCGCCGTTTTCGCGGATGTTCGAGATCACCAGCACCTCCGGATCGGACGGCAGCTGGAACTGGCGCAGCACGTGGATCTGCAAGGGGCCGAAGCGGCGGCTGAAACGCACCTGCTGGCGCGGCGTGATGTGCTGGTCGCGAAACACCAGCACATGGTGGTCGAGATGGGCCTGGCGCAGGGCGGCGAAGTCCTCGTCGTCGAGCGGGGCGCCCACATCGAGGCCGATCACCTCGGCGCCCAGCGGGGCGTCGAAGGGGACGATGGAAAAGCTGGCGCGGAACTTGGGCACTGCGTTTGGCACGGCGTTTGACAATGCGATGGGCAATGCGTTTGAAATGGCGGACATGGACGCTCACACGGAACAATGATGGTCCAGCTTAGCGCGCACGGGTGCGCCCGCAAACGAAGTAATGTAACTATCGTCATGCGGGAAACGAGGATGCAGCGTGCCTGTAAAACTAGCGGTATTTCGCGTAGATGGCGTCGATCTGGCCGCTCTTTTGCAGCGCGCGGATGGCCTGGTCGACCTGGGCCAGCGAATAGCGCCCGCGCCGCGAGACGGCGCAGCGGGCATCGAAACGGGTCACCAGCAAGGGGCGGTGCACCTGCAGCAGATTGGGGTGAAGGCGCTGCTGGTAGGTGAAAAACACTTCGTTGCTCAGGGCATGGCGGTTGCGCCCGGCCGCAAATTTGGTCAGGTTCTGCAGCGAGTCGGCGGCGTCGTCGCGGATGAACTGGGGGCCCAGCATCGTCTGCATTTCCGGATAGGCGAAGCCCAGCACGGTGCCGAGCGGGACGCCGCCGAGGGCATCGAGGCCGGCCGGTGCGGGGTGCTGGGTGCGGGTGACGAGGATGGTGGCATTGGGCAGAAAGGCGGTGGTCCAGTCGAACTGGCCCGGCAGCCAGCTTGGCAGGTAGTGGCACGCCAGGTCTCCCTGGCCGTTTTGCAGCACCACCGCCACGCGCTTTCTCGGCATGGCCGCAAAGCGCGCATGCGCGCCAAGCTGGCGCGCCAGGGCCAGGCCCAGGTCGCGGTGAATCCCGCCGGTCACTTCGCCATGCGCGATCTCGGTCATGGGCATCGCGGTGCTGGAGTCGACCACCACGCGCAGTTCGGCCGGGGCGTTCCCCTGCATTGGCGAAGGGGGCACGGCCAGTCCTGCCGCCAGCGCCACCGCGAGGGCCGCAGAACTCACCGGCCCACCACCACGGCCATTTCGACGGCGCCTTCACGCCAGGCCTGTTCCAGCCCCGCGTCGAGCGCATCGAGGGCGGCGCTGTCGGCGCTGGCGATGCTGGCCAGGCCGTAGGCGCGGTTGCGGCCGTGGCTCTTGGCCATGTACAGGGCCATGTCGACCAGGTGCACCATGCGCTCCCAACCCAGTTCGGCGCCCGCGGCCGGCATGGGAAATGGCGCATAGCCGATCGACACGGTGACGGGAATCACGGCGCCCTGATGCAGCAGGGGCCGCGCGGCGATACCGGCCAGCAGGCGCGCCGCCACTTCATTGAGGCGGCTGCGCTTGAGGTCAGGCAGCCAGGCCAGGAACTCCTCGCCGCCCCAGCGCACGATCATGTCGGTCTCGCGCAGGATTTCGCGCAGCTGGGCGGCGATCATCACCAGCACCTGGTCGCCGACGCCATGGCCGTGGGCGTCGTTGACGTGCTTGAAGTGGTCGACGTCGATCAGGAACAGGGCGCCGCTGTCCGGATCGCGCCGGCCCGGCAGGCTCTCGGCGGCGCGCATCGCATCCTGGAAATAACGCCGGTTGTAGAGGTTTGTCAAGGGATCGCGGCTGCTCTGGTGTTTCAGCTCGATGTTGGTGCGCTTCAGATGGGCGTTGGCGCGCCGCACCTGGCGGTACAGGAAGGCGGTGATGATGGCGCCGAAGGTGAGGGCGGTGGCCAGCAGCCACCACACCTTCTGCTGCAGGCGGTTGTTGTCGATCTGGGCCGACTTGAGGGCGTTCTGCTGATTGAGGCTGACGATCTGGCGGGCCTTGCTCTCGGCGCCGAATTTCTCTTCCAGGTTCCAGATGGCTTCCTGGCGCTGCTTCTTGAACAGTGCATCGGTCAGCTCGCGCTCGCGGTGCAGGGCGGCCAGCGCGGCGGGCGCGTCGCCGGCCCCTTCGAGGGCGTCAGCGTATTCCTTCCAGGCCGATTGCATGGCCGGCATGTCGCCCTCGTCGGCCAGCACTTTCAGGGCCGCCTCGATCTGGCGCTTGCCCTCGGCCAGCTGGCCCTGTCCCAGCCGCGCGCTGCCCAGGTTGAAACGGGCCACCGCTTCGCGATGGCTGCTGCCCAGCGCCTGCGCGGCCTGCATGGCGTCGCGCGCGTAGTCGTAGGCGGCCGGGAAGCGCTTGTCCTTGAGGGCCATGTCGGACAGGTTGATGAGGCTGTTGGCCACCAGCGGCGTGGCGCCGATGCGGCGCTCCAGTTCCAGGCCCGCCAGCAGGGCGCGCAGGGCGCGCGGGCGCTGGCCGGTGTCGATGGCCAGGCCGTATTCGCTGTTCTTGAGCAGGGCGACGTGGCCGGGCACGCCGGCGCGGGCGGCAATCGCATAGGCTTCGTCGAGCGTGGCGAAGCCCTTGTCGTACTCCTTCAACTGGTCGTACAGGCGGGCCAGCGCGTTCAGGGCGACGATCTGGGGGATGCTCTGGTCAAGCTGGCGCGCCAGCGCGGCCGCGCCGGCAATGCTGGACAGGGCGGCGGGGAAATCGCCATCCTCGGCATGGGCCTGGCCGCTGGCCACGCCCGTGTCGACCCGCAGTGCGGCGTCGCCGCTGGCCGCAGCCAGGGCATCGGCCTGCCACAGCAAGGCATGCGAGGCCTTGAGCTGCTTCAGTTCCGACAAGGTGGTAGCCTTGCTGAGCAGGCCACGCGCCAGCGCGGACTTGTCGGCCAGCTTGCCCGAGCCGGCCGCGGCGATCAGTTCGTCGGCCAGGGCCAGCGCGGCGCCGGTGTCGCCCACGCCCCGCTCGGCCTGGCTGAGATAGAACAGGTAGTCGGCCTTGACGGGCAGGGGCGCGCTGCGCGCCGCCGCTTCCAGTTGGCGCAAGGCGGTGCGCGCCGCCGCGGGGGAAAATCTGCCCAGTTCGCCCAGGGTCGCGATGCGGGCGGCGAGGGGGCTCGGGCCGGCACTGGCGGTGGTTTCAGCGGCGCAGGACAGCATGGCGCCGGCCAGCATTGTGCCGACCAGAAAACAGGTGGCGGCAATATGGCGTGACAATGCGCTGCGTGACAATGTGCGGTGTGACCAGGTGAGGTGGCGGAAGCTGTCGTCCATGAATAACGGACCCATCGAATCAAAACGGTGGTGAACGGGCAAGCGGCAGGAGTGGGGCCGGCGGAGGCATTACAGGCGCACGGTCTGGCGAGCGCTGCTAGCAAATGTAGCCCGGTTCTTTCTGCGCAGCAAGCGATATTTAACAATTGGGGTGGTGGCGCAACAGCTTGATTTAATGCGTTGTTTGGCGATTGTGTGTGGCTTGATGGAAGGGAAACTGCGATGGCGAAGTTACAATTGACGAGAGCGCAATTCTGGGTGGGCGCTGCAATGCTGTTCGCAGACCCGTTTGCCATGGCCCATGCCAGCCTGGCGGCGTCGGAACCGGCCGCCAACGCCGTGCTGGTCCGCACGCCGCCCGTGCTGCGCCTGCGTTTTTCGGAGGTGCTCGAGCCGGCTTTCAGCACCGTCTCCCTGCGCAACGCACAGGGCGTCCTGCTCGAACTGGGCAAGCCGGCGCTGGATACGGCCGATGCCCACGTTCTGAGCGCGACCTTGCCGAAGCTGGACAAAGGCAGCTACCAGGTGCGCTGGTCCGCCGCCAGCCACGACGGCCACCGTAGCCGCGGCATGTTCAGCTTCGAGGTCAAATAGCCGCGCCCCGATGTCCGACTTGCTGCTGGCCCAGCGCCTGGCCGATACCCTGCTGTATCTGGCGCTGTCGACGGCTGCGGGCGGGGCCCTGTTGCGCCGGCCCGGGTGGCGGCGGATTGCGCTGGCGGCGCTGCTGGCGGTGACGGCGCTGTCGCTGCTCGTGCTGGTGCTGCAGGCGGCGGCGCTGGCTGACGCTCCGGACGAATCGGTGGCGCCGGTGCTGACTGTGCTATTGCTGCATAGCCACGCGGGAGCGGCCTGGTGGCTGGGCATCGCTGCGCTGGCGGCGACCGGTTTCTGTGCCCGCTGGCGCACGGCAAGCGGCTCGCTGGTCGCGCTGGCCACGTTTCTCTACACGCGCGCCATGGTCAGTCACGCCGCCGGTGACGGCGATCTGGGCTGGGCGATGGCGGCCCACTGGCTGCACCTGTGCGGCGCCTGCGCCTGGGCGGGCGTGGTGCTGGTGGGCGCCACCGCGCCGTGGCAGGGCGATAGCGTGCAAGCTTTGGCGCGGCGCCTGTCGCGGGTGGCGACGGCGGCATTGTTGCTGGTGCTGGTCAGCGCGCTGCTGCGCCTGGCACTGCTGCCGAATTTTGCCCTTGCAGGCTTCACGCCGTATCTGCAGGCGCTGGCGGGCAAGCTGGTGCTGGTGGCGGGGGTGATTGCGCTGGGCGCCTTCAACCGCTTTGCCGGCTTGCCGGCATTGGGTGAGCCGGCCGGCGTGCGGCGCTTTGTGCAGGTCCTGCGGATCGAAGCG